>JALEJQ010000103.1 GCA_022769565.1 Oscillospiraceae bacterium
AGATAGAATTGCTCCAATCAAGGAAAGCGACCACAGGCGTGCTGTCGCACGGCAAGGGAGCTTGACGACGAGTGGTGCAATTATAGCTGCCAAATTTATCTACAGGTTAAATGAGGATTAGTATCATTATCCACGCCGCAGGAAACCAGTTTATTTTCAATATGGACTTTAAATCAGGTGAATAATACTGCTCCCTGATCAAAATGCAGACAAAAAAACAACGTAAAATCCGTGCAAAATTATGCTTGACTTTTTGTAAATTTTTTGGTTAAATAGTATAATACTAATAACCGAAAGGACGGTCACGGCTATGATAGACAACTTTATAGACGGCGTTATTTCAAACGGCGATATTGCCTTTCTTGTAAAAACTATTCTGCGGCTTGCCGTAGCTACGCTTCTCAGCAGCTTTATCGGCAACGAAAGAGAGCATATAAACCGTCCTGCCGGCATAAGGACTCACGTCCTTGTCTGCATAGGCGCCGCACTTATGACTATCACCTCGGAATTTGTCTGCAACAAGTATGAGGGCATAATGAATATGGATCCCACACGCCTTGGTGCGCAGGTGGTCAGCGGCATAGGCTTTCTGGGCGCAGGAACCATCATTAAGGAGGGCTTCAGCGTAAAGGGACTTACCACGGCGGCAAGCCTCTGGGCGGTGTCCTGCGTAGGGCTTACCTGCGGAACGGGATATTACAGCGCCGCAGTCATTGCTACATTGCTTATCTACTTTATGCTCCAGGCGGCTAAAAAGGTCATTCTTCACCACACCGAAACAAAGTATGTGAGCATTGCCGTTACAAGCGCAGACAGCGTTTCAAAGGCGGCTGCAAAGCTGTTCAGCACCCTTTCCATCTCCGTTGTATCTTCGGAAATAATAGTCGGGAACGACAATGCTCTTGAGCTTAAATATGTGGTAAGCACGGGCAAGACAAGCGAGGTCTTTGATTACGCCGTGAACAAGCTGCGTATGACAGACGACGTTATAAGCGTTCACGTTGAATAGGAGGCGCGCCTGTGATAACGGACTGCCACACACATACTCTCCGTTCACCAAGAGGAGAACATTCCGCCCTGCAGATGTGTGAGTTCGCACTTTCAAAGGGCGTTTCCGTTCTCGGAATAACAGACCACTGCGAATGTAACCGCTTTTATCCCCGTGAATTTTACACCGAAAACCCAAACAGTTTTGACAGCTATGACAATCGCACCCTTTTTCTCCTTTCAATGTCGGATATTGAAGAAGCAAAAGCGGCTTGCGGCGAAAAGCTGACGCTCCTGTGCAGACGGAGCTTGGACAGGCGACCTTTGACCTTGAAGCCGCAGAGGAAGTCATTTCCGACAAAAGGCTTGATTATGTCATAGGCTCAATGCACCAGATACCCTGCCGCGATGATTTCTGCGGATTAAAATTCTCCTCGCCGAAGCTTGTAGATATACAGCTTGAACGTTACTTCAAAGAGGTGCTGAAGCTGTGCGAATGGGGAAAATTCAATGTTCTGGGGCATCTTACATATCCTCTGCGCTATATAGAAGGGATTTACGGCGTAACGGTTGACATTGCCCGTTATTATGATATAATTAAAGTGATATTTCAAACGATCACAGACAAAGGGATAGCCCTTGAAATAAACTGCTCGGGACTTCGCCAAAGCTATGGAAAGACCTTCCCAACAGCCGATATACTGCGCTTGTACAATGAGTGCGGCGGCAGCCTCGTTTCCATAGGCTCGGACGCACACAGCGGAAAGGATATGGCTTACGGCTTTGAAGCGGCTAAAGAGCTTGCGCTTTCCTGCGGAATTGAACAGGGAGTGTATTTTAAGGAGGGCAGACCCTTTGTTTACAGCCTGAGGGATAACAAATGACTGAGATTTATTACGCAGACCAGCATATACACACGGATTTTTCGGGAGACAGCGATACTCCCCCCGAGGAGCAGATAGAAAAAGCCCTTTCTCTTGGTATGAAGCGCATATGCTTTACAGACCACCACGATTACGACGTTGTTTCCGATGTGGATTTTAACCTTGACATTCCACGTTATCTTGCGGAAATAACACGGCTGAAAGAAAAATATGCGGATAGGATAGAAATTTGCACGGGTATCGAGCTTGGCTTGCAGAACCATATTGCAGACTATCTTGAAAAGCTGACAAAGGAGTACAGCTTTGACTTTATAATCGGCTCGATACATTATGTGGACGGACTTGACCCATATTTTCCCGAATTTTTCGAAAAGAACACCAAAAACGCATATGAACGATATTTTGATGTTACCTTAAAGCGGATAAAGAACATAAAGTGCTACGACAGCTTGGGACACCTTGACTATATCGTCCGCTACGGAAAGAAGCACGGCTTGACCTATTCCTATAAGCAGTACGCCGACCGAATAGACCTTATTTTAAAGCAGATAATTGCAGACGGAAAGGCGCTGGAGTGCAATTCAGGTGGCTTGTCAAGAGGACTTGATGAACCGAATCCCGGTGCAGAGGTGTTTAAGCGTTATAAGGAGCTTGGAGGGGAGCTTGTGACCCTCGGCTCGGACGCACATTCTCCAGAAACTCTCGGCTGTCAGTTCAGACAATGCGGAGAAATGCTGAAAAGCTGCGGCTTCAAATATTATGCAGTGTATAAGAACAGAAAGCCTGTTATGGAAAAGCTGTAAAGCAACTGCGCAGCGATAACGGGATTCCAAAGGGACGAGTCCCTTTGGCGCAGGTTCTTAGGGGCGCGGAGCCCCTAAGTCGCTCTCCGCAGAGAGCGAAACATCCCTAAAAGTAAGGAATAACGCAAAGCAGCGTTAAAAACAGCAAAGTAAAAAACCAAAAGGCGCAATTCACATAAAAGCGGAACCAAGCAATGTGTCGTATGATACAAACCTTGTAAAACCGCCCAATGTGAATTGCGCCTATTTCTATCCCATAAAAACAAAGTCACCCTCGCAGAAAATGTAAGGAGCAAAGCGACGAGCATTTTTCTGCGACACAGCAAAGTATGCCGCCGTTCTCCCGACACAGCGGTTATCCTCCGACAATGCTGTGCAAATAAAAACGGGCGCACAATGTGCGCCCCTACAGAAATGTATTAAATTTCCAAAATGTATAGATCACAAAATAACCTTATACCATCTTAGTTTCCTTTGTAGCCGCACGGATCTCCATAATCCCCGTGTCAGCATGGAAAAATACCGTTCTGCCGTAGTTAAGACCTGTTTC
This sequence comes from Oscillospiraceae bacterium, assembly GCA_022769565.1. Classification (GTDB taxonomy): domain Bacteria; phylum Bacillota; class Clostridia; order Oscillospirales; family Ruminococcaceae; genus UMGS363. Next base: position 3,225 of record JALEJQ010000103.1, read on the forward strand.
TTCGGCAATTATCTTTATCCTGTAGGCGGAAAGTATCTTTTTCACCGCCGCAACGTTTCTTTCACCAATGTTGAAAACTGCGGAGTTGGTGCTGAACATCTGAGCGCCGCCTGCAATTTTAGCGGTAAGCCTTGAAGTGGAAGCACCGGCAAGAGACATAGTCTGTATAAGCTCGGTTATTCCCGTATCGGCATATCTTCTGCGGTTTTCGGGCGTGTTGCTGCTGCCTGCAGCGTCTTTGCTGAGGGGGAGCATTATATGAGCCAGTCCGGCAATTTTTTTTTCGGAATCGTAAAGGCATATGCCCACGCAGGAACCCAGGGCATATGTTGCCAGAACGTCCGTCTCTTTTCCGACCTTAAGATCGGCAATACCAACTGTAATCATTCCCATATCAGATACCTACTCCCAGCTTATTGAAAAGAAGCTCAAGAGAGCTCATTTCAGGAACAAGGATCATATTGCTCTTTACTTCACAGCCGCCGATAACGAAGCTGTCATCAATAAAAAGTACCTTGTCGCCTATCTGCGCAAACTGTACGGCAGGAACGCTGAGTATTGCACCAACCATATCAACGCTCATCTGAGGAACTGAAATGTCAATGGTAAGCCCCGTCAGCGATGCAATGGCATTTATGTAGGAGGCAGACATAATGTTTCCAACCTCTCCGATAAAGGAACGCTCCATTTCGTTCATATTGATAAGGTCGCTTATCTCCGAACCGAAAATTGCGCTTGTCATCTGGCTTGCACAGGAATGCTGGAGAACGTAAAGCATCATTCCCACAATATCTCCCGTCAGATTAACAAGCATACCGATGGCAACATTCTCGGGACCTCCGAGGAAGTTTACTGCATCGTCAAAATTCAGCAGCTTTACGTTAGGCACGGAAATATCCGTTTCACAGCCGAGCATTGTGGAAAGGGCACTTGCGGCGTTGCCCGAACCGATATTTCCGATTTCCTTTAGAACGTCAAGATGCATATCCTGAAGCTCCTCAACATTTCTGATACTCATTTATATACAATCCTTTCAAGGTTAATTTCTGAGGTTGTTTACAATGTCTTCAAGTTGGTTGTGAGTTTTCACCATTGTTGCATTAAGCTGGAATGCACGCTGATATTCGATAACCTTCGACATTTCGTTGGCAATATTGGTGGAAGAGGCTTCAAGATAGCCGTTTTTCTTTACAACAGTATCGTTGGCAACAGCTTCTCCGCTGGAAAGATTGGCTTCAAAGTAGTTGTCGCCCACCTGATCAAGACCGTAGGGGTTCTCAAAGGTGTATGTTCCTATCATATTTGTAAGAGCAACAATATCAATATCCGTTGTATCATTAATGAAAGGCACCGTTATACGGTTTCCCTCATAGTCAAGAACAAAGCCGCCCTTTGAGTCAACAAGCATATAGGTGCCGTCGCCCATATTGCTCAGATAGAAAGCGCCGTCCTTGGTATACTGCACATCGCCTGTCATTGCCGTTTCAACAGCAAAGAAGCCCTCGTTAAGCGCCGCAAAATCAAGCTCTCTGCCCGTATCTCTCACCTGGGACTGCTCGAACATCATATCCGTCTTGTCAACTCTTACGCCGTGACCGAACTGCACCTCTTCGTTGTCCGTGTTTCTCTTTGTATAAATAAGATCGGCAAAGGACGGTCTTGAAGCCTTAAAGCCGTAAGTATTAACGTTTGCAAGGTTGTTGGCGGTAATGTCCATGCCAAGCTGATAGCTTATAACGCCCGATGCGGCGGTATGATAACCTATTTTACTCATAAAGCATTTCCTTCCTTCGGTGATCTATATTATATCTTTGCAAGATCGTTTGCTGCGATCTGATTTACGCTGTTGATGATCTTAAGCGCCGTGCTGCAGGCGGTAAAAACGTTCTGCGAGTCCATAGCCTTGACCATTTCCTCCGCAACATCAACGTTGGAGCGCTCGTAGCTGCCCTGACGCACACGGTACTTCTCACCTTCGGGGATATTTCCCGTTTCAAAGGCTTCGTAGGGTCTGAACATATTGTCGTCCACCCTTTCTATCGCCGTATCGGGCGGAAGATAGGTAAGTCCGAGGGTGTAAGTCCTGCCATCGTCGGTAGTGATAACGCCGTCCCTTGAAATGGCAATATCTGCTGTTCCCAGCTGAATGGGGTTGCCGTTGACGTCAAGTATGCGTCCCGAAGGACCGAGAGCAAGATAGCCCTCTGCATCAAGGGAGAACTGACCGTTTCTTGTAAGGAGAGTTTCCCCCGTCTTGCGGTTTTCTATGTTAAAATAAATATTTCCCACAAGAGCAACGTCAAGCCTTGAACCTGTATCCTCGAAAGAGCCCTGTTCAAGGTTAGTATAGGTCTCTTCAAGAGTTCTGTAGCGGATAGTACCCGTCTGACTGTGCTTTCCGTTGATAAGCAGCAGCTCTTCGGCAAAGGTAGTGGGGATAGCGGTCTCGTTTTTATAGCCTGCTGTCTTAACATTAGCCATATTGTTGGTGATAATGTTCAGAATTCTCTGCTCGTTTATGATACCGTTTGCGGCGGTATAGTATCCTCTCAGCATAAAAACCTTCCTTTCACGCTCTTCCTAAATACTCGGACATATACTTTTTCATTTTGGCAACTGCCTGTGAATGTATCTGGCATACTCTGGATTCTGAGACCTCCAGAACCTTGCCTATATCGGAAAATTTCAGTTTTTCGTAATAATAAAGCGTAATGACCAGCCGTTCCTTTTCTTTAAGGGAAGCAATTGCGCCTGCAAGATACTTCATCTTTTCCTCACGGTAGAGAGAAGCCTCCGCCGACCACACGCCGTCCTCCGAAACCTCGTCGGACAGGTCAAAATTGTTATTTATAACAAGATCCTCAAAGGATAAGGTCTGAGCCGCCGCCGATTTTGCAACACAGCTTTCAAACTTGCTTTTCGTCAGCTTCAGATGCTCCGCCAGCTCATCGTCTGTAGGCTCTCTGTCCAGCTTTGCGTAAAGCTCCGAATAGGCTGCATCATATTCTCTTGCAAAACGTCTTACATTTCTCGGAACAATATCCTGTCTGCGTATGTAATCTATAACTGCGCCTCTTACTTTTATTGAAGCGTAGGTCTCAAACTTAACATTTTTTTCAAGGTCGAAGCTTTCAATGGCTGACATAAGCGCAATTGTGGCTTCGTTTATAATATCATCGCTGTCGGCGTACTTTTCATACATATTCCGTGTGGATACCGCTGCATAACGGACGATATTCATATACGCCATTACAACGTTGTTTCTGAGAGCTTTGTCGCCCGTTTCCTTATACCGCCTGAGAAGCTCGGCCTTTTCCTCCGCCGTCATCTTTTCCGCTGATTTTGTATCGGACATCAAAACTCACTCCTTTCACGCTCCGGCAGTCTGAGCTATTGCAACGTTGCCCACAGCCTGTATCTGAACGGAGTTGTCTATCTCGCTGAAGGAAAGCACCGTTACGTTAGGCAAAAACTGATCCACCAGCTTCTTGAAGTAAATTCTTACGATAGGAGAAGTAAGAACTATTGGCATAGGTATAATATCCTTTACTCTGTCTATCTGCTCGTTAAGCGAAGCAATAAGCAGCTGTATGGTCTGAGGGTCCATTGCAAGGTAGGAACCCTGATCGGATTTCTTGACCGAAGCAACTATCTTGTTTTCCGTTTCGGTGTCAAGGGTAAGCACTCTTATCTGACCGCCATCGGAGAAACGCCTTGTTATGGTACGCTTAAGTGCCTGACGGACATATTCCGTGGTAATATCCACATCCTTCATAGTGTGCTGATTGTCTGCGATAGTTTCAAGTATGGTCTGAAGATCTCTTATGGGAACGCCCTCTTTAAGCAGCAGGCAAAGCACCTTTTGAAGATAAGCGGGAGTAACTATGGAAGGAACTATATCGTCCACCACCGCAGGATTGGTCTGTTTCAGCTTGTCAAGCATAGTCTTTACGTCCTGACGGGAAAGCAGCTCGTGAGCGTGAGCCTTTATGACCTCCGACAAGTGAGTGATGATGACTGAGGTAGGGTCGATAAGCGTGTAGCCTGCAATCTCCGCACGGAGCTTGTTCTGCTCGGATATCCACTTGGCAGGGATATTGAACGCCGGTTCAACGGTGTCTATTCCGTCCACCTCATGGGTAACTCCGCCGCTGTCAAGGGCAAGGTAATGGTCCATAAGGACCTCCGCCTGAGCGACGATTTCGCCCTTTATCTTTATAACATACTGATTTGGGTTTATATGCTGATTATCCCTCATTCTTACCGATGGGAAAACCATACCCATATCAATGGCAAACTGTTTTCGGAATATTACCACTCGTTCAATAAGCGTTCCGCCTGCGGATTCGTCGGCAAGAGGTATAAGGCTGTAGCCGAACTCCATTTCAATGGGTTCCACCTCAAGGAGCTTATAAACGTTGTCAATATCCTTGTAATACTCCATTTCGGAAAGGGCTTCCTTGTTTTCCTCCATTTCCTTTGCAGTGCTGCTGTCCGCAAGGGCAAGCTGCTGCTGATTTCTCCGGAGAATAATACCAAGAGCAAGAAGTCCTGCACCGAGAACGATAAGCTGAGGCTTCGGAAAGCCCGGAATGAGCATCATAACAAGCATGATGCCGCCTGCTATCATAAGAACTCTCGGCTGCGAGGTAAACTGGTTCTTAACATCGGCTCCAAGGTTTTCCTTCGAGGCTGAACGGGTAACGATCATACCCATAGCCGTGGAGATAAGCAGCGCAGGCACCTGCGAGCAAAGACCGTCACCTACGGTAGCCAGTGTGTAGGTAGTAAGGACGGAGGAAAAATCCATTCCCTCAAATACAAGACCCATTACCACGCCGCCGATAAGGTTTACAACGGCTGCAACGATAGAAAAGGTAGCGTCGCCCTTGATGAACTTGGAAGCACCGTCCATAGCGCCGAAGAAGTCGGATTCACGCTGTATTTTTTCACGGCGGAGCTTTGCTTCGGCTTCGTTTATGGTACCGGAATTAAGGTCTGCGTCAATAGCCATCTGCTTACCGGGCATAGCGTCCAGAGTAAAGCGAGCGGTTACTTCGGCAACTCTTTCTGCACCCTTTGTTACAACAAGCATCTGCACAACGGTTATAAGTATGAACACGATAAAACCGATAACTGCATTGCCTTTCATAACAAAGGAGCCGAACGCCGCAACTATGTGTCCGGCGTTGCCCTGCTGGGAAAGGATAAGTCTTGTGGAAGAGATATTCAGACCGAGCCTGAATATTGTCGTAATAAGAAGCAGCGAAGGGAAAATGGAGAATTCCAGCGGCTCCTTTACATACATTGTTATCAGCAGTATTACCAGCGATAACGCTATATTTACGACGAAAAGCATATCCAGCAGCCATGTGGGCAGCGGAATGATGATAAGGAAAATAGCAAGTATTACAAATACCGTAACGGCATTATCCAGATATTTTTTCACGGTCCTGCAACACACTGCCTTTCTTTATAGGGTAAGTTATCAATAAACCGATTTGGGAGGTTCTCCCGGTTTTCTGTCCGTAAGCCCGTAAACAAAGGCAAGGACTTCCGCAACAGCGTGATAAAAGCTGGGGGGTATCTCCTTACCCACCTCCACGGAATCGTAAAGACCTCTTGCAAGAGGCTTGTTTTCAACTGTGGCAACATCATTTTTCTCGGCGATCTCAACTATCTTCATCGCAAGGTTGTCCGCTCCCTTCGCCACAACAACAGGAGCGCTGTTTTTATCTTCATCATACTTTACCGCAACGGCAAAGTGTGTAGGGTTTCTTATAATTACGTCTGCATCGGGTACTGCGTCCATCATTCGGCTCATAGCCATCTGACGCTGTATCTGACGGCGTTTTCCCTTTACCTGAGGGTCACCTTCCAGGCTCTTGTACTCTTCCTTGACTTCCTGTTTGGTCATTCTCATGTCCTTTTCAAACTTGAAATACTGGAAAAGTACGTCCACAACGGCAACTCCGACGAAAACCACAGCTACCTTCATTACTATGGAGTAGACCGCCTCCGCCATATATACAAGCGAATTAAGAATATCCATATCGTACAGCTTCGCAAACTCGGGAATTCGCTTTTTTATCTCGCCATAGACAACGAAAACCAGTATCACCAGCTTAAGTATAGCCTTTGCAAGCTCAAAAAGGGAGCTTAGGGAAAACATTTTCTTGATCCCGTTGATAGGATTCAGCTTGCTTATCTTGAATTTAAGGGATTCCTTGGAAAAAAGGAATTTTGTCTGTGCGCCTGTGGCAATAACAGTTACCGCCGCAGACACAAGAAGTACCGGACCTGCCGTAATAACGACCACCTTGCCTATTTCAAGCATCAGCTTTGCATAGACCTGCATTCCGTCAATGGTGGTTCCGTTGCTGCCCATACCGCCTCCGGCAAGGGAAAGCCAGTATGCAAGGGAGTCCTCCGCAGTTGTCAGCATTAATTTTGCCATGACCCTGAGAACGGCGAACACAATAAGGATAAACGCCGCAGTAACAACGTCCTTGCTTTGCATAACGTTGCCCTTTTTACGTTCCTCACGCCGCTTATGGTCGGTGGCCTTTTCGGTTTTTTCGCCTGCGCTCTCCGGCATTGTGATCCCCCCTTTTTACTCAAAGCAAACCCATAAACTTATTGCCCCGGTATGAGGGGAAGCACACCCTCAAGCGTTTCAAGCCATATATCCATAAATTTGTCGATAAAATTCGACATCGGAACTGCCAATAGAAAAAGAACAAGAAATCCGAAGCCCACTTTAAGCTGAATATTGACCACCATGATCTGTATCTGCGGCACCGATTTCATAAGAACGCCTACGCAGAACTGAAGTATAAGCTGGGAAGCGATTATAGGCATCGCTATCTTGAGAACAAGTCCCAGTACAACGGAAAAATACTCAACAATTGTAATGCCGAGATTCGGACCCAAGCCTCCCGTGCCCAGCGGAATAATATCGTAGGAACGCACGAAAAGCTCTATATATGTCATATGAGCGTTTGTTACGAAAAAGTAAAGATACATCATAAAGCTAACAAAGGAGCCCATGACAGACATCTGCATATTGGTTCCGGGGTCGAACACCTTAGCCATACCCAGACCTGCCTGCATATCCATTATTTCGCCGCTCATCTGAACGCTGTAAAAAAACATATCGGTAATAAAACCGAGAACAACTCCGATAATGCCCTCTCTGAGTATCATCATCAGATAAACGCCTGCCGCAGCACCCGTATCAACCGCTTCCGGCTGCCTTACCGTTATAACGATAAGTGAAATAAGCAGGCAGCATATTACCCTTACCATTGACGGGATATTTCTTCTCGACAAAATAGGGTTAAATGCAAAAATACCGAGAACTCTTGAAAAAACCAGCAGATTGGTCTCAAAGTTATCGAAAACAAGGCTGTAAAAATCCACTTTCTCAGCCCTCCGCTTAAATTGTGACCGTCTGCTGACTTACCTGCGTGATAATATCAAAAATGTCATAAACAAAGTCGTTCATGGAGCTTATCATCATAGGCGCCATAAGCAGAAGCAGCACCGCAATAGTCAGCGCCTTCGGAACAAACGAAAGGGTCTGTTCGTGTATCTGCGTAGCCGCCTGCAATATAGATATAACAAGTCCGACGATCATGCTTATAAGCAGCAGCGGTCCTGCCAGCTTAATTGAAAGCATAAGTGCGTCCCTGAATATCTGTACAACCATATCCTGAGTCATTTTCCGCCGCCTCCCTACAGGTTGAAGCCGTTTGCAAGAGAACCTACAAGCAGCGTCCAGCCGTCTACAAGAACAAACAGCAGTATCTTAAACGGGATCGAGATGGTAGTCGGCGGAAGCATCATCATACCCATTGACATAAGCACCGTTGAAACAACGATGTCTATGATAAGGAAGGGTATGTAAAGCAAAAAGCCGATCTCAAAGCCTATTTTTATCTCACTGAGAATGAATGCCGGAACAACGGTAATGAAGCTTACCTCGTTGACAAATTCCTCTTCGGTCTGTGCCTCTATCTCCGTGCCGGAAAGCTCAAGAAAGAAGTTCATTGACTCGTTGGAGGTGTTTTTCAGCATCCATTTCTTCAAGGGAACAGAAGCGGCCTTAACCGCCTCAACCGACGTATATTCGCCGTTTTTATAGGGCACATACGCCGTTTCGTTCATCTCCGATATTACAGGAGACATTATAAAAAGCGTAAGGAACAGCGCAAGACCTATCATTACCTGATTCGGAGGGGTCTGCTGAACGCCCATAGCGTTTCTCAGAAGTGAGAAGGAGATAATGATCCTTGTAAAGCAGGTCATCATCACCAGTATGGACGGTGCAAGGGACAGTATCGTTATCAGTATAATAAGGTCTATGGTGTTTGTGCTGTTGTTAACGTCAAGGAGGTCAAGCAGACTTTCCCTATCGGTGTCATTGTCCGTAACAGGCTCATCGTAGGGCAGCTCGTTGTCTGCCGCTTCCTGCACCTGTTCGTCCGGGTTCTGAAGCTCCTGTGTCTGCTGGGGAACGGAGGTCTCAACATTAGGGATAGTTGTGACCAAGCCTGTTTCCGCCGAAACGCTTACCGACGGAAAGAGCATAACTCCGACAGCCATTACGCCAATGACTGAAACAGCGGCGGCAAATTTCCGCAAAACCCTTCTACCTTTAAAAATCGCTGTTTTCATCACTTCGGTAACCGTCCTCCCGTTCTGAAACGTCCTTTTCTCCGCCCGAATGGGCATTGTTTTTACCTGATATAACGCTTTTCAGGCTTTCCATAAAGCTGCCGCCGCCCATCGGAGCGTCCGCTGTCATTGCAGCAATGTCATCCTCGTCAAGATCGGCAAGCCTTGAAACGGAATTCGGGGTAACGCCCAGAAGCATAGTCTTCCTTCCGACCTTTACCACAAGAAGCTGCTTATCCTGAGCTATACCCATACATTCGATTATTTTTATCCCGTTCTGCGCACCGTTCCAGCCTGTGCTGCGAAATTTTTTGTTCAGCCACTTCGTTGCATAATATGTTAGAAAAATAAGTCCTATTACGCCGAGAAGCGCACAAATGACCATTAAAATATCAGACACGCCGCAACCTCCGCACAGAACAAAACCGCTTAACCGAGAACCTTCTGAACAGTCTGGAGAATTCTGTCAGGCTTAAAAGGCTTAACGATAAAGTCAAGAGCGCCCAGCTTGATAGCCTCAACGACCATAGCCTCCTGACCCATAGCGGAACACATAACTACCTTTGCGGAAGGGTCGCTTGCCTTGATGTCTCTGAGAGCCTCGATACCTGTCTTGTTGGGCATTGTAATATCCATAATAACAAGGTCGGGGTGCTCGTTTGCATATGTATTGCAGGCAATTTCCCCGTCTGCAGCCTCAATAATGTTAGTGTAGCCGTTCTTTGTGAGAGCGTCCTTGATCATCATTCTCATAAAAGCTGCGTCGTCTACAAGCATAATCTTCTTATCCATAGCGATTTACTCCTTACCTAAATTATCTAAAAATTTGGATTTTATAATTTCTGTAACTCTTACAGCAAAGTTGTCGTCAATAACAACAACGTCTCCCTTTGCGATAAGATTGCCGTTAACGATAATATCAACGGGCGCACCCGCCTGTCTTTCAAGCTCGATTATGGTTCCCTGCGTAAATTCAAGTATCTCCTTCACCTTTTTGGTGGTGGAGCCTATTTCAACGGAAACGTTGAGGGGAACGCCCATAAGCAGCTTGAGGTTGTCGTTCTGCTCCTTTGAAAGGCTGCTATTATTATATGTAGCAAAATTCTGAAGCTGAACCGGCTGAATGTTCATTGCCGGCTGCTGGGGGGCATAGCCGTAAGGCTGCTGATACATACCCTGAGGCATCTGACCTGCCGGCTGCTGAGGATAACCGCCCGGAACAGGCTGCTGGGGGTACATTCCGTAAGGATTCATACCGTTCTGCGGCATATTGGGGTCGTATCCGTAAGGCGCAGCGCCGGGAACGGGCTGCTGAGGATAACCGCCGGGAGCTGCATTCGGTGCCTGCTGCGCAGGTGCAGGCTGAGGAGCCGTCTGCGGAGCAGGAGCAGGCTGTGCAGGTTCGGAAGCTGCTGCCGCACCGCCGTTAAGAAGAGCCTCTATCTCCTCCTGTGAAAGCGTTGTGCCGCCTCCCGAAGAAGCGGAAGGCTGAGGCTCAGGCTCAGGCTCGGGCTCTGCCGCTGCGCTGTAGCCTGCCATCATTTTCTCCGCCATTTCCTTTGCAAGGTCAATGGTAAGAACGGATATAAACTCGGAATTTATAACTCCGTCTATTGTAATATTGAATTTTATGCTGACTACGTTTTCGTCGCTTATTTCATAAAGGCTTGTGATGCTTTCGGCGTTATTCTGAACGAAAGCCTCGGGAGTTGAAATATCGACCGCCGTATCAATGATCTCGGAAAGAGCCGTTGCGGAAGCACCCATCATCTGGTTCATGACCTCGCACACAGCGGATATATTCATTTCATCGAACTGAAAATCATCTGTGACCTCCAGCGGCAGACCCATAAGCTGGTCAAGAATAAGCTGAACGTCATTCTGTTTCAGAATAAGGACATTCTGACCGGCAACGCCCTGAGTATATTTGATCCTGACCATAATAGCGGGTTCAAGTTCGGGAAACAGCAGTTCCTGCGATTTAACTATGGTAACTGTCGGAGTTGTGATCCAGACCTTAGCAGAAAGCATATTCGAAACAGCAGTTGCAGCCGAACCCATGGTGATATTCATTATCTCACCGATAGCGTCCATCTCGACTTCGCCGAAGCCGTCAACAACAATTTTTTCGTCGCTCATTATCTCTGTTACCTCAATTCTTTATATATATTATCGATTTTTACGGCTTTTTTATTGCTCTTTATGCCAAGTTTGCCGTCAAACCAGATGTTATTGCCGATTTTCACCGTAATGTTGCTGTCGATGGGAACGTTAAGAGGGATAACGTCACCCGGCTGAAGAGTAAGAACGTCGTAAAGATCCAGCGTTGTATCGCAGAGGATAGCGTCTATCTGAAGCTCGGAATCCTTGATAGCGTCCATAAGTGAAACTCTGCGCTCATTTTCACGCTTGGGGTCAAGCTTTTTGGTAGTTCTCGCCCACTTGTCACCGAATTTTGACATTATGGATTCAAGTCCGAGAGCCGGGATACATATGGAAACTGTATTTTTTACATCCTTTATTTCCATTTCAAGCATAACGATGATAACTACCTCGTCCGGCGAAATGGACTGGACTACTCTGGAGTTTGTCTCTATGGTAGTCAGCACAGGATTGACATCTATGTAATTTCCCCAAGGCTCTTTAAGCAGGTGCGCCATTTTTTTAAGGACGTTGGACATAAGACCCACTTCAATTTCGGTGAAATCCCTGTTCTGATCCGTATAAGAGCCTGCGCCGCCCATAAGCCTGTCCATCATTGTATATGCAATGGGGTTTGAAAGCTGAAGAATGCAGTTTGTTTCAAGAACGTCGTCGTCCGTTATGCCCATATTGACCATAGCCATCATAACATAATCGGGAAGAGCGTTGTTGAATTCATAATAAAGCTGTTCCTCTATCTGAAGAACCTCTACCTTACAGTAAACTCTGAGAAGACCTGTAAGATAAGAAGAAAGCACACGCGAATAGTTTTCAAAAATACCGTCAATGACTTTGAGCTGTTCCTTAGTGAACTTTTTAGGCATCTTAAAGTCATAGGTTTTTATCTTCTTTTCACTGGCCTGCTCCTCGATCTCGTCCAAAGCCTTTGTGCCTTCCGACGAAAAGCTGTTCAGAAGTGCGTCTATCTGGCTTTGCGACAATACGTCAGCCATATTCCCGGATCATTCCTTTCCTTGCGGTATAAAGCCCTGTCAAAATCAGATAATGCAGGTCATTCCGCTGCACTGTCCGCAGGCTGCGGTCTGTTATTCTGCATATCGGCTATAACGTCTTCTTTGGAAACATACTCTCTTGTGGGGTTGCTTCTTCCACTGTCGGCAGCTTCCGTAACGGCTGACTGATCTGCAGCGATATCCGAAGCGGGAGCGCCGCCCTCCGAGCCGGAAGGAAGAACGAAGTTGTTGCCGAATTCAAGCTGAAGCAGTTCTGTAAGCACCTCGGGGTCGGTGAAATCCATATCATTTCTGATAAATACGATCTCAACACGGCGGTTCTGCCGTCTGCCCTCCTCGGTGTCGTTGCTTTCAAGAGGTCTGTTTTTGCCGTAGCCTGCGGAAGAGAACTTATCCGAATCGCAGGCATCAAGGCCTATCATATAGTTAATAACGGAATTTGCCCTTCCTGAGGACAGGTCCCATTCATTGACATCGGAGCTTGCGCTTGCGGCTGTATGACCGCTTACCTTAATAGCGTAAACCATTTCGTTGACGGCTCTTATACCGTCGGAAATAATATCCAGGATATATTTTCCCTCGTCAAGAAGCTCATCGCTGTCTCCTGCGAAGAACACGTTATCCCTGAATCGCATATAAACGCCCGTATCGGACATTTCAACGCTTACGCTGTCCTGAAGATTATTTGTCACCACGACTTCCTTCAGATACATAAAGAAGTCTTCGAAATCCACGATCTCCTCGTTTTCCTCGACCTCAGGCACCGTATCGTCATAAACCGCCGTGGGATCGTTTTCCGGCTGAGGCTCGCCGACAACTCTGACCTTTGTATCGGAGATCTTACCCTTTGAAAATGCCTCGGCAATATACTGCCACTTACTTGTATCCATTGACGACATTGAATAAAGCAGAACGAAGAACGTCAGCATCAGCGTTACCATGTCGCCGTATGTATCCATCCAGCTTCCGCCTTCTTCTTCGTTTCCTCCGCGTTTTCTCGCCACAGTGATCACCTCTCAGTATAAAAGGAATCCATCGTGTACTCTGTCGTTTTCGGGTATGCAAAGCCTGTTTTTCTTCGCATAAAAACTTCCGATAGACTATTATACCATATTTTCAGATGAATTTCCATAGTTATTTTAAAATTTAATAAAAAAACACTAAATTTTATTTTCGATATTATTCGGATTCGGAAGAAGCAGCACCCTTTTTCTTGGATTTTGCGGTCGCAGGGAGCATCATTCTGAGTTTTTCCTCAACATAACGGGGGTTAGCGCCTGCTGTTATGGCAAGAGTACCCTCCTCGATTATCTGGAGGCAGAGAATTTCCTGATTATGGTTATATTTACAAAGGTTTCCTATAGGTCCGCAGACAAGGTGGGCAAGGATACAGCCGTAGAACGTTGTAACCAGCGCCGTTGACATACTGGAACCCAGCGAAGCCGCAGAATCGGAGTTTGTAGGGTCCATTGTAGCAAGCATGTTGATAAGACCTACCAGCGTACCTACCATACCCATTGCCGGAGCAACGGCGGAGCCCTTTACCCAGATAGCGAAGTTGCTTTCATGTCGCTCGCACATAAAATCTATGGAGTCGTCAAGCATTGACTTTATCTTGTCCGAATCGTTTGCGTCAACGATAAGCATAAGCGCAGACTTCATAAAGGGGTCTGTGCAGGCGTTGGCGCTTTCTTCAAGAGCAAGGATACCCTTCATTCTTGCGGTCTTACAATGCTCTACCATCTGTGTAATATACTTTTCGGGGTCGTATTTTGTAGGCATAAATGCGATTTTAAGCATCTTTCCCACATTTTTCAGTACCGAAGGAGGGTATGTAAATACCAGAGCACCGATAGTACCGCCCACAACGATAGCGATAGACGGAGGGTCGATGAAGTTACCGATCTCTCCTCCTGTCATAATTCCCCAGACTACAAGTCCGATAGCCAGGACAAAACCAATAATGCCGGAAATATTCATAAGATAATTCCTCCAATAAATTTACATTTGCACATCTATATAAAAAGAGTAAACGCAATGAAAAACCGACTATTCGGCATTTTCCGGGCTGCGTTCGCCCGTATTTTCGTATTCAGCAGCGCATTTCCTGCGGAAAGCGGCAGACATTTCAATAATTTCGGAAACCTTTTCTTTAACGATGTATCTGTGTCCGTTGAGCATGGTCACAACAGTATCGGGAGTTTCCTCCGCAAGCTCGATAAAGCTCTCGTTGAGCATAATTGATGTTCCGTTGCATCTTGTGAGAATAATCATATGATCACCTTTAACAAAACGCCGTCACAGGCGGCTCTGAAAAAGCATCAAAGCCGCCCACGGCGTAAAAAATTATCTCTTGAGGTTTACAAGCTCCTCAAGCATGGAGTCGGAAGTAGTAATGATTCTTGCATTTGCCTGGAAGCCTCTCTGTGTTACGATCATATCGGAGAATTCCTGAGCAAGGTTAACGTTGGACATTTCCAGCTTGTTGGAAGCTACCGTACCTGCGCCCTGATCGCCTGCCTTCTTTACCTTTCCTGCGCCGGAAGCAGCTGTTTCGGTGTAGCTTGTATCGCCGTTTTCAATAAGACCCTCGGGGTTGTCGAAAACGGTTATTTCGATACGGGCAATAGCCTTGAGCTGGTTGTTATAGGTAACGGTGATAACGCCGTCCTTGCCGATATTGAAGGCGGAAAGGTCGGAATATGTGAATTCGCCGAGAACAGCGTCCTTTTCAATGGTAAGGGGCGCAGGAGTATCCTCATCCTCAACTGTGTATGCAGTAAGCACATAAGGATTCTCAGCCTCCTCATCCTCGTTAGGTGTGGCAATGAAAAGGGAAATGTAGGGGAGCTCCGTGTCTTCGTCATCATCTTCTCCCAATGTATTGATATACTGAGCAACACCCATAGTTTCGTTGCCGTCTTCATCCTTAGCGTCAAAGGTAATGTAATTTCCCTTAAGGTCGCAGAGATAAAGCTTGCCGTCAGGGTCGATCTCACCCTGTCTGAAGCCGATTATTTCTTCGACCGTCGTTGTTTCTCCGGTGTCGTTTCCTTCGTCATCAAGAACGGGAACCGTCTTGGATTTTGTAACGGGAACAGGGATACGGTTTGTATAAAGTATTCCCGAATCGGGGTCGGTATAGATTCCGTAAGCTTCCTGGATAAGATCGTTTACGTTAATGGTGTTGGCAAAAGTATAGTCTGAGGACGTGACCTTATCATCGCCGTTGTTGTCCTCAAGAGCAATTCCGAGCAGTTCCTTTGCGCTGGGGTCGCCCACGGTATGAAGACCGTCAAGGCTGTTGCAGGTACCGAGAACGAATCTGTTGTTGTTGGAAACAAGGTTACCTGCGCTGTCTATGCCGAAGTTACCGTTTCTTGTATATGTAATGGAATCGGGGGAAGCCGTTTCGGAGGGAGCATTGCCGTTTGCGTCTGCGGAGAATGCGCCCAGTGCAAAGAAACCGTCGCCGCTGATAGCAAGGTCAAGTGTTCTGTTGGTGGACTGGAAGGAGGACTGTGACATATCCTTGTCGATAGAAGCCACCTGAACGCCGTAGCCTACGGTTGAAGGGTTATTTCCGGCAAAGCTTTCCGTACCTGCGGTAGCTGTCTTTACGGACTGATAAAAAACGTCGCTGAAGGAAGCTCTGGAGGATTTGAAGCCGTATGTATTGACGTTGGCAATGTTGTTGCCTATAACGTCCATTTTAGTCTGGTGTGAAGTAAGACCCGAAACACCTGAATAAAGCGATCTAACCATTTTAAATACACTCCTTATAAAAATTCAGTCATCGGGCTGCATTTCCGTCCGTCAGTCGGTCGGGACGGAAGATCTCCTTTGAGGTCCGATCTTTTTCTGCAGCCTTTTCCGCTTACATTATAACAGTTGAATCAATATTTGTAAAGATATTCCCCTGCATATCGTCTGCGGACATTGTTGTAATTACTTTATTGTTTTTTACGCTTACAATAAAAGCGGTGGAACCGATCATAACAAGAGCGTCGCTGGAACCCTTTTCTCCCGCAAGCTCCACAGCCCTGTTGAGCCGTTCAAGAGTATTTTCGGAATCAAGGTCTATCTGCCGTTCCTCTATCCTCTCCATAGCGTGTTTGGAGAAGCTCACGCCCCGGTCTTTGCGTTCCTGTTCTGCCAGCTGCGCCCTGAGTTCCTGAGCAAATCCGCTGTTTTCGGGACTTTCGGTCTTTCCGCTCTCCTGAGAAACGCCCGTAAAGCCGTTTACCTTGCCCGTAGTGACCGGCATACCTCTGGTCTGCAGCAATTCGCTGATAAGCATTTAAATCACCCTTTCACCGATATGTCATACAGTCGAAACGGTAACGCCCATGGAAATAAGCTGGGACTTGAACGATGTCATGATTGCATACTCCGAAGCGGTTTTCTGTCTTGCATAGTTTCTTATAGCGAGTTCAAAAGGCGTAAGCTTTCCTGTAAGAGAGCCGGGTGCACAGTTAAAGTCGCATATCTCGTCAAGAGTATATTTTCCCGATGTAGTGAGCCAGCTTGATGTTCCGTCGTCGGAAATTATCTCAACTCTCTGAGTGCCGTCCTTGAAGGTAACAACTTCTCCCAGTCTGCCCACTCCGCTGTAGCCTATTTCGGTTATCTCTCTTCCGCTGATCGTTCTTCCGATAACGGTAGAAGTATTTATTCTCGAAGTTATCGCATGGTTGTTTATATACTTTATATCGTACATTCTTGTTCCAAGTGCGTCTGCAAGAGCAGCTTCTTCGGGATATTTGTCTGCGTCAAGTCTGTGGGGTTCACAGTCTGAGGTGGAGATCCCGGGCTTAGTATCGGACTGTACTTCCAGACCGTACCTTGTGCTGTATCTTGTGTTGTAGGAGCTGTCGGTAAGAATGTTCCTTACCTCGTCATTGGTAAGATAGGAAGAAATTCTGCCGTTTCTTGCCGTTGACGCAACGCTTGCAAGGTTTGAGGTCGTAAGTGTGCGGTCATATACGCCGCTTCTCAGTGTGCGATTGACCGTGCTTGAATACGAAGATGAAGACGTATCGGACTTGGTGTTGACATCTGCCGTAGGAACTGCCGAAAGAACTTCAAGTATCTCGTCATCGTCAGCAAAAACGCCTGCCGCATAATCGGGGGTATCAACGTATTTTACTGTCACCGTTTCATAGCCTGAAATATCGGGAACTATGGGTGTTTCCGTTTCTGTTGCCGTTTCGCTGCCGCTGATGGAATCAATGGTGCTCATAAGCTCGTCAAAAAGAGCGTCGGAGTAAGCCTGATAGCCTGCAGCCTCCGTGTTTTCCTGAGCGTTGTTATAAAGGGTCATTGTTTCGGCTGTACTCTCTGAGGTATCGCCTTCCGCACCCGAAACTGTGCTGTCGCTGTCCGAGCCTTCGGTACTCTCGTCCTTATCGTTCTCACCGCCGCTGCTCTCCTCACTTGGCTTAAGAGAAATATCGCTGAGAGAATACATATTATCTCCGTCAACAACAACATAGCCCTTACCCGAAAGAATAAGCACGTTTGTGACTGTACCCGACTTGTAAACGCCCTCTGTGTCGGTCTTGATGTTGACATCTCTGCCGATAAGAAGAGACAGTTTGTTGTAAATGTCTGCATCCGCAATGTTTGAAACTGTGGAAGCATCATACAAAAAGCCGTTGACCATAAGATAAGCCTTGCCGCTTTCCACAACTACCGAATCAACAAGACCCGTGTCGTAGGTGCCGTTGTCACTTACCGTAACAGCCTTTCCAACAAGAGAAGAAGCATAGCTTATGTTGGACTGCTGTGTCATGTTCTTTATGCCCTCAAGCATTGAATAAGACGCCATCTGCTGGAGCATTTCAGAATCGCTCATAGGGTCGTTGAAATCCTGATTCGACATCTGAGCTGCAAGGACCTTAAGATAACTGTCAAAGTCCATGTAAGAAGAAGCGGAATCGCCTGCGTCCGTGTCAACGGTAGTATTGCTGTACTTTGAATACGCACCGCCTACTCCGTCAATAGAAAGTCCGCTTATGCTGTCAGCCATAATTTAGCCTCCTTTAATAATTTCTGCGCCCTGATCTCGTCAGCGGCGGTTATGCCCTGTACTGTGTTGTCATCTGTTCTGCTGCCTGAGCCTCCGAAGGTCTGTTCTCCGCCGTTTCTGCGGTTAAAGCCCTGATCGGTAAAGTTCAGATCCATATAAGAGCTTGCCTCGCTTGGCGGCACAACGTTAACTCTGCTCACCTGCACGTTCTGCTTTGAAACGCTTTCCGCAAGAGCCGCAGCATTTTCACTGAGTGCCTTACCCACCTCGGGATTTGAAGCTGCAAGAATTATTGAGACCGTACCGTTTTCGTCAGCTGTAAGCTTAACTGCGACCTCGCCGAAACTTTCCGGCTTAAGCACAACGGTAAGCTCCTTCACGCCGCTTTCGGGTATCTCCTCCGCAACGTTCTCTGCGATCTGTACGTTCACTATTTCTCCAAGCTCCCTGTAGACCTCTGTAACGGTTTCTTCGGTGCTCTCTGCGCCGGAAGTCTGTACCGTGTAAACAAAATTCTCCGCCGGGGTCTGTGCCGCAGCCGTGTTCTCCTGCTTAACGGGTCTTATAGCTTCAACCTGCGCCGAAGCATCGTTTATCCTTAAAGAAATCGGTCTGTTTACGCTTACTGTCAGCTCCGTAACAGCACCCTTGCCTTCCGTTCCGATATAGTCGGCAAACTTCACCGTGCTTTCCGCAGCTGTGCCGTTCTTTGCCGTTTCAAGGATAAGCTCCGCCTTTTCGTAGGACGAAATTTCTCTCGAAAGTATGTCGGTAATGCCGCCCAACTTGTCAAGAGCCGTTTCGGTAACGCCTGCCACAGCTTCGGACGGTTCAAACTCCTCTGCATAAATATCCGTTCCCGACAAAGTACATAAAACAGCCGTAACAGCATCCGCAAGAGCAGTAGTTTCATCATCATCGGAAGTAAGAATCTCTCTTATCTCCTCCGCAAGACTTACGGGATCTGTTTTCTCTTCAAGTCCTGCCTTTATGACCTCCGAAAGCTCCGCAAGAAGTGAATCCACGCCCACAGTTTCCTCCGAAATGACCTCTTCCTCCGTGTCTGCCGTTATCATTTTCAGCATAACGGTAAAAACTGTCACCGTATCGCCGTCCTGTTCGCTGTCCGTGCCTGCAATGCTGCCGTCCAAAGCCTCCGTACCTGTTCCGAACAGCTTTTCAACTGCCTTTCCAACAGCTTGGAGCAGCTTCACCGCAGCATCTATAACGCTGTCGTCAGCCTTTGCAATATCCGCCGCAAGCTCGTTAACAAGAACAGAAAAGGACTTTTTCTCCTCAATAACGGGTTCCTCAGAAAGGATCTCCGTGCTGCTGTCCGTTTGCTCGTCGTAAGGTGCAGCCGTCATTCCCAGTATTTCGCCGAAGCTCACATCGGGATTTTCGGAAACGGTATCAGCAATAACATCCGTCATTCCGCCAAGACCTGCCATAGAACTTATGATGTTCGCTATGTTCATTTTCTTTCACCTCCCTTCAATGTGATCTGTATATATAAACCCTTTGGGTCTATACCGTTATCTGTAGGTGCTGTTCATAACATATTCCGAAATAAACTGCTCCTCCGCCTTTGCGACCTTGAATCTGTAATCCTCAAGCTGCTTTTCTTCAAGCTTTTCAAGGGAAGAGACCTCCTTTGTAGCCTCCACCACCACTCCAAGCTGCTTCTGTACCTTTGTTTCCATATCCTCAATGGAGCTTTCAAGCTCCTTTATCTGCATACGGAGTGACTGGTGATAGCCCTTGAACATGGTTATCTGAGTGACCGTCACGCCCTTTTCGGAAAGCTCCCTGAATTCCTCCGCCGAACGGTGAAGAGAGGCTTCAAGCTGTTCCTTTTCCTCCTGCATCTTCTGCTGCTGCATACGGAGATGTGCAAGACTGCTCTTTTCCTTATCAAGCACCTGCTGTTTGTATCCCATCAGCTTGTTAAGGGAAAATTCAAAACGCTTCAAAAACAATTACCTCGCTTATTTTACAGCGTCCTTCAGCATTTTAACGGTCTGCTCAAAGGTGAATGCCTCGTCCGTTGCCTGCTGAAGAAAGGCGTTGATCTTGTCTATTTTTTTAAGTGCCTCGTCCAGAGCAGGGTTTGTGCCCTTTTTGTATGCTCCTATGGAAACGAGGTCGTAGTTTGCGTTGTAGACCGACATAAGATTTCTCAGCTTTGCCGCAGCCGCCTTATGCTCCTTATCGGCTATTTCCGACATAAGTCTTGATACCGACTCCATTACCTCGATAGCCGGATAATGGTTTTTCGCTGCGACCTTTCTTGAAAGAATGATATGTCCGTCAATGATGCCTCTTACGGTGTCGGAAATAGGCTCGTTGGTATCGTCACCCTCCACCAGCACGGTGTAAATTCCCGTTATTGAGCCGTTCTCAAAGTTTCCTGCTCTTTCAAGGAGCTTCGGCATGGTAGTGTAAATGGACGGCGTATAGCCTCTTGCAATAGGCGCTTCACCCGTTGCAAGACCTATTTCTCTCTGCGCCATGGCGTAACGGGTAAGGGAATCCATCATCAGCAGGACGTTTTTGCCCTGATCCTTGAAATATTCCGCAATAGCCGTAGCCGTCATAGGACATTTATTTCTCATCATAGAGGGCTGGTCGGAGGTGGCAACTACCAGAACGGAACGTGCCATTCCCTTTTCTCCCAAGTCTCTCTCAATGAACTCAAGAACTTCTCTTCCACGCTCTCCAACAAGGGCAATAACGTTTATATCCGCCTCGACTTCTCTTGCGATCATGCCGAGAAGGGTGGATTTGCCCACGCCCGAGCCTGCGAAGATACCCATACGCTGACCCCTGCCTATTGTCAGCAGACCGTCTATAGCCTTTACTCCGAAGGGGATTATTTGGTCTATCCTCGGTCTTGTAAGGGGGTTAACGGGGTTTCCGGCAATAGAGTAGCTTGCCGTGGTATGAATGGGACCCTTTCCGTCTATCGGTTCTCCTATAGCGTTTATGATCCTTCCCACAAGAGCATCTCCCACGTTTACCTGGAGCTGTTTTCCCGTGTTGTCAACAATGGAGCCGGGACCTATGCCCTCAATGTCGGTGTAAGGCATAAGTACAACCTTACCCTCGTTGAAGCCTACCGCCTCGCCGTAAATGAACTCGTCCGAGCCCTTGCGGAAAATGCGGCAAACATCACCGATGTTGCACTCAGGACCTGTCGCTTCAACGGTCATACCGATTATTTTTTCAATTTTACCCTGATGTCTGTAAATATCGGCGTTTTTGACCTTTTCACGAACAGCGCTGAGATCCATATCGACATTTCTCCAAACAGTATATTATCAAATTAATTCTACTATCAGTCGTTATTTTCCCCTCTTGTATTTCTGAGTATCTCCTTAAGAAATTCAAGCTGGGTGGGAACGGAAGCGTCGGAAATTTCCTCGTTGTTGTCAAGAATGACCGTTCCCTCCTCCGCATCGGGCAGTATCTCAACGTCAATGTCGGGGATATAGGGAATAAGCTGCTTTATCAGCTTTTCGTCCGACTTAAGTTCTCTGGATACCTGACCCTCCGCAAGGGAAATTTTGATGTAGTCGGAATTTCGGAAGCTCTTTGCTGCGTCTGCAATTATCCTTTCAATGACCTTGGGGTCGGTTTTAAGCTCCTCCTTGGTCACCTTTTCCACCATGCAGAACAAGGTCTCCTTCAATTCCTCTTCATTTTCCATATAATAAGCGTCCTTATGGGCGTTTATATCTGATAAAAGCTGCGCGGCGGCGTCAATGTACTTGGAGCATTTTTCAAGGGACTGTCTTTTTCCCTCGTCAAAACCCTCCTTGAAGCCCTCCGCCTTTGCCTTTTCCTTGAGCAGAGCGCACTCCTTGTTTGCTCGTTCAAGAACAGCTGCTGTTGCGGATTTTGCGTCCTCAGCCATAGACTGAGCGTTTTTCTGAGCCTCGCTTATTATCTGCGCACGCTGACGTTCGGTTTCCGCCCTGCCGTTTTCAATTATTCTTGCAACCTCGGCGTTAACGGCGTCCCTGAATCTTTTTTCCTCGGCTTCCTTTT
>JALEJQ010000009.1 GCA_022769565.1 Oscillospiraceae bacterium
ATGATAGACAGGATCGACGTTACCGATGAAGAGGGTATCAAAATTCATTTCATATTCTGATGAAAAAGCCGTCGGAGAGGAACGGTTTTCTCCGACGGTATATTAAAGAAATCATAATAGATAGCTTGTGAGTATAGGCACCTCTAACCTTAATTTGCCAAACTCATAATAATCAACAGAATCATTTGTTTGATATATCTTAGATTTCAATAAAAAACCGGAATTGGCTTTCCCGGATATACCAATTACAGAGGCACAGGCAAGTATTGTCAATTTATTTGCTTTGAATTATAGTAAAGTTGTAATTGTGAAGGAGTAAAATATGGAACTGACATACGAAGAAACTATGCAGAGAATTGCCGAGCTAAAAAATAAAAACTTGAAAGAACGCAAAGAAGAGCTAGAACGAATGGATTTGGGTTACGAAAGAACCATGTACCAAATCAAAAAATACGAAAAAGAGTTAGAACATAAGTATTGTACAGAAAATCATTTTCCGTGGTCAGTTGATGTATTCAAGGGTGAACATCAAATGATTGTTGTGCCATATATAACCACAATATTTTGGTATAGTACTTATATGGCACGGTATCGTATTCTTGATGAAAATGAATCACCTGAAATCATCGGTAAAGCAATTCTGGACTCCTTTGAGCATATAAGCAGAAGCCCTGTAGATGCGAGAACTCCTGCTGAACGTGATGAAGACAGTTATTGGAAAGAAACAAAATGCAAGACATACAAAGCTTTTAATAAAAAATATATGTGTGTCGCTATTAGTATGAACGAGCATAGGGAATATAGTGTATCAGCCGCTATCAATTCATTTGACAACAATGGTTACTGCGACATTGAGGGAGATGAGCCTGTTACACTTCCAAACACCGTTTTGGCTGCTGATATAGGCAATGCTGTCATTAACGCATTCAAAATAATTGAGGAGTATAAAACATCTCAGACACCTGACCCATACCCACCTATTGAAGTTGAACTGCTTTCAGACCAAAAGGTCGAAATTCAACCTCCCCGTGACAGACATTTTACCGATATGCAGGACGGAGGTGCGGCAGAAATATATCGTCTATACGAATATTCTCCAAAAGAAGGTGCAGAGCCGTCTGCAAGTTTTTATCTTGGCATTGCCGCAGAGCTTGATTGTGATTTAAGCAAGGACAACATTCGCAGTGCTTGGGAAGAACTTCACGGCAAGGCAGAGTTTTTCGAGGTAAAGCCAACAGAACACAGCATTTTCAAGCTTCGTGCCGAAATGAGAAACAAAAGCATTCACCGAATTTCCTATCTGTTGCAGATTGACGAAAGTGAGCTGCTTGACTGTACAATGGAGCTTTACAAGCCCAACAGCAGAAAAAAGCTTGATGAAAAGCTGACAGGTTTGTTTGAGGAATTTGCACGGCAGTGTAAGTTTAAATCGGAAGTTTAATAAGTTTGAAGAGTGAGGAGTGAAGAGTGGAGTTTATTTCAATGTGGAATGTGGAGAGTGGAATGTAAAATTATGGTATCGCCTGCGGCGATGTTATTTTGATATTTCTCTGTAGGGGACGGGACTCTGTACCGTTTGCCATAATTCCGAATTACGCATTCCGAATTCCGAATTTAATCAATTCCACTTTCCAAATTCCACATTGAAAAAACTTCACTCTTCACTCTCCACATTCCACACTTATATAATATCCGGCAGGTTCAAATGATAGTCTGCTTTATATTTGAGAGTATCAACAGTTTTAAAAGGTGAAATAGCCTTACCGAAAGGAGTTATTTAAAATGAAAGAATTTACCGAGGAAATGATAAACGGCTGTATTGATTCCGTAAAGGCTCTTGCGGAGGAGATAAACGGTCTTCCCGAAATGAATTTTTCCGAGATACCGGTCGGACGTTCTGTCCTTGTTGTCGTTGATATTGTTAACGGCTTTATAAGAGAGGGGGCAATGGCTTCAAGCTATATTGAAAGCATTATTCAGCCTTCCGCTGCTCTTGCAAAGCGTTTCAACGCCGCAGGTATGCCAATTGCTGCCTTTGCTGACTGCCATAAAAAGGGCTGTGCCGAATTTGCGGCTTTCCCCGAGCATTGTCTTGACGGAACAAGCGAATCGGAGCTTGTTGACGAGCTTAAAGCTGTGGGCGGTTACACTCTTATAAAGAAAAATTCCACCAACGGTTTCCACGAAGAGGCTTTTCGCAGCTTTTTGGCAAAGCACCCAGAAGTTGACAGCTTTATCGTTATCGGCGACTGCACGGACATATGCGTTCTCCAGTTTTGCCTTGCGCTTAAGACCTATTTCAACTGCACGGACAGAAAATGTGACATAACCGTACCCTTAAGCTGCGTTGAGACTTATGACGCACCTTATCACAATGCTGCATTAACAGACCTTGCGGCGTACAAACTAATGTCGGACAGCGGCATACGCTTTGTTAAAAATATTAAATAAGGACTTGGATGTTATGAAAAATATTGAACGCAATCTTACAATGCTAACCGATTTTTATGAGCTTACCATGGCTAACGGCTACTTTGAAAACGGTGTTGGCGATGTTATAGCTTATTTCGACCTGTTTTTCCGGAATGTTCCCGATGACGGCGGTTTTGCTATTATGGCAGGGCTTGAACAGGCGATAGATTATATGAAAAATCTGCACTTTTCCGCAGAAGATATAGATTATTTAAGGGGAAAAGGCATTTTCAGCGAGGAATTTCTTGCTTATCTTCGTAATTTTAAGTTTGTATGCGATGTATGGGCGGTTCCCGAGGGTACGCCTATTTTCCCAAATGAGCCTGTTATGACTGTAAGAGGACCTGCTATACAGGCGCAGTTTGTTGAAACAATGCTTCTTATCTGCATAAACCACCAGAGCCTTATTGCCACGAAAGCAAACCGCATAGTCCGTGCTGCAGACGGCAGACCCGTTATGGAATACGGTTCAAGACGAGCTCAGGGCTTTGACGGTGCTGTTTACGGCGCAAGAGCGGCTTATATAGGCGGCTGCTGCGGAACTGCCTGCACTATTTCCGACAAGGAAATGGGAACGCCTGCACTCGGAACAATGGCTCACTCCTGGATTCAGATGTTTGACAGCGAGCTTGAAGCCTTCCGTGCTTATGCAAGGTGCTATCCCAAGGGAACAACGCTCCTTGTGGACACCTATAACGTGCTTAATTCGGGCGTACCCAACGCTATAACCGTTTTCAAGGAAATGAGGGCAAGAGGAGAAGAACCTGCAGGAATAAGGATAGACAGCGGTGATATAACCTACCTTTCAAAGCGTGCAAGACAGATGCTTGACTGCGAGGGTTTTACCGAGGTTAAGATAGTTGCTTCAAATTCTCTTGACGAGTATATTATACGGGATATTCTTTTGCAGGGTGCAAAGATAGACAGCTTCGGCGTTGGCGAAAGGCTTATAACTTCAAAATCCGAGCCTGTTTTCGGCGGAGTTTACAAGCTGGCGGCTGTGGAAAAGAACGGCGAAATTATCCCGAAGATAAAGGTTTCGGAGAACGTTGCAAAGATAACGAATCCCGATTTCAAGGAGGTATGGCGTTTGTACGATAACGCAACGGGCAAGGCTATTGCAGATGTTCTGACCTGCCGTGACGAGGTAATTGACGATACAAAGCCCTATGAGATCTTTGACCCGGAGCATACCTACAAGAGAAAGACCATCGTAAATTTCAGAGCGGAACGGCTTATGGAGCGTATTTTTGACGGGGGAGAGTGCGTTTATGCTTCGCCTTCCGTTGAGGAGATAAAGGCGTACTGTGCAGACCGTCTTAACATACTCTGGGATGAGCTCAAGCGCTTTGAGTACCCCCATAAATATTACGTTGACCTTTCGCCCAAGCTTTGGGAGAAGAAAAACATGCTTCTTGAACAGGCGCATAATCTTAAGTAAACGAAAGGGAATCATATGAGCAGTACCGTAACCTACAGATATATAAAGCAGAATGAGGACATTCACACCTATATAAAAAACGCCGATGCAGCCGTTGCGGCGCAGGGCTATACCGAACATTCCTTTGCCCACGTTGAAAAGGTGGCTTCAGCGGTGGAGCTGATATTGACCACCCTCGACTATCCCGAAAGACAGGTGGAGCTTGGCAAGATAGCCGCCTACCTTCACGATATAGGCAACGTTGTGAACCGTGTCGACCACGCCCAGAGCGGTGCAGTTATGGCTTTCCGACTTCTTGACAACCTTAATATGCCTGCGGAGGAGATATGCGCAATAATTTCCGCAATAGGCAACCACGACGAGCATACCGCACAGCCCCTTAATGCCATAGCTGCCGCCCTTATAATCGGCGATAAGACCGACGTCCGCCGCAGCAGGGTAAGAAACCTTGACAGCGTAAACCTCAGCGGCGATATTCATGACAGGGTAAACTATGCCGTTGAGGAATCGAAGCTGTATTTCAGCGAGGATAAGAAAGCCATAGTGCTTGAATTGAAGCTGGACACAAAAATTTCCTCGGTAATGGAATACTTTGAGATATTTATGGAACGAATGCTGCTGTGCAGACGTTCGGCGGAGTTTTTCGGATTGGAGTTCAGAGTAAAGGTGAATGATACGGAGGTAATGTAAGCAGCCAACCGCGAAGCGGAATAAAGTTTACGTCCACGCTTTTCAAAGGGTGGCAGGGGTCAAGGGGACAGCGTCCCTTGTCGCTCTCCGCAGAGAGCGAAACTCTCCTAAAGTAAGGCATAATGCATTGTAAAAGTAAAACAAGTAAAGTAATAAACCAAAAGGCGCAATTCACATAAAAAAGCGGAAACAAGTAATGTGTCGTATGACACAAAACCTGCGGAACCGACTATGTGAATTGCGCCATTTCTATCCCGTATAAACAAAGTTGATCTCGGATAAAATGTGCGGAGCGGAGCGACGTGCATTTTATCCGACACAGCAAACTATAGCGCTTCGCTAAATGAATAATGAAAAATGAATAGTGAATAATGAATAATTTAGGCATTTCGCCATAATTTTATTTAACGTGACTTCTTTTCGTTGAGTGCTATCGAATGGCATGGTATGCAAAGGGACAACCTTCAGGGGGCAAGGGGGAGGCGCTCTGGTAACCTAAGGACGCTGGGCCGCCCTCCCCACTTCCCAAGGAAACGCAAGCTTATTCCTCACGGTTTTCCCTCTGCACTCTCTTTCCCCAAACCCCCAACCCTCTCACGGCCACCGCTATGCGCTGTTTGGTGAGTTTGTTGTTTGCTGTTACGGTTGTGGGATTCCTGTTGAGGTTTTATGTTATAGCTTTCTTCCAAATTGTCCCCAAATAAGTACACCTTTTCCAAAATCGAACATTTTTTCGAAAAAACTCTTGACAAATCGGTACATTTGTTCTATAATACGAATCAGAACAAATGTGTTGAACATATGTGCGAACGAAAAATAAATAAAAATCTGTTCCGTACAGAAATGTAAAGGATTTTGAAAAAGGAGAAAACTATTATGACTATGAATTATGAAAGCTCAAACGCACAGGTTATTTCCGGTGAAAAAGACAGCAGAAATGCTATAAAAATGACACGCACAAGCTGCGCACACCGCATAAGTATGCTGAAACAGAAGCTCTGCGGTCTGCTCCTTATCGCCGCTGCTGTTTTTGCGGTAACTATTGCAGAGGATATGGAGCTTCTGCTCGGTGTTATCCCTGTTGGAGCATTCCTTATCCTTACTGGAAAGTCTGTGCTTACTTTTAATGATCAATGTGAAAAGTAAAATTTATGATGTTGACGGCATATAATTCCACTTTTAACTTTTCACATTCCACTTTCAAATAAAAATCCCGTTCAGACCCGATTAAAGTCCGAACGGGAAGGAAAATTATCTTAATTCAAAGGGAACATAATTCTTGTGATCAAGTACGCTCTTGTATGCAGGACGGATTATCTTGTTGGTGTTTACAAGCTCTTCCATTCTGTGTGCCGACCAGCCGGAAATTCTCGCAATAGCGAAAAGAGGCGTGTAAAGCTCGGGAGGCAGGTCAAGCATGGTGTATGCAAAGCCGCTGTAGAAGTCTACATTTGCGGAAACACCCTTGTATATCTTGCGTTCCTCCGCTATTACAATGGGCGCAAGGCGTTCTATCATGCTGTAAAGCTCAAATTCCTTTTCACGGTGCTTTTCTGCAGAAAGGCTCTTTACCGCTTTTCTGAGAAGGTTGGCTCTGGGATCGGAGATGGAATAAACTGCGTGACCCATACCGTAGATAAGTCCGGAACGGTCGAAGGCTTCCTTATGGAGCAGCTTTACAAGGTAGGCTTTGACCTCGTCTTCGTCAGCCCAGTCGGAAATGCTCTGCTTCATATCCTCGAACATCATTGATACCTTGATGTTTGCGCCGCCGTGCTTGGGTCCTTTAAGTGAAGAAAGGGCAGCTGCTATTGCAGAGTAGGTGTCCGTTCCCGAAGAGGTTACAACGTGGGTGGTGAAGGACGAGTTGTTTCCGCCGCCGTGTTCTGCGTGAAGCACAAGGGCAAGGTCAAGGATTATGGCTTCAAGCTCAGTAAAGGAGCTGTCCGGGCGGAGCATATGCAGTATGTTCTCTGCGGTGGAATATTCCGCCACGGGCTGGTGGATAAAGAAGCTGCCGCCGTCAATATAGTAATTCTTGGCATGGTAGCTGTAAACTGCAATAAGGGGGAACAGCGCAATAAGCTCAAGGGACTGGCGCAGAACGTTGGGCAGCGACAGGTCGTTGGGGGCCTCGTCGTAGGAATAGAGAGTAAGCACGCCCCTTGCAAGGCTATTCATAATGTCGTTGCTGGGGGATTTCATTATAATATCCCTTACGAAAGTGGTGGGCAGCTTGCGGTAATCGGCAAGCAGAGCCTTGAATTTTTCAAACTGCACTTCCGACGGAAGCTCGCCGAAAAGAAGCAGGTAGGTTATTTCCTCAAAGCCGAAGCGGCGCTTTCCGACAAATCCGTCAACAAGGTCGTTTATGTTGTAGCCCCTGTAATAAAGCTCGCCTTCACAGGGTACAGACTTGCCGTCAACGGTTTTGGAGGATACTATTTCCGAGATCTCGGTAAGTCCTGCAAGAACGCCTTTGCCGTTAATGTCTCGCAAACCTCGTTTTACATCGTATTTAGTGTATAGTTCGGGGTCGATGTTGCTGTTTTTCTTACACAGCTCTGCAAACTCCACTACGTCCGGAGTTACATCTTCAAAATTGTAATGTGAATCACGCATGAATTTACCCGTCCTTTCATATAAAAATTAACATTGTGTTATAATTTAATATTATAACACAATTTTGTTCTTTATTCAAGCATAAACGTGAAAAATTCATCTAATTAACACAAAAGCCTATGCCCGTGAAAGGTACAGATAAACTGCCGCCGAAACTGCCGCAAGCTGAATGAAAATTATGCAGGGTATGCCTATCATAAACCGCTTATGCAGTGTCTTGTGGCGGCGTTTTTTCATTGAAATGAGCATTGCGACCGAACCGCCCAGAGCAGCAACTATAAACAGCGTTTTTTCGGGTATTCTCCACTGTCCGTTACGGGCTTTTTTCTTGTCAATAACGGGCAGTACCCAGCCTATTATGTTTATAATTATAAAGTATGCTGCGGCTGCAAGTTTAAAATAGTTCATAGTTATCCTCTTAAAAAAGCGGAGCGCCCGTTAAAGGACGTTCCGCTGAATTTATGCTGTTTTTACTGTCAATATTTATCTCCGTCATGGTGCTTGAAATCTTCATCGGTGTAGCTGCTGAAGTCGATAGGGGTAAATTCATTGCTGTCGTTAGGTTCGTAATAAACAGCTTCGTCTTCGCTTTCATCGGCGGTTTCTTCCTGTTTTTCTTCGGGAGCGGCTTCGGCGGTTTCCTGTGTTTCCGCTTCGCTGACGGTTTCTTCGGCGCCTTCTTCGCAAAGGAACTCAAATACCTCGTCTGCTGCTTCCTGTTCCGCATTTTCATCGGATGTTTCGGGTGCAGCGGCTTCTTCCGCAGTGTCAACGGCTTCGGCACCGGCATTCATATTGAGGTAGTTACTGTCATCAAAATCTATCTCATACTTGAAACGGTCGATCATCTCACGGAGAATACCTGCCTGACCGGACATCTGCTCTGCGGTAGCGGCGCTTTGCTCGGCAGTGGAGGAGGTGTTGTCGATAACTGCGGTGACCTGCATAACGCTGTCCCTGATAGTGGAAACTACCTGATTCTGACGCTTTGAAGCAGATTCAACGTCCTTGACCTTTTCGTTGATCTCGGAAGCGCTGGCAACTATCTTGTTAAGGGATTCGGCGGTGGTTCTGGCAATTGCGGTACCGTGCTTAACGTTCCTTATGGAGTCCTCGATAAGCATACTTGTCTGCTTTGCTGCGTCGGCGCTCATATTTGCAAGGTTTCTTACCTCGTCGGCAACAACTGCAAAGCCGAGACCTGCGTCGCCTGCTCTTGCGGCTTCAACTGCGGCGTTAAGAGCAAGGATATTTGTCTGGAATGCGATGTCGTCGATAACCTGTATTATTTCGGAGATCTGAGCCGATGATTTGGAAATGTCGTCCATTGAGCTCAGCATCTTGTTCATTTCCTTGTTGCATGAATCTATCTGCAATTCGATCTTATCGACAAGCTCGCCTGTACCCGAGGCAAAGCCGGCAGTGGATTCAATATGCTGTGCAATATCCTCTATCTGGTCGGAAACAGTAGTTATGGCTTCGGACTGCTGTACGGCTCCTGCGCTTAAAAGCTGTGCGCCGGAAGCCACCTGTGAAGCGCCGTCGCTTACCTGATTTGCGGCAAGGCTGATCTTCTCAAAGGTGCGGCGGAGCTGTGCAAGGATGCTGTTGAAGCTGTTTTTTATCTTAACGAAATCGCCCTTGAACTCGCCGTTCATTTCAAAGGCAAGGTTGCCCTCGGAGATCTGTACCAGCGCATCGGATATTTCGTCTATGTAGCTTCTGAGAGAATGCACGGTGGTATCGAGAGAGGATGCAAGCACTCCTACTTCGTTGCGTTCTGCAACCTTTTCAACCTCAGTGGCAAGGTCACCGTCGGAAAGTGATTTCAGTCGGGCGGTTACCTTTATAACGGGGTTTACTACGCCGTTCATAATGATTATTGTGCAGATAAATACAAGAATAAGCATTGCAACGGAGAAAACAACTATGGTTTTCGTGCTTATGGAAAGAGGCTCCTTGAATTCCTTTTCGGGAGCAACAAGGACTACCGCCCAATCGCTGTCGGCAACGGGAGCGTAGGCTATCTGACACATAATTCCGTCAACCATACCTGTGGTGCTGCCGGATTCGCCTGCAAGGGCAAGCTCGTGTACGCCTGCTATGGTTGAATAGCTGCTGTCGGTCTGTGCAAGCTCGTTGGCGTTGAAGCCGTCTATTACCTTCTGAAGGTCGTTGTCGGCAATTGTTCTGCCGTCCTTATTGATAAGGTAAACGTGACCTGTTTCACCGAACTGAACGGAGTTAACAATGCTGCTGAGAGCGTCTACATCGAGATAAAGGACAAGAATGTAGGTGGTAACGCTGCCTTTTGCATAGGCTGCTATTGTAAATTCGGCGCTTGTTCCGTCTGCGGTCGTTACGGGGTCGGAAATACAGGTCTTCTTTGTTGTCATTGCCTGTGTAAAGATGTCGGAATTGCGTATTTCCTCAAATTTGTCTTCGGGGAATTTATCCGACCAGGTGAAGGCTTCGCCGGATTTGTAAAGAACAAAAGCCGAAGCGTCAATGCCTAATTTGCCCAGCTGGTAATTTATTGCGGATTTTGTGCTTGAAGCTACTCCCACAACGTCCGAACTTATTGTACGGAGAAGCGCAGTTTCGCTCTGGGCTTTAAGCATTGTTATCTTGGAGCTTACGTCCGAAGCGGATTCGGTGTTGAGCGGAACTATCATTTCATCTACTGTTGAGGATATGCCCTTTGAAAGGGAAATATAGTTTACTATCGCAAGGGTTGAGATCATTATCAGTGACATTGCGCAGACAAATATGATAAGCTTTGTTTTAAGACTGTGGAACTCTAATTTGAAGTTGCTCAGGTCAAGTTTGAATTTCCTCATAGAAACGCCTCCCGGGAATTTTGATTTTTTATACATAATAATACATATTATCCGATTATTTCTTATACATATAAATAATAGCAGAAAAGTTATTCTGTTTTCATCACTTTTTTGTGAACATTGCGGATATAATATTATAATGAAATGGTAAAAATAGTTTGCCAAAGGTCTTTTTTTGGGGGCAAGCGGTGAATTGTTATTGCTATTTTTTTTAAAATTTGATATAATTGTCTGGAAAAATAATTTTACGGAGGTTCGTAGTATGAAAAAAATAACGGCTCTGCTGCTTGCGGTGTTTATGGCTGCTGCTATGACTGCCTGCGCAAAGGGGGAAACGGAGCAGACAACTGCGGAAGCGTCCGCTGCGGCAAGCGTTTCTTCCGATGCTTCTGCAAAAGAGGAAAAGGCTGAGGGTGAGGGCGGATTTTCCGTCAGCGGAACAAAGCTCCTTGACGCAAACGGCAAAGAATTTGTTTTCAGAGGGATAAACCACGCTCACTCATGGTTTGCACAAAATGACGGTGAGGCTCTTGAAGCAATTGCAAAAACAGGCGCAAACTGCGTGAGGATAGTGCTTGCCAACGGTATACAGTGGACAAAGGACAGCCCCGAGAACATTACCCGTCTTATTGAAAAGTGCAAAGCCCTTGATATGATAGCTATTGTTGAGGTGCACGATGGCACAGGTGATGACAGCGCAGAAACTCTTGAAAAAATAACCGATTACTGGATAGAAGTGAAGGACGCACTTGTCGGAACGGAGGCTTACGTTATCCTTAACATTGCCAACGAATGGACGGGCAGCTGGAAAAGCGAGCTCTGGAGAGACGGCTATGTAAAGGCGATACCGAGGCTCCGTGAAGCAGGCATAAAGAACACCATTATGGTGGATGCCGCAGGCTGGGGACAGTACGGAAAGAGCATTGCAGACTACGGCAAGGAGGTCTTTGATTCCGACCCCGACGCAAACACTATGTTCTCCATACATATGTACGGTTCGGCAGGTAAAAACGAAAAAACCATAAAATCCAATCTTGAAGGCGTTACCTCTCAGGGGCTTTGCGTATGCGTGGGAGAGTTCGGCTACAAGCACTCCGACGGGAACGTTGACGAGACTTATATAATGAAATACTGCACCGAAAACAGCATAGGCTATCTGGGCTGGAGCTGGAAGGGCAACGGCGGAGGTGTTGAATATCTTGACATTTCCGAGCGCTGGGACGGTTCTGTGCTTTCTCCCGACTGGGGCGAGGTGCTTATCAACGGTGAAAACGGCATAAAAAACACTTCGGAGAAATGCTCAATATTTGATTGATAGAAAAGGAAGTTTTGATATGAACAACAGCGAGATTTTAGCCCGTATTGACCACACTCAGCTTAAGGCTGTATCAACGGAGGCGGACATAGACGCTCTTTGTGAAGAAGCGATTAAATACAAGACCGCTTCTGTCTGCATTCCGCCCTCCTACGTTGCATATGCAAGAAAAAAATTCGGCGAAGCACTGAACATCTGCACCGTTATCGGCTTTCCTCTCGGCTACAGCACAACTGCGGCAAAGGTTTTCGAGGCGCAGTGTGCCGTTGCCGACGGAGCGGACGAGCTTGATATGGTGGTCAACTTAGGCGATGTTAAAAACGGTTATTTTGATAAGGTGACAGCCGAGATAGCTGCTTTGAAAAAGGCTGCCTGCGGAAAGGTATTGAAGGTCATTGTTGAGACCTGTTATCTTACAGAAGAAGAAAAGACCGCTCTTTGCAGGTGCGTTACCGACGGCGGCGCAGACTATATCAAGACCTCTACAGGCTTCGGAACGGCTGGTGCAAGGCTTGAGGATATACGTCTGTTCAAGGAGCATATCGGCAGCGGAGTGAAAATGAAAGCCGCAGGAGGAATAAAGACTAAGGAAGAGCTTGAAGCCTTTATTTCCGAGGGCTGCGACAGGATAGGAACAAGCTCTGCTGTAAAAATACTTGCAGAGGATGGCGCAGACAGATGAACTCGGGAAAGCTGAAAAATGCCGCAGGTCCGATTTTTGTGGTTTTCGCAGGAATACTCTGGGGAATGATAGGCATATTCGTCCGCAGGCTGAACGGGTACGGACTTGATTCAATGCAGGTAGTGGCGGTGAGAGTTGCTTTTGCGGCGATACTTACGGCGGTCGTGCTGACGGTAAAGGACAGATCCCTGTTCCGCATAAGGCTTAAAGACCTGTGGTGCTTTATCGGAACGGGAGTGTGCAGCATTGCATTTTTCAATTTCTGCTACTTCAAGACCATAAGCCTGACTTCGCTTTCTGCGGCGGCGGTGCTGCTTTATACTGCGCCCGTAATGGTAATGATAATGTCCGTTTTTCTTTTTAAGGAGAAGATGAACGCTGCAAAGATAGCCGCAGCTGTCGCCGCATTTGCAGGCTGTGCGCTTGCTTCGGGAATAGCGGAGGGGGATTTCAGCCTGACGGGTTCGGGCTTGCTGACGGGTCTTGGTTCTGCCCTTGGATATGCTCTGTACAGCATTTTCGGGCGTTATGCTCTTGACAGGGGTTACGGCAGCCTTACCATAACCTTTTATACCTTTGTTTTTGCGGCTCTGGCGGTGATACCCCTTTCCGCTCCATTTGAACTGGCGGAGAAAATAAGCCTTGCGCCGCAGATACTTCCCGTTGGAGCGGCTATGGGAGCGGTGGTGACGGTTCTTCCGTATCTTCTTTACACCGCAGGTCTGAGCAGGACGGAGCCGGGCAAGGCTTCGGTAATGGCTTCTTCCGAGCCTGCCGCCGCTGCTGCCGTAGGTGCGATATGCTTCGGCGAAAGTCTTGACCTTGCAGGTGCGGCAGGGATAGCGCTTGTTATACTGTCGGTTGCGCTGCTTAACCTAAAATTTCCGAAGGGACTGAAAAAAGGTGACCGTAAACATTCTTATAGCAGATGATGAAAAGGAAATAGCCGACCTTGTGGAGCTGTATCTGAAAAACGAGGGCTACGGCGTGTTCAAGGCGTACAGCGGAGCGCAGGCGGAGGAGATAATTGGCAGAGAGGATATAAGTCTTGCCCTGTTGGACGTTATGCTCCCCGATACCGACGGCTTTGCTCTTCTTTGCAGGATAAGGGAACGCTATACCTTTCCCGTTATAATGCTTACCGCAAAAACGGGGGATATGGACAAGATAACGGGACTTACTCTCGGCGCCGACGATTACATAACAAAGCCCTTTAATCCCCTTGAAGTGGCTGCAAGGGTCAAGACACAGCTCAGGCGGCGCAATCTTTATGACGGTGGAAACTCGGGCAGAGAGGAACTGTGCCTGGGAGGGCTTTTTATCTGCCGTGACAGCCGCAAATGCTCGCTTAACGGTGAAAATCTTAACCTTACGCCGATAGAATTCGACATTCTGTGGTATCTTTGCCAAAACAGGGGGAGAGTCGTTTCCTCGGAGGAGCTTTTCGAGGCGGTTTGGAAGGAAAAATTCTTTGAATCGGACAATACGGTAATGGCGCATATTGCAAGGCTCAGAGAAAAGATGCACGAGCCGTCAAGAAAGCCGAAGTATATAAAAACCGTATGGGGAGTTGGTTATACTGTTGAATAAAAACTCTTCACCCGTGATAAAAGCGCACCGCAGCGAGCTTTCACGGAGGATAATCGCAGAATATGCCGTCGCTCTTGCTGTTTATGCTGCAGCTGTGGTGCTTGCGGCTTTGGCGGCGTGGGGACTTTGCAGGCTGACGGTATGGCAGGAACAGGATATGCTGTACAGGCTGCTGCACTGGATAAAGGAGCATATCATACAGTTCGGCGGAGCGGTGGTCCTGGCAGGCTGGTTCGTTATATCCTGCTTTTTTATAAAGAAGCCGCTGCGCTACCTTGACGAGATAACGGCGGAATCGGAAAAGCTGGCTTTCCCCGAAAGCGGTCAGATACGGCTTTCTCCCGAACTTAAAAGCGTTCAGGACGAGATAAATCTTGTCCGTGAAAAAGCCGTCAAAAGCGCTGCAGAAGCAAGGGAGGCGGAACAGCGGAAAAACGACCTTATCGTTTATCTTGCACACGATCTGAAGACCCCTCTTACAAGCGTTATCGGCTATCTTTCGCTTATGAGGGACGAGCCGCAGATCTCTGCGGAGCTGAGGGCTAAATATACGGGCATTGCACTTGAAAAGGCTCTCCGCCTTGAAGAGCTTATCAACGAATTTTTCGATATAACACGTTTTAATCTTACACGGATAAGCCTTGAACTGGAGAGAGTGAATTTCACCCGTATGACGGAGCAGACAGCCTTTGAATTCCGTCCGCTGCTTGAGGAAAAGGGCTTGCGCTGGCAGCTTGATATTGCAGGCGGAGTATGGCTTCTCTGCGACCCCGACAAGCTGGAGAGAGTTCTGGACAACCTTATACGGAATGCGGTGAATTACAGCTACCCCGATACTGAAATTGCCCTTTCTCTTTCGGAGGACGAAAACAGCGTTGTGCTTGTTATAAAAAACAGCGGCAGGACTATACCTGCGGAAAAGCTGGACAGGATATTCGAGCAGTTTTTCCGCCTTGACCCGTCAAGAGGAACGGGAGAGGGCGGAGCAGGTCTCGGTCTTGCCATTGCCAAGGAAATAACGGAGCTTCACGGCGGCAGCATTAAGGCGGAAAGCGAAAATGAAAGCGTTACATTTACGGTTACGCTCCCAAAACTGTAATACTAATTCCAAATCAACCTATAGACAAATCCGACAGCCATAACCCAGCCACTCGTCGTCAAGCTCCCTTGCAAGGCACCAAGCATTGCGGCGGTCGCTTTCCTTGATTGGCTGTGTTCTATCTGCCG
Organism: Oscillospiraceae bacterium; assembly: GCA_022769565.1. GTDB lineage: Bacteria > Bacillota > Clostridia > Oscillospirales > Ruminococcaceae > UMGS363. The sequence continues at coordinate 14,880 of JALEJQ010000009.1, forward strand.
GCTTTGTCTATAGAACGATTTAGAATTAGTATAAATTTAACCAAAAACAGGAAATTTTTTTTGAAAAGGCTTGACAAACGGAGCTTTCTATGTTATAATACCATTAATAAAAGGGAGTAGCCGACATTCTTTACGGAATGTTCCGCATATCGTCAGTACGGTCGCTTTTGACCCGGTATGCGTAATGAAATGATATTATCAGTCCTTTCTTAAACGGCGAGACTTTTGTTGCATTAATTGCAGCAGAAGTCTCGCTTTTTGCTGCGGAAAGGATTTTTTTATGGAAATTGTTGTTCAGATCCTGTTATTGGCTGTCGGTTTCGTTATGCTTATCAAGGGCGCCGACCTGTTTGTTGACGGAGCGGCAGGAACGGCGGAAAGGTTCGGTATTCCCCAGCTTATTATCGGGCTAACGGTAGTGGCAATGGGTACAAGCGCTCCCGAATTGGCGGTGAGCATATCGGCGGCGCTTAAAGGCAACGCAGATATTACCGTGGGAAATGTTGTGGGGAGCAATATACTTAACGTGCTGCTGATACTTGGCATAACGGCGCTTATTTCTCCCGTTGATGTTGAAAAGTCAACGATAAAGTGCGAGATACCCTATATGATATTCATTACGCTTATCCTGCTTATCCTGGGATATACGGGAGGGTATGTTAACCTTGCGGAAGGAGCGGTGCTCTGGGGGCTGTTCATACTTTATCTTGTTTACCTGTTTGTTACGGCGGCAAAGCAGAAGGACAAAAACGGCGTTGAGGAGCATAAAAAGCAGCCTGTGTGGAAGCTGCTGCTGTCAGTTGCAGGCGGACTTGCGCTGATAATATTCGGAAGCGATGTTTCCGTTGACGCAGCGGTGAAGATAGCCAAAGCCGCAGGGATAAGTGAAAGGTTCATCGGACTTACGGTAGTTGCTCTCGGCACATCTCTGCCTGAGCTTGTTACATCTGTTTCGGCGGCAAGAAAGGGAAATTCGGGCATTGCTGTGGGAAACATTGTAGGCAGCAACATTTTCAACATCTTATTCATTATTGGCACGGTGGCGTTTATCACTCCGGTTAAGTTTGCGGAGAACTTTATATTTGATACGCTGATCGCAGCTGCGGCAGGAGTTGTTCTGCTTCTGAGCGTATTGAAAGACAAGCGGCTGGGAAGGATAGCCGGAGTAATTATGCTTCTGTGCTATGCAGGATATTTTGTCTGCATTTTGTAAGAAAATCGTATGATTTTAAGAAGATAAAACACAAACATAAAAATACGGTCTGCGGTACAATATCGGTAACGGTTTTTACCGCAGATTTTTTTATGGAAGTGACAGACTTATGAAGAAAACAAAAAAGAAAAAGGGCGGCTGTATGACGGTAAGCGTTCTTATGCTGCTGATCTCGGCGCTTTGCGTGACCTTGCTGCTGAAATTCGGCGGCGGCAAAGCGGAATATCTTACTCCCTCGGACTGGCGGCTCACTCTTGTTAACGGGGATAATCCCGTTCCCGACGACTGGAAGCAGGAACTTGCCGAGCTTGATGACGGAGTAAGGGTGGATTCCCGTATCTATCCCTTTTTGCAGGAAATGTTCGGAGATATGGAAAATGAGGGGATATATGCGGTTGCAGGAGAGGGCTACCGCACTTCGGATGAGCAGCGGCAGATGATGGAGGACAAAATAGCCGCATATGTGAACGAGGGATGTTCGGAAAAGCGTGCAAAGCGTCTTGCGTCAAAGGAGGTCGCTCAAGTGGGCAGAAGCGAGCATCAGCTTGGTCTTGCGGTGGATATAAACGGCGACAAGCTACATTCCTCCAACGAGGAGGTCTACAGCTGGCTTGCGGAGAACGCTTACAAATACGGCTTCATTCTGCGTTACCCCGAGGGAAAATCGGATATAACCGGCATTGAATATGAGCCGTGGCATTACCGCTATGTGGGCAAGGAAGCGGCGGAGGAGATTTTCAGCCGAAGTTTATGCCTTGAAGAGTATTTGATGCAGAATTATTAATATTGTGTAAACAAAATGCCTTTCCTCTTGACGATAAAAAATAAAATTGGTATACTGACAATATACTAAGTAGAATCAAGGTGTACTTATGGGTCGTGAAAACAAAAATGAAGCTGTTGCAGCTTTGCACAGGGAGCGTATACTTAATGCTGCGGAGGTTCTTTTTTCGGAAAAAGGCTTTGAGGGAACTACGATAGAGAATATTTCCAAAGCCTCAGGCTACAGCCGCCGCACGGTTTACGCTTACTATGAAAGCAAGGACGACATACTTCACCGTATAATTGAAAAGGGACTTGTTTCTTTAAGAGACGGCATAAAAGCCGCAGTTATGTCCGACGATGATTTTGTTTCCTGCTATAAGCGTATCTGCGCCGAAATGGTAAGGTATCACAAGGACTGTCCTCACTCCTTTGAAAATGTGAACGGGGCGAGGAGCGGAGACATCGGGGCGGAGCTTTCTCCTGCCGTAAAGGAGATCCTTGCTCTCGGAACGGAGATAAACGGGCTGCTGGCGGATTTTATTGAAATGGGCATAGAAAGGGGAGAGGTGCGCTCCGGCGTTGTTCCCATGATGACGGTTTATGTGCTTTGGTCGGGGATAAGCTCCCTTATTTCTCTTGCGGAAACAAAGGGGGAGTTTATTGCAAAGCAGCTTGGAATCTCCGTTAACAAATTCCTGGAATACGGCTTTGAGCAGCTTATTGATTCTATTTTGGAAGAAAGAATATAGGCAGTATGCACAGCTTTTGTGTGCAGTTACGGTCAGACGCAGGACGCAGAACCGAAGGGGTGCTGCGCTCTCTTTTTTTGAAAGGACGGTTTTATATGAACGGAAAGGCAAGCATTACAGCACTTATGTCCGCTTTCGGCAGGGCGTTTCACTCGGAAAAGGATGCAAATCCCATATTTGACGACAGGGCGGCAAGAAAGCTTATGACGGAGGAGGAATACCTTGGTATAGGGAAATACATTCTTGAGGGAATGGATTTTTTTGCCCCTGAGAAAAAGGGAACTTTTGAAAATGACGAAGCTGCTCTTGAATATCTTGTAAATACCCAGATAGCGCCTACTCCCATTGCAAGAGGACGGTTCTGCGAGGACAGCCTGAAAACCGCTTTGCTGACGGGAACGAAGCAGTATGTTATTATCGGCGCAGGAATGGACACCTTTGCTTTCCGTGAGCCTGAGATAATGAAAAAATGCCGTGTTTTTGAGGTTGACCACCCTCTTACGCAGGCTGACAAGATAGAAAGGGTGAAGCGTTCGGGAATGGAGCTGCCCGATTCTTTGCGTTACGCTGCCGCAGACCTTTCCAAGGACAGCCTAAAGGAAAAGCTGGTTGAAGCAGGCTTTGACGCTTCAAAAAAGACGTTTTTTTCCTGGCTTGGAGTAAGCTATTATCTTACACTTGATCAGACGGAGGAAATGCTTGAAAATATTGCTCATATATCTGCGGACGGAAGTACACTTGTTTTCGACTGCGGTGACGAGGGTATGTTTTCTTCCGGCGTAAAAAGGGTGGAAAATATGATAGCAATGGCTGCCGCAGGGGGAGAGCCTATGAAGTCCTGCTACAGCTATTCGGAGCTTGAAAAAATGCTTGAACGGCACGGCTTTCTTATTTATGAAGCGCTTTCTCCCAAAGATATACAGGAGCGCTATTTTGACGGTCACAAGGGTCTTTCCGCATTTGAGCATATTTGTCTTGTTACGGCGGTAATAAAGAAATGAATGTTGCATTTTTTATGAAATTATGATAAACTGAAAGCACATTGACCCACAGGCGGTGATCTTTTGGAAAAAATATTTATCATAGAGGACGACAAGGGACTTTCGGCAGGTCTTTGCCGTGCCCTTACAACTGAAAATATTATTGCGGAAAGCTGCGGGACATTGCGTGAGGCAAGGTGCAGGCTGTCGGAGCAGGTCTTCGGGCTTATTATACTGGACGTTAATCTTCCCGATGGGAACGGCTTTGATTTTCTCCGTGAGATAAGGGGGAAATATGACACTCCCGTCATAATGCTTACGGCAAATGATATGGAATCGGACGTTGTTTTCGGTCTTGAACAGGGTGCGGATGACTACATAACAAAGCCCTTCAGCCTTGC
>JALEJQ010000030.1 GCA_022769565.1 Oscillospiraceae bacterium
GATTCCGACATTTCCATTGCTTCTCTTATTTCCTGCGTTATTTTATATCCGTAGGTGTCTTCCTTGGAAACAACGGAAAGCACAAGTGCGTCAAGCAATGCTGCGCTCACCGGAAATACCATATATGTCACTCCTTTCTGATACTAATCTTTAATTAACCTATAGACAAATCCTCGGCTATAATAATTCCACTCTGCGTCAAACTCCCTTGCAAGGCGACAAGCCTTGCGGCGGTCATTTTCCTTGATTGGAATTATTCTATCTGTCGGCTTTGTCTACAGAACGATTAAAGATTAGTATGAGTTTTGCTTTTTCATAATAGCTTGAAGCAAAACTCATGTTTGAAAACCGTAAATTTTCAAACTGATTGCTTAACTTTATCTATATTATACGACGTATAATATAATATGTCAATATATATCTTGTTGATTTGTATATATGCACTAAATTCAGCATAAAAATACTGTAATTTTGATGAGAATAAAATAAAAATTCCGGCAGCATAGAATCCTGTCGGAATTTTGTTTATATGATTTTATCCCTCAAATTCCTCCGAAAGCATAAGCCATTCATCGGAATATTCAGAGGAAAGCGCCTTCTTTTCTTCAAACAGGGAGCATTTTTCCTGCATAAGCTGATAATCCTGACAAACTTCAGGGTCTGACATTTCCTCCTGAAGCTGCTGCATTTCGATCTCCAGCTTTTCTATTTCCTTTTCAAGCTCTTTTATCCTGTTGCGCTTTTTTGCGTCTGCGGCACGCTGCTCCTTGCTGCGGTAGCTTTTGATATTTTTCTCTGCGGCAGCCTGCTTTGCCTTTTCCGCACGTTCAGCGTCCTGCTTCTGCTGTTCGGCAAGGCTTCTCGCACGTTTTACTTCCATAAAATCGTCAAATCTGCCCTTGTAGTTTTCAATGCCGTCGGGGGTTATCTCAATTATCCTTGTTGCCAGCTTGTTTAAAAGGTAACGGTCGTGGGATACGAAAATAATAGTTCCGTCAAACTCGCACAGCGCCTTTTCAAGCACTTCCTTTGTGTCAATGTCAAGATGGTTGGTAGGCTCGTCAAGAATAAGCACGTTGCCTCGTTCAAGCATCATTATGGCAAAACACAGCTTTGCTCTCTCGCCGCCGCTTATAACGCTGATAGGTTTGAACACGTTTTCTCCCACCATTCTTACGTTTCCAAGCAGAGTTCTTATCGCCTGGTCGGTCATAGTGCGGTATCTGGAGTGAATTTCCTCCATAACGGTATTGTTGAAGTTCAGCTGCGAATTTTCCTGGTCAAAGTAGGAAATTTTAATGTTCTTCGTCCATTCTATTGAACCGTGGGAGCAGGGGATAAGGCGCTGAATGATTTTAAGCAGCGTTGATTTTCCGGCTCCGTTTGAACCGATAACGCCCAACTTTTCCCCACGCTTCACTTCAAAGGAAACGTTATCTGCAAGAGTAGTTCTGTCATAGCCCGAACCGACGGAAATATCGATATTTCTTACCGTCAGAACGTCAATAGGTGGCACGACATCATATTCAAACCTGATTTTTGCAGATTTCTGATGTGTAACGGGCTTTTCTATGATCTCCATGGCTTCAAGTTTCTTTATGCGGCTTTTGGCCATGCTTGAAGTGGTGGCTCTCACAAGGTTGCGGTCAACAAAGTCCTGCAGCTTTGCTATTTCCGCCTGCTGTGCTTCGTATTCTTTAAGCTGACGGGTCACATCCGCTTCTTTCAGCTTTGTAAAGGCGGTGTAATTGCCCTTGTAGCGCTTTAATCTGCCACGTTCTATTTCACATATGGACGTTGTCAGCTTGTCCAGAAAGTAACGGTCGTGGGAAACGATGAGCAAAGCGCCTTTGTAGTCCTGCAAATAGTCTTCAAGCCACATAATTGTGTTGAAATCAAGGTGGTTGGTCGGCTCGTCAAGGATAAGCAGATTGGGGCTTTCAAGGAGCAGCTTTGCAAGGGCAAGACGGGTCTTTTCTCCGCCGCTGAGGGTGGAAATAACTCTGTCGTAAGTATCGGGAGCAAAGCCCATACCGTTTAAGACCTTGTTTATCTTTACATTTATAAGATAGCCGTCCCTTGATTCAAAGTAGGCGGTCTTTCTTGCATATTCCTCGGAAATTTCCTTAAAGTGTTCGGGGTTTTCGTGAGCCTTGGGACTGCCCATTTCCTCTTCAAGTCTGCGCAGTTCATCGGCAGTTTTCAGCAGCTCCGAAAATACGGAAGTCATTTCCTCAATTATAGTGCTTGAACGGTCAAGTCCCGTGTTCTGCGCAAGAAAGCCTATGGAGGCGCTTTTTGTTACCGCTACCTTGGCAACGTTTGGTTCGGGCTGTGTTTCGGGTTCTTCCTTGCCTGTGATAATGTTCAGCAGAGTGGATTTTCCGCAGCCGTTTACCCCCACAAGACCTATCCTGTCGTGATCCTCAATGGTAAGGGCAATGTTATCGAGAACGGTATTGCCGTTATAAATTTTGCTTACATTTTCTAATGACAGTATCATAATAATCTCCAATAAATAATAATCCATATTAATTATACCATAAATTGAAGATATGTCAAGAAAGATAAAAATCACTTTTAACATCAAATGACATTAAAAGTGATTTTGAGTTTATTTTGTAAGATTATATATTAGCCGCAATAACGTCACCCATTTCGGAGCAGGAAACCTTCTTCATTCCCTCGGACATAATATCGCCTGTGCGGTAGCCGTCCTTAAGAGCCTTGTTAACGGCATTTTCCACAGCGTCAGCTTCCTTGTCCATATCAAATGAGTAGCGGAGCAGCATTGCCGCAGAAAGAATGGTTGCAATGGGGTTAGCCTTGTTCTGACCTGCAATGTCGGGAGCGGAGCCGCCGCTGGGTTCGTAAAGTCCGAACTTTGTGTCGTTAAGACTGGCGGAAGCCAGCATACCGATAGAGCCCGTTATCATAGAAGCCTCATCGGAAAGAATATCGCCGAACATATTCTCGGTAAGAACAACGTCAAACTGCGCAGGGTCCTTTACAAGCTGCATTGCGCAGTTGTCAACAAGCATATGCTCATAGGAAACCTCAGGATATTCCTTTGCAACTTCCTCAACCACCTTTCTCCAAAGTCTTGAGGAGTCAAGAACATTTGCTTTGTCAACGCTTGTGACCTTTTTGCGGCGTTTCATAGCAATATCAAATGCACGAATGGCAATTCTTCTTATCTCGTTTTCGTTGTAGGTAAGAGTATCGGTGGCAGTTACAACGCCGTCAACCTCTTCCGTTTTTCTTGCGCCGAAATACAGACCGCCCGTAAGCTCACGCATTATCATCATATCAAAGCCTCTGTCTGCAATTTCCTCTTTAAGAGGGCAGGCACCTTTAAGCTCGCTGTAAAGTACGGCAGGACGGAGGTTTGCAAAAAGATTAAGAGCCTTTCTCAGTCCAAGAAGTCCTGCTTCGGGGCGTTTGTCCGCAGGCAGCTTGTACCAAGGTGAAGTAGCTGTATTTCCGCCAATGGAGCCCATAAGAACTGCGTCCGCAGCCTTAGCTTTTGCAATAGTTTCGTCTGTAAGGGGAACACCGTTCACATCAATGGAGCAGCCGCCCATTAAAAGCTGTTCATATTCAAAGGTATGACCGAATTTTTCTGCCACCTTGTCAAGAACCTTCATGGCTTCGGTAACAATTTCGGGACCGATTCCGTCGCCCTTTATTACTGCAATTTTTTTGTTCATTATGAATTACCCTTTCTGTATTACTTCTTCAAAGATTTAAGCAGACCGCCTGCAGCGATGATCTCCTTGATAAACTCGGGGAAGGGCTGTGCCTGATAGCTGTGACCCTTTGTTTTGTTGGTGATAACGCCTGTGTCAAAGTCGATCTCAACCTCGTCACCGCTGTCAATGTCCTTTGCGGCTTCACTGCATTCCATAATTGGCAGACCGATATTGATAGCGTTGCGGTAAAAAATTCTTGCAAAGGTGGAAGCGATAACGCAGGAAATTCCGCTTGTTTTGATAGCAAGGGGAGCGTGTTCTCTGGAAGAACCGCAGCCGAAGTTCTGGTCGGCTACCATAATATCGCCCGGCTTAACTTTTTTCACGAAATCCTTGTCAATATCCTCCATGCAATGCTGTGCAAGCTCCTTTGCGTCGGGGGAGTTAAGGTATCTTGCAGGGATAATAACGTCGGTGTCAACGTTATCGCCGTATTTATGTACAAAACCTGAAGCTTTCATTAAATGATCCTCCTTACATTATCTCGTTGGGTCCGCTTATTTTGCCTGTAACTGCGGAAGCAGCCGCAACGGCAGGAGAAGCGAGGTAAACCTCGGAATCGGGGTGTCCCATACGTCCTACGAAGTTTCTGTTAGTTGTAGCAACGGCTCTTTCACCTGCGGCAAGAATACCCATATGACCGCCGAGGCAGGGACCGCAGGTAGGGGTTGAAACTGCACAGCCTGCGTTGATGAAAATTTCCATAAGACCTTTCTTAATGGAATCAAGATATATCTGCTGTGTTGCAGGAATGATTATGCAGCGGACATCGGGGTGAACGTGCTTGCCTTTGAGTATCTCGGCAGCCATTTCCATATCCTCCATACGTCCGTTTGTGCAGGAGCCGATAACTACCTGATCTATCTTTACATCGCCTACTTTGTCAATAGTGCGTGTGTTTTCGGGAAGATGAGGGAAAGCAACGGTGGGCTTTATCTCGGAGAGGTCAATGTCGTATACCTCGTCATAAGCTGCGTCGGGGTCAGCTTCGTAAACCGTATAAGAACGGCTCACACGCTCGTCCATATAAGCCTTTGTTACATCGTCAACGGCAAAAATACCGTTCTTTGCACCTGCTTCGATAGCCATATTCGCCATGGAAAGACGGTCGTCCATAGAAAGGCTTGCAAGACCCTCTCCGTCAAATTCCATAGACTTGTAAAGTGCGCCGTCAACGCCTATCATACCGATGATATGAAGGATAACGTCCTTGCCCATTACATATTTGTTCAGCTTTCCTTTAAGGTTGAATTTTATCGCAGAAGGAACCTTGAACCATGCTTCGCCCGTTGCCATTCCGGCAGCCATATCTGTTGAACCTACGCCTGTGGAGAATGCGCCGAGAGCGCCGTATGTACAGGTGTGGCTGTCTGCGCCAATAACGCAGTCACCAGCGGCAACGAGACCTTTTTCGGGGAGAAGAGCGTGTTCAATGCCCATTTCTCCAACGTCAAAGTAGTTCTTTATCTCCAGCTTTGAAGCAAAATCACGGCACTGCTTTGTGTTTGCTGCGGACTTGATGTCCTTGTTGGGGGTAAAGTGGTCCATTACCATTGTTATTTTGTTCTTGTCGAATACGTCGGTAAATCCGGCTTTGTTGAATTCGTTTATCGCAACCGGTGTAGTAACGTCGTTTCCGTGAACAATGTCCAGCTTGCACTTGATAAGCTGACCTGCCTCGACCTTATCCAGTCCTGCGTGAGCGGCAAGGATCTTCTGAGTCATAGTCATACCCATAATACGATCATTCCTTTCAAAAATAATTCTTTGGAAAATGTACAAAAATAAATTTACATATTTTTTTATTTTGTCATAGTTGCATTATAGCATATATTGTGGTATAATTCAAATACATATTATGAATATCTGATATAAATTCGGGTTATGAAAACCTGTAACTGACGATAACAGAAAGGACGGTCGTAAAAATGATTTCCGAGAGCAACCTTAACAGGTATAGAATTTTCTGCGCTGTTGCAGAGTGCGAAAGCATATCAAGGGCGGCGGAAATGAACTATATCAGCCAGCCTGCCATAAGCAAAGCCATAACCAAAATGGAGGAAAGCCTCGGCACCGTTCTTTTTGTGAGAAATCACAGGGGAGTAACGCTGACCGATGAAGGCAAAATGCTTTACAGCGAGCTTAAGACCGCCTTTGACATTATCAAATCGGGGGAGGACAAGCTGCGGCATATAAACGAGCTGGGAATAGGTAGGCTTAGATTGGGTGCAAGCTCTGTTTTGTGCAAATGTATGCTCCTGCCTTATCTGAAAGGCTTTATTTCGGAAAATCCCCACGTTAAAATTACAATAGAATGTCAGTCCTCCTCACATATACATAAGCTGCTTATGGACGGAAGAATAGACATAGGTCTTATTGTAAAGCCTGAGAACCTTACAGAGCTGTCCTTTTATTCTCTCGGCGAAATTGAGGATATTTTTACCGCAACACCCAAATACCTTGAAAATCTGCAGGCAAGAGAGGAAGGCAGCGTTTTTGAAAAGGCGAATATCATGCTTCTTGACAGCGAGAATGTTTCAAGACAGCACGTTGACCGTTACTTCAAGGAAAACGACATAGAACCGGAGCATATTCTTGAAGTAAGCAATATGGATATGCTTATCGAGTTTGCCAAGATAGGTATGGGCGTAGCTTGCGTTGTAAAGCAGTTTGTAAAGGACGAGCTTTCGGCTGGAGAGCTTACCGAGCTGCCCCTTAACGTTCCCATAAACAAAAGGGAAGTGGGTTTTGCCTTTATAAAAAGCTCAAAGCTTACTTCAACTATGGAAAAGTTTATGAATTATGTGGACGGGCGGAGATTGTGAGCTGATTTTTGTTATATGAAGTAATTTACAGCTTAAATCGGAAGTCGTTTGAATGGAGAATGTTGCTATGGAAATAAAAAAAGCAGAAATTAAGGATTTAAATCTTGTGGTTAAAATGAAAATGGATATGTTTAAAGAAGTAGGTTCAATAGCTCTGTTACAAGATAATGCCGAAGAAAAGATATATGAAAAATACAAGGAATTATATCAAGAGGGAAAAGGTTGTCATTATTTGGTGTACGAAAACGATACTGTTATTGCGTGCGGTGGTGCAGTAATTAAGGAAGACGTTCCGTTCTGTTTCTTTAAAACGCCAATGTATGGATATATTATTGATGTATATTGTATTCCTGAAAAAAGAAGAAAGGGCTATTCTTCAAAAATAATGGAAGAATTAATAAATTGGTTACAAAACAACGGTGTTCATAACATAAAATTAAAACCATCAGCAGCAGGACGACATTTGTATGACAAGTTTGGCTTTTGTGATTCCGGAGAAATGGAATTATGGATATGATATTTTTAATTTTCAGACAGATTAAAAATCTGCGTTGACACAAAAATAACCTGAGAAGAGTAATTTCCTTCTCAGGTTAAATTTTTTACATAAATCCGTCAGCAAACCGAAAATTACTTGAAGTAAGCTACGCCGCTTTCAAATATCTTCTGATCCTTAGCGCCGGGAACGTTCTTGCATATATCTCTGCCGATACGTTCGCTGTGTCCCATTTTGCCGAGGATACGTCCGTCGGGAGAGGTAATGCCCTCGATAGCCTCGATGGAGGTGTTGGGGTTAAATCTGATGTCAAGTGTGGGAGCACCGTTAAGGTCAACATACTGAGTTGCGATCTGTCCGTTGTCGGCAAGCTGCTTGATAAGCTCGGGAGAAGCAACGAAGCGTCCCTCACCGTGGGAAATTGCTATCCTGTGTATGTCGCCAACTTCACAGCCTGTGAGCCAAGGCGACTTGGTTGACGCAATTCTTGTATTAACCATCATTGACTGGTGTCTGCCTATGGTGTTGAATGTCAGCGTGGGAGAATCGCTTGTCATATCAACAATGTGTCCGAAAGGCACAAGTCCCAGCTTGATAAGAGCCTGGAAGCCGTTGCAGATACCAAGCATAAGACCGTCTCTGTTGTCCATAAGGTCGTGAACAGCGTCCTTGATACGGGGATTTCAGAAAAATGCTGTAATGAACTTGCCGGAACCGTCAGGCTCGTCACCGCCGGAGAAGCCGCCGGGTATCATGATTATCTGTGAATTCTTGATAGCCTTTTCAACGTAAGCAACGCTGTCTTCAAGAGCAGCTGCGGAAAGGTTCTTGATAACTACAACTTCGGGAACTGCGCCTGCACGTTCAAATACTCTTGCCGTGTCATATTCGCAGTTTGTGCCGGGGAATACGGGGATAAGAACTCTCGGCTTTGCAAAGGAAGAAGCGTGCTGAGAGGTCTCTTTGGCTGTATAAGTGAATACCTTTACAGGCTTATCCTCTGTCTTAATGTTGCAGGGGAATACAGGTTCAAGGCGGTCTTCCCACTTTTTCTGTATCTCAGCCATGTCAACGGTGTAATCCTTGCAGTCTATCTTGTATTCGTCGATAGTTGTACCGATAACATTCTCAACGGTGAAGGGGTCGCCGTTAAGCTCGATAACAAAGGAGCCGTACTTGGAGTAGAAAAGCTGGTCCTCGGACAGCTTCTTGTCAAATCTGAAGCCTATGCGGTTGCCCAGAGACATCTTTGCAACGGCTTCTGCAACGCCGCCGAAGCCTACTGCCCATACGGACAAAGCCTGTCCTTCTTCAATGAGCTTTTCGACCTTTTCAAAGCACTCTCTGATGCTTGCGAATACGGGAAGATTGTTTTCATCGTATTCGGGAGTGATAAGAATTACCTTGTTGCCTGCCTTTTTGAATTCGGGGGAGATTATCTTCTTGCTGTCACCTGTGGAAACGGCAAAGGAAACAAGTGTTGCGGGAACGTCAATGTTCTCGAATGTGCCGGACATGGAGTCCTTTCCGCCGATGGCGCCGCAGCCAAGCTCAAGCTGTGCCTTGAATGCACCGAGAAGTGCGGCAAAGGGTCTGCCCCAGCGTGTGGGATTGTTCTGTGTGCGCTCGAAATATTCCTGGAAGGTGAGCCAGCAGTGCTTGTAGCTTCCGCCTGCGGCAACAACCTTTGCAACAGATTCGATAACAGCGGCAATTGCGCCGTGATAAGGGCTCTTGTCGGAAACGTAAGGGTTAAAGCCCCAGCCCATGATAGAGCAAGTGTTTGTTTCGCCCTTGAGTACGGGTATCTTTGCAGCCATAGCCTGTGTAGGAGTAAGCTGATATGCGCCGCCGTAAGGCATAAGCACCGTTCCTGCGCCGATAGTAGAGTCGAAACGCTCAACAAGTCCCTTCTGAGAGCATACATTAAGGTTTGTCATAAGAGCTTCCCAGCTGTCTGCGCAGTCTGTGTATGTCTTAAGCTGTGCAGTAACGGGGAGGGGAACTGCAACGGTGGTGTGCTTTTCAGCGCCGTTTGAGTTAAGGAATTCTCTTGAAAGGTCAACGATAACCTTATCGTTCCACTTCATTTTAAGACGGGGTTCTGCGGTAACAACGGCAACAAGAGTAGCTTCAAGGTTTTCCTTCTCGGCTTCCTTGATAAATCTGTCAGCATCGGTCTTTCTTACAACAACCGCCATACGTTCCTGGCTCTCGGAAATTGCAAGCTCTGTGCCGTCAAGTCCGTCATACTTCTTGGGAACAGCGTTAAGGTCGATAACAAGACCGTCTGTAAGCTCGCCGATAGCAACGGACACGCCGCCTGCGCCGAAGTCGTTGCAGCGCTTTATCATATGTGTAACTTCGGGATTTCTGAACAATCTCTGGAGCTTTCTTTCAACGGGAGGATTACCCTTCTGTACCTCTGCTCCGCAGCTTTCGAGAGAAGCCTCTGTGTGGGACTTGGAGGAGCCTGTTGCACCGCCGCAGCCGTCACGGCCTGTGCGTCCGCCGAGAAGGATAACAACATCCTCAGGCTCGGGAACTTCACGGATAACATTTTCTTCGGGAGCAGCAGCTATAACTGCACCTATTTCAAGACGCTTTGCAACATATCCGGGGTGATAAACCTCAGCAACGTGACCTGTGGCAAGTCCTATCTGGTTTCCGTAGGAGCTGTAGCCGTTTGCAGCGCCCACGGTTATCTTTCTCTGGGGCAGCTTGCCGTGAATGGTGTCCTCAACGGGAACAAGGGGATTTGCAGCACCCGTTACACGCATTGCCTGATAAACGTAGGAACGTCCGGAAAGAGGATCTCTGATAGCTCCGCCAAGGCAGGTCGCAGCGCCGCCGAAGGGTTCGATCTCGGTGGGGTGATTGTGTGTCTCGTTCTTGAACATAAGGAGCCAGTCCTGCATATCTCCGTCAACGTCAACCTTGATGCGAACAGAGCAGGCGTTTATCTCTTCCGATTCGTCAAGATCCTTCAGAACGCCGTCCTTTTTCAGCTTCTTTGCGGCAATTGTAGCGATGTCCATAAGTGTTATTGGCTTTTCGCTCCTGCCAAGCTCGTTTCTTGCGTTGATATATTCATCGTAGGTTTTTTTGATGTAGTCTGCATTTATATTTGCTTCATCGATAATTGTGGAGAAGGTTGTGTGACGGCAGTGGTCGGACCAGTATGTATCTATCATTCTGATCTCGGTAATTGTGGGGTCACGCTTTTCCGTATCTCTGAAATAGCTCTGGCAGAACTTGATGTCGTCAAGATCCATTGCAAGGCCGTATTTGTTGATGAAGTTTACCAGCTCTGCTTCTTCAAGATAGATAAAGTTTTCAAGCGTTGCAACTTCTGTGGGAATATCATACTCGGAAATGAGAGTTGACACTTCTTCAAGCGACGCTTCACGGCTTTCAACGGGGTTGATGATATAGGATTTAAGAGAAGAAAGCTCTGCGGCGGATAATTTTCCGTCAACTATATAAATTCTTGCGTTCTTTACCTTGCAGCGCTCACCCTGTGTAAGTATCTGGATACACTGTTCGCAGGAATCGGCGCGCTGGTCAAACTGTCCGGGAAGATACTCAACGGCAAATATCGATTCGTTTTCCGAAAGCTCGGGCAGCTTTGCGCTTGTAACGTCAACAGCAGGCTCAGAGAAAACGTTGCCTATGGCAAGCTTGAAATCTGCCTCGGAAAGTCCCTCTGCGTCATAACGGTTAAGAATTCTGATATTCCTCAGCTTGTCAAGCCTGAGCGCAGTTTTAACATCGGCAAGAAGATTCTTTGCTTCAACTGCAAACTCCGGCTTTTTTTCAACATAAATACGAAATACAGACATACAAATACGCTCCTTATATTAATAAATAATTTCTCCTACGCAATAGTCCTCTTCTAACCTTATTATTTTAACATAAAAAATCTTATTACGCAAACTTTTATCTAAATATTTTGTAAATATTTTTACCAAAGTATAATTCGGGGTATATCCGTGAGGGAGCTTGTCCTCTTTTTCACGTTCAAAAAGCACGGGAACGGTAAGTCCCACCTGACTTTCAAGAAACTTTCTTTGTGACACCGCCGCTGCTTCCGTCATGCGTTTTGCACGGAGATTTTTTACCTCTGTAGGTATCTGATCTTCCATAACGGCTGCAGGAGTGCCTTTTCTTTGGGAATAGGGGAAAACGTGTACCTTTGAAAAGCCTATATTTTTCACAAATTCAAGTGACTCGGCAAAATCCTCTTCCGTTTCGCCCGGAAATCCCACCATAACGTCTGTGGTAACTGCGCAGTTGTCAAAATTTGAACGCAGCTTGTTCACGAGCGTTTCGTAATCGTTGGGAGTGTAGCGCCTGTTCATGGCTTTCAGCGTCCTGCCGCAGCCGCTTTGCAGGGATAAATGAAACTGAGGGCAAAGCTTAGGCTGCGCCGAAAGACGTTTTATGTCCTCATCGCTTATCATTTCGGGTTCAAGAGAACCTAAGCGTACTCGCTCCACGCCCTCTACGGAGCAGACATTCTCAACTGCATCGGCAAGCCGCAGCCCGAATTCTATGCCGTAAAAGGAAAGATTTATTCCCACAAGCACTATTTCACGGTAGCCTGCTTTGGCAAGATTTTCCGTTTCCTCTCTGAGCTTTTCCGGCGGCTTGGAGCGGAAACGTCCTCTTGAATAAGGTATGATGCAGTATGAACAGAACATATTGCAGCCGTCCTGTATCTTTATAAACGCCCTTGTATTGCCGGTGTAGCCGCTGTTCTGCATATCTTCAAACAGGTCGCCCGAAGAATATCCGCAGACATTTATTTGTTTTTCCTTGGTTTGCAGATAATCCTCTATAATAAAAGGAAGAGTGCTGCGGTTTTTGGTGCCTGTGACAATGTCCGCTTCATCAAGGGCTGAGGCTTCATTGGGAAAAGCCTGGGGATAGCAGCCTGTGACCGCTATTACGGCGTCGGGATTTTCTCTTCTTATGCGGCGAAGCTCTTTAAACATTTTTTTATCGCCGGATTCGGTTACAGTGCAGGAATTTATAACGTATATATCGCAGTTTTTCTCGTCCTCCGATATTGTGTATCCGTGAGAAGCAAAATTCTGCTTCATATTTTCGGTCTCATATAAATTTACTTTGCAGCCAAAGGTTTTAAAGTGAATATTCATAAATTACTCCACAGTTTTTTGTACAAAACGCTGAACGAACTTTTGGGCGTTTTGAAAAATTTATACCATTATACAATATTACAAAAAAAATTGCAATTCCTCTTGACTTAAAAAAAGAAAAATGGTATTCTATATATTGTACCGAGGTATAAATAATGGTGCAAATGGAAAATAACAAACTATTGGAGGGACTTATTATGGCTAAAACAACTGTTATGCTGGCAACTATCAATGATGTTAAGAATTTTGTGACTTCCGTTTCAAAATGCGACTATGATGTCGATTTGATCTCCGGCAGATATGCTGTCGACGCAAAATCAATCATGGGTATCTTCAGCCTGGATCTTTCCAAGCCTATCACTCTTGAAGCGCATACTGACGATGCCTCTGCTTTCTTCGCTGAGATCAAGCAGTTCATCGTTGATTGATATACCCGCATAAAATTCTGACTTCGGGCGTCGGATATATATCCGGCGCTTTTGTTGTACCCGAAAATAATTGAGACAGGTTATGCATAAAATTATCAGAGGTGGTTTTATGCATATACATATACGAAATATTGCAGCAGTTTTTATGTCGGTTTCTCTTGCGGTTTCCTGCTGTTTTGGGGATTTTGCGGCTTATGCCGAAGAAGAAAAAGAAACAGCCGAATGCAGCTTGATTTTTGAAATTTCAACGGGAATAGTTATCGACAGCAAGCATTCATCGGAAAAGGTGCCTGTTGGAACTATGAATAAACTTATGACGGTGCTTCTTGCCGCCGAAAAGATAGAAAGCGGAGAACTTGCCTTTGACAGTAAGATAAAAGCCTCTTCTGCGGCAAATTCCATGCATGGTGCTCAGATATGGCTCATGCCGGGCGAAGAAATGACCTTGGAGGACCTCCTGAAAGGCGTTATAATAGGTAATGCCAACGACGCATCCGTGGCGGTCGCAGAAGCGGTCTCGGGAACGGAAAGCAGGTTTGTTGAGCTTATGAACAGCCGTGCGGAAGAACTGGGAATGAAGGATACTGAGTTTACCAACTGCTGCGGCTATTATGATGATTCCTTGCAGGTATCTACTGCGGAGGATATGTCGAAGCTGGTCACGGCGCTTTTTAGGTATGATTTTCTGCGCCCTTACTTTACCTGCTGGATGGATTACCTCAGAGACGGTGCCACGGAGCTTGTTAACGCAAATGTCCTTGTCAGAAAAGTTGATGGCATTGCAGGCTTTAAAGCGGGCTTCACGGAAAATTCGGGAAACTGCCTCGCCGCAGCTGCCGAAAGGGACGGAAAGGCTTTCGGCGTGATACTTTTAGGCTACGAAGACAAAGATAATATGTTTTCCGAGGCAAAACGTCTGCTGAACGGCGCTTTTTCAAATTATACGGTAATGCAGCCGCCGCTTCCCGATGAATTTCCCGAAGAGATAGCCGTAAAGGGCGGCACGGTCAAGGAAATTCCCCTTGAATACGGTGAAATACGGAATATCGTTATTCCGAAAGGGGCTGCAGGCTCGGTATCGTCGCAGGTTTTTGTTCCCGATTATGTTTACGCTCCCGTCAGCGCAGGGGATAATGTGGGCGAGGTGCATTTTTACCGTGACGACAAGTTTGTTTTTTCTGTGAACATTACTGCAGGAGAATCTGCGGAACGTTTAAATATTAAAAAGATAATGGTGATTTTGCTTAAATTTTTGCTGTCATTTTAGTTAAATATCAATAAAACTTGCGGATAAAACGTTATTGTTTTCAAAAAATATTGCAAAATGCCCGGATTTATAGTAAAATGAATGTTAGGAATTTAATTGGAGGAATAGTTAAAATGTCTATTTCATTAAACACTAAGTATTTAAAAGATTTTATTGCTCCTCATGAACTTGAAGCTGCAAAGGCTCAGGCTGAACTTGCCGCTAAAACTCTTCATGACAGATCGGGCCTCGGAAATGATTTCCTTGGCTGGGTGAACCTTCCTACCGATTATGATAAGGAGGAATTTGAAAGGATCAAGGTTGCTGCCAAGAAGATCCAAAGCAATTCCGACATACTTATCGTTATCGGCATCGGCGGTTCTTACCTCGGTGCAAGAGCGGCTATCGAGCTTCTCAAGTCTCCTTTCTACAACAACCTGAAGAAAGACACCCCGGACATTTATTATGTAGGAAACAATATCAACCCCACATATCTTAACGAAGTTCTTTCCATCTGTGAGGGCAAGGATATTTCCGTTAACGTTATTTCCAAGTCCGGCACTACTACCGAACCGGCTCTTGCGTTCAGAGTTTTCCGTGAACTCGTTGAAAAGAAGTACGGCAAGGAAGGCGCTAAGGACAGGATCTTCTGCACCACAGACAAGGCAAGAGGAACTCTTAAGCAGCTTGCCGATACAGAAGGCTACGAAACATTTGTTATCGCAGACGACGTTGGAGGCAGATATTCCGTTCTTACAGCTGTAGGACTTCTTCCTATCGCTGTTGCAGGCTGTGATATTGACGCTATAATGGCAGGTGCAAAGCAGGCTCAGGATGAACTTGCAAAGGATTTTGACAATAACGACTGCTACAAGTATGCAGCTATCAGAAATATTCTTTATTCCAAGAACAAGTCCATTGAGCTTCTTGTATCTTACGACCCCAGCTTTACAATGATGGCTGAATGGTTCAAGCAGCTCTTCGGCGAGAGCGAGGGCAAGGACGGAAAGGGTATTTTCCCTGCATCCGTTACATTCTCTACAGACCTCCATTCTATGGGACAGTTTATTCAGGACGGCTCAAGAGTCATGTTCGAGACCGTTGTTGACATTAAGAAGCCCAAGCAGGATTTCTTCCTTGAATCCGATGCGGAAAACCTTGACGGACTTAATTTCCTCACCAATCAGAATATGTCCGTTGTTAACCGCAAGGCTTTTGAAGGAACTGTTCTGGCACACACCGAAGGCGGAGTTCCCAATATCGTTCTTGAACTTGAAGACACGACCGAAAAGAGCTTCGGCTATATGGTTTACTTCTTTGAGAAGGCTTGCGCAATAAGCGGATATATGCTTGGCGTAAATCCCTTCAATCAGCCCGGCGTTGAAAGCTACAAGAAGAATATGTTTGCTCTTCTCGGCAAGCCCGGCTACGAGGATCAGAAGGCTGCTCTTGAAGCAAAGCTTAAGTAAGTTTTAAATCGCACTTTTCTGTGCGGATCAATATATTATGCCGTAAACGGCGGAACGGAGTGTTTCTCATGGTAAAAATTATTACAGGCAAAAAAGGTACGGGCAAAACCAAGATCTTGATTGATATGATTAATGAAGCTTCCAAGAAAACCGACGGTTATGTTGTGTGCATCGACAAGAGCGAGAAGCTCAGATACGATATTCCTACTTCTGTAAGGATCGTTGATACAGACGCTAACAACATCTACTCCTTCGAGGCTTTCTACGGACTTGTTGCAGGACTTGTTGCAGGCAACTACGACATCAAGGAGATCTTTGTTGACTCTATCCTTAAGGTTGGCGGAGCTGATTTCGAGGCTCTCGGCGCTGTTCTTAACAAGATCGACAAGCTCACAGCAAAAGATGTTGAAGTTATCTTCACAGTTTCCGCAGACAAGGCTGATCTCCCCGAATCTGTTGCAAAATACGCTGTAAAATAAAATTTATAAAAAACTATTGACATATTATATCAGATGTGATATAATTTTATCTGTTATGTTTGGGGTGTACTATGGTTATAAACTTAAAACAGCTTTATAATATTGTCGGCGAAAAGCAGATTGTGGATTATGCTGTTGACTCTGTAAGGCTGAGTGAAATTAAAGGTTATAGCTTTGCTGACCCTGTAACTGTTAAGGGAACGGTCATAAACCGTGCAGGTATAGTTATTCTCAGCTATACTGCGGATTTTACTCTTAACGCTGTTTGCGACAGATGTCTTGCCGAATTTGAAAGGCATTTCAGCTATGATTACGAACATGTGCTTGTGCGTTCATCGAATACCGATAACGATGAGTATATTGTTACAGAAGCCGATATGCTCGATTTGGACGAGGTCGTTATTATGGACATCCTGCTGCAGCTTCCCTCAAAGATGCTTTGCAAAGAGGATTGCAAGGGTTTGTGTCCTCAATGCGGAACAGATTTGAATTATAATGAATGTAACTGTAATGGTTAAAGGATAAGGAGGTGCTGAATAATGGCAGTACCAAAGAGAAAGGTATCAAAGGCAAGACGCGATAAGAGACGTTCTGCTGTTTGGAAACTGGAGGCTCCCGCACTTTCCAGATGTACTAACTGCGGTGAACTTACATCTCCGCACAAGGTTTGCAAGAATTGCGGATACTATAAGGGCAGAGAAGTAATTTCAAAAGAAGCGTAAGCTTTCTTGAGAACCGAAGAAGGGAGTTTTTTCCTTCTTCGGTTTTATTTTAGTTCAGCTTTTGTTTACGCCTGAACAAACAGGCAAAATAAAGCACAGGGAGATTTTTATGGCAATATTAATAACTTCTGTTATTAAAAACTCTCCGGCTTACCATGCCGGTATCAAATCGGGGGATATGCTTATTTCCCTTAACGGGCATATGATACACGACGTTCTTGATTATATGTTTTATGCCGCTGAAATAAACGTGCGCATAGCTGCGGAGCGTGACGGAGCCGCCTTTTTTGCAGATGTTGAAAAGAGCGAGTACGACGATCTCGGTCTGGAATTTGAATCCTTCCTTATGGACAAGAAGCAAAGCTGTACAAACAAGTGTATTTTCTGCTTTATCGACCAGATGCCCCCGAATATGAGGGAAACCCTGTATTTCAAGGACGACGACGCACGGCTTTCTTTTCTTCAGGGCAACTATGTAACCCTTACAAACCTTAATCAGAATGATATTGACCGCATAATACAGATGCGGCTTAATATAAATATATCGGTCCACACCACAAATCCCGAACTGCGCTGTAAAATGATGAACAACAGATTCGCCGGAGAAAAGCTGGACTATTTAAAACAGTTTGCCAAAGCCGGAATTGCAATGAACTGTCAGATAGTTCTTTGCCCGGGCATAAATGACGGCAGGGAGCTGGAACGTACCCTTACCGACCTTGGAGATCTTATGCCTAATATACAGAGCATAGCCGTTGTTCCGGTTGGAATAACCAAATTCAGGGACGGATTATATCCTCTTGAAATGTTCAATAAGAAAACAGCGTCTGCTGCCATTGATCTTATTGAGAGCTTTCAGAAAAAGTTTCTTGAAAAGTACGATACAAGGCTTGTTTTTCCTGCGGATGAATTTTATATCACTGCTGAAAGACCTATCCCTGCAGGCGAATTTTACGAGGATTACTGCCAGTACGAAAACGGTGTGGGAATGCTGCGCTCTTTGGCAGATGAATTTGATTCGGCGCTGGAGCTTGCGGACGAGCCTTCGGAAAAACGTACAGTTTCTATTGCAACAGGTGCGGCGGCTTATAATTTTATTTCCGAACTGGTTGAAAAAGCTGAAAAAAAGTGGCATAATATAAAATGTAACGTGTATAAGATAACAAATTATTTTTTCGGAGAAACTATAACCGTTTCGGGACTTCTTACGGCAGGGGATATTATAGAACAGCTTAAAGACAAGCCTCTCGGAGACGCACTTATCCTTACAACGTCAATGTTCAAGCGTGATACCGATATTTTTCTTGACGATCTGACTATTCCCGATGTTGAAAAGGCTCTCGGCGTAAAGGTTCTTGTAACGGATAATGACGGTTTTGAACTGCTTGATAAAATACTTGGTATATAACACTAAAAAAATGATTGGAGATGATAACCATGGCTTTGCCGGTCGTAGCGGTCGTCGGACGGCCTAATGTGGGAAAATCCACACTTTTTAATAAGCTCATAGGACAGCGTATGTCCATAGTTGAAGACACTCCGGGCGTTACCAGAGACAGAATCTACTCTAAATGTGAGTGGAGAAACCGTGAGTTTATGATAGTAGATACCGGCGGTATTGAACCTAACAGCACCGATGTTATCCTTTCGCAGATGAGAAGGCAGGCGGAGCTTGCAATTGAAAAAGCTGACGTTATCGTTTTTCTTACCGATATAAGAACGGGCGTTACTGCCGATGATTACGATGTTGCAAGGCTTCTTCAGAAAAGCGGAAAGCCTATTGTTCTTTGCGTGAACAAGTGCGATTCCATAGGCGACCCTCCTGCTGATTTTTATGAATTTTACAACCTCGGGCTTGGAGACCCTATTGCTTTGTCCGCCGCTCACGGTCATGGCACGGGAGATATGCTTGATAAAATTTTTGAATACTTCCCCGATGAGGACGAGGGCGACTACGGCGAGGAATATATCAAGGTAGCCGTTATCGGCAAGCCTAACGTGGGAAAATCCTCCCTTATCAACAGAGTATCGGGAGAGGAAAGAGCCATCGTTTCCGATATTGCAGGAACTACAAGAGATGCAACGGATACCGTTGTTGAAAACAAGTCGGGAAAATATGTGTTCATTGATACGGCAGGTATCAGAAAAAAGTCCAAGATACAGGAAAAGATCGAGCATTACAGCGTTCTCAGAGCCTATATGGCTGTTGATCGTGCAGATGTGTGCGTTATCGTCATTGACGCAGAGGTTGGCTTCACCGATCAGGATTCCAAGGTGGCAGGCTATGCCCATGAACAGGGAAAGGGCTGTATAGTTGCCGTTAACAAGTGGGATGCTATTGAAAAAGACACCAACACCATGGACGAATTCAGAAAGAAGCTGGAAAATGACTTCAGCTTTATGTCATACGTTCCCTTTGTGTTCATTTCGGCTAAGACAGGTCTCAGGATAGACAACCTTTTTGAGCTTATCAACAAGGT
The DNA here is from genome assembly GCA_022769565.1 of Oscillospiraceae bacterium. Lineage (GTDB taxonomy): Bacteria > Bacillota > Clostridia > Oscillospirales > Ruminococcaceae > UMGS363. Next base: position 19,060 of record JALEJQ010000030.1, read on the forward strand.
CAATATACAGAACAGCATGAGAATTTCCACGGGAATGCTCAACGACATTCTTGCTTACGCCACAACAAGGGTACAGCCGCCCTCCGACAAGGGCAGACGGCTTAAGATCTACTATATGACCCAGCCGTCCACAAAACCGCCGACGTTTGTTGTGTTTGTAAACCGTGCGGATCTGTTCCATTTTTCCTATCAGCGTTATCTGGAAAATCAGATACGTCAGACCTTCGGACTTGAGGGAACTCCCATACGCTTCATTGTAAGAGAGCGCAACAGGGAAGATGATTAATTTTATTCAGGGGTATGTTTTATGCTTAAAGTTTGTATTTGTCTTGTTCTTACTATGGTGATTTCTTACCTTCTGGGAAGCTGCAATTCCTCGATAATCGTGGTAAGATGTCTTAAACATGAGGATATAAGAGAGCACGGAAGCAAAAACGCAGGTCTGACAAACACCCTGCGCTGCTACGGCAAGGTGCCTGCGCTGCTAACTCTTATAGGTGACCTTGCCAAGGGCATAGTTGCCGTTATACTGAGCCTGCTTGTGTTCAAATTAATTATAGGGGTTGACTGCTTCACCGCACCGCCCGAATGGTTTCCTGCTGTACTTGATGAGCAGTCTATTGGCTACATATCGGGATTTTTCGCAATACTCGGTCATATTTTCCCCGTTTATTACGGATTTAAGGGCGGAAAGGGAATACTTGTGTCAAGCTCTATTCTTATCGTTGTTGATCCGCTTACATTTGTGATAATAATCCCGTTTTTTGCATTAATGGTGTTTATTACAAGATATGTTTCCGTTTCCTCAATTTCGGCAGCGGTGCTTTATCCTTTCCTTACCTTTGTTCTGCACTATTTTGTTGAAAATGAACCTCTGCCAACCTGTATAACTCATGTAATTTTAGTTGCCTGCACAAGTGTGCTGCTGATCTATATGCATAAGGCGAATATCAAACGCCTTAAGGAAGGAACCGAAAATAAATTCAGCTTCGGAAAGAAAAAATGACGTAATTGTCAGGAGGTTTTTTATGGCAAAATTTACTATCCTCGGAATGGGCGGATTCGGACTTGCCCTTGCGGTAATGCTTAATAATTTCAATCACGAAGTAACGGTCTGGTCGGATTTTGAAAGCGAGATCGAAACTATCAGAAAGGACGGGGAAAACAAGCAGAAGCTCCCCGGAGTAAAGATAAGCTCATCTATTACCCTTACAAATGATATTTCCGCCGTAAAGGACTGCGATATTGTTATTTTCGGCGTTCCTACACGTTTTGTAAGGACTGTGGCTAAGAAAGCTGCACCCTATGTTTCGGAAAACACAGTTATTGTCAACACAAGCAAGGGTCTTGAGGACGGCACATTCAAGAGAATGAGCGAAGTGCTTAAAGAAGAACTGCCGAATTCTCCCGTTGCTGTCCTTACGGGACCTTCTCACGCAGAAGAGGTTGCCATCGGTATGCCTACAACGGTAACGGTAGCTTCCGAAGATGTTAAAAATGCCGACTATATCCAGAGCGTTATGTCCAACAGCCTGTTCAGGATCTATATCAGCGAAGATATTATAGGCTGTGAATTGGGCGGTTCTCTGAAAAATGTTATTGCTCTTTGTGCAGGCGTGTGTGACGGAATGGGCTGCGGCGACAATACAAAGGCTGCGCTTATGACAAGAGGACTTACGGAAATTGCAAGACTTGGCGTTGCTATGGGCGCAAATTCCGAGACCTTTGCAGGGCTAACGGGAATAGGCGATCTTATCGTTACCTGCACAAGTATGCACAGCAGAAACAGGCGTGCCGGAATCCTTATCGGTCAGAACGTTTCCCCAGATGAAGCGGTCAGGCGCATAGGCACCGTTGAGGGCTACGACTGCACCAAGGTTGCTTACGAACTGGCACAGAAAATGGGCGTTGATATGCCTATAACCGAGCAGTGCTACAAGGTCTTATATAACGGCGTAAATCCCAGAACTGCACTTAGCAATCTTATGGAGCGCCCGAAACGTCATGAAACAGAAACAGTCTGGGTGAACAAATGATCGAAAAAATAGTATTGCATATACTTCCGAAGGTCGGTGACTTTCGGAAGTTTTTTTGTTCTATACTTGTCCCTTGCGGCATAATATTTATCAGTAAAAGAAAGGTACGGATTTTTAAAATGGACAAGAAGCTGCTTTCATATTTTAATCCAAAGCTGAAAAAAGTGCTGTCAGGCGTGGACGGATATATAACCGAAATAAGGCTGAGAAAGGGCAGACCTGTTGTTCTATACAGGAACGGGGTTCTGACTTATATTGATAAGGACGGAAGACCCTTGCGTTATCCCGATGATAACTGCATAAAAGCATCGGAAGCTGACATTGCGGAGGTTTTTGATTCGGTATGCAGATATTCCATACACAGCTTTCAGGAAAACATTTGCAGCGGATTTATTACCCTTGACGGCGGACACAGAGTAGGCATATGCGGAACCGCCGTAATGAGAAACGGGAAAATTATCAACGTTAAGGAAATAAGCGGACTTAATTTCAGAGCGGCGCACGAGGTAAAGGGCTGTGCGGACGAGCTTTATAACAGGATATTTTCGGGAGGCTTGCATAACGTGCTTATCGCAGGCGCTCCTGCAAGCGGAAAGACTACTTTGCTCAGGGACTTGAGCCGCAAACTGGGAGCGGTGTATAAAACTGCAGTCATTGACGAACGAAGCGAGATAGCGGCGGTATATAACGGCTTTCCACAGAATGATGTTGGCATAAATACAGATGTTTTCAACGAGTACAGCAAAAAAGACGGCATAGAAACTGCGGTGCGTGTAATGTCGCCCGATATAATAATATGCGATGAAGCAGGAAATCCAGAGGACACAGCGGCTTTCGGCTACGCTATGACCTGCGGCGTTAAGATCTGCGCTTCAATACACGCACAGAGCATAGAAGATATAAAAACAAAGCTGGAGTTTTACGATAAATTTGATTATATAGTATTTCTGGACGGCACTCCCGGAAAAATAGCACGGATGATCAGGACGGATGAATATGATAAAGACGATATGTATAATTTCTCTGATAGCAGTTTCGGCAATGACAGGAAATTATTTTGCGGCTGAACTGAAAAAAAGAGTTGAGATACTTAAAGAAGTAAGGCTCATGCTTGCACAGATAAAATTAATGGTGGAATACAACTCCGCTACGGTCTATGAAATTGCGGAAACCCTATGCAAAGACAGCAGATTAAGCTCGCTGAAATTTCTTCAAGCCCTTTCCGTCAGCATAGAAAAGGTTGAAGAGGTTTTTTCGGAGCAATGGGAAAATGCCGTAAACAGCTTCCGCTGCGCTTCTCTAAAAAAAGAGGACGTAAGGCTTATAGCTTCTATAGGCTGTCAGCTTGGAAAAAGCGGTGTTGAAGGGCAGATGAGCAGTATCAAGATGAATGAAAAGGAGCTTGAAGCGCTTATATCGGACGCCGAAGGGGAGCTTGTGCGGAAGGGAAAGCTGTACCGCTCTCTTGGTGTGCTGTCAGGGGCGTTTGCGGCGGTTATTCTGGTTTAAAGCAAAGGAGGAAAAAATGTGGATCTTGATCTGATATTTAAGATAGCCGGGGTGGGGATAATTGTATCTGTTCTCAATATGGTGCTGAAAAAATCCGACCGTGACGAGTACGGTATAATCGTAACGATAGCAGGTCTGATAGTTGTTCTTATGGTGATAATCAACGAGATAGCGGAGCTTTTTGATACGGTAAAAAGCGTTTTTGGGTTTTAGTTATGGAGATAGTTAAAATTGCTGCCATATGTATAGTTGCAGCGGTGCTGTGCAGGCTTTTTGACAGCGGCAGCAAGGAATATTCGCTGTACATAAAAGTTGCCGCCGCCTCCGTTGTGCTTGCATTCGTTTTTATTTATATTTCTCCCGTAATAGAGAGCATAACAGGCATTTTCGGCAGAACAGGCGCAGACGGAGAGTACCTTGAGATACTTTTCAAGTCGGCAGGGATATGCTATATTTCCCAGTTTGCCCATGATATATGCAAGGACAGCGGAGAAAACCTCCTTGCCGCACAGGCGGAACTGGCAGGGAAAGCGGCGCTTATAGTTATTGCTCTGCCGCTTTTTGAAGAAGTTACGGAAATTGTAGTTTCATTGGCAGGATATTGATATGAAAAGAATAAAAAGATGTGTTTTAGCGGTAATAACGGCGCTTATATGCTGTATATCGGCATCTGCGGCAGTTTATGCTGAGGAGATCTCCGTTGCGGACGAGCTTGACATAGACGTTGGGAGCATAAGTGAAGAACTGCCTTCCGATGTGAGCGAAATATTGGATGAAAAGGGAATTTCGGCGGATAATACCGAAAGCATAACGTCAGTCACTCCGAATGATGTGTTCGGTTATATGATCGGGCAGTTTAAAGCAAAGGTGGCATATCCGCTAAAAATTTTTATAACCCTTATGTGCATTATTATTTTGAACGCTCTTGCGGAGGGAATGAACTGCGGCGTTTCAAACAAGCAGCTTGAAAAAATTTACGGTATGGTCTGCGTTCTTGTTTCGGTGGGGATAATTTCCGGACCTGTGACAGATTGTATAGATTCTGTTTCCGAAGCACTTTACTCGGGCGGAAATTTTATGATCTCCTACATACCTGTTTTTGCAGGAATAACGGCTTCTTCCGGCTGTATAACCTCCGCTGCGGCTTACAGCACCATACTTCTTGCCGCAGCAGAGGCGGCGGTGCAGATCGCATCAAACTATGTTATGCCTATTCTGTCCTTGTGTATGGCGCTTGGAGTTATCGAAGCGGTGAATCCCTCCTTTAACCTTACGCATATAACCTTTTCTGTAACAAAGGTCATAAATTTCGTGCTGGGATTTATTATGACTATATTTATCGGGCTGCTTTCCATACAGAACATAATAGGAACCTCGGCTGATACCTTGGGTGTAAAGGCTGCAAAGTTCCTTGCATCGAACTGTATTCCCGTGGTAGGCGGAGCGGTTGCCGACGCTTATACCACCATAAAATCAAGCCTTGGCATACTGCGAGGGGGAGTGGGTTTTATAGGGATAGCCGCAATATTTCTTACGGTAGTTCCGCCCCTTGCGGAGATAATGCTTATGAAGCTGGCTTTCGGTGCAGCGGAAATGTTCGGTGAAATATTTGAGCTTAAGGGCATAAAAATTCTGATGAAAAACGCTTCGTCCGTATTATCGGTACTGTTGAGCCTGACGGTATGCTTTTCAATGATGCTTATAATATCCACAGCGATAATGCTGATGACGGGACTTGACGTATCATAAAAGGAGATGAAAAAATGTCCTCTTTCAGGCTTGTTATACTTACCGCAGGTTTTATTTCGGTAGTAATGTCTATGTTTGAAGCGGTCTATCCATCTGAAAAGCACAGCAACCAGATAAAGCTGATTTTTTCGCTTATATTCATACTTTGTGCAATATCTCCCATAGTCAAAGGCGATGCGGATTTTTCGGAAATAGCAGATGTGATAAAGGACACCTCACAAAGCCTTGAACTCAGCGATGAAAAAACTATGGAGTGCTTCAAAAATTCCGTGGAAAGAAATATAAGCAGCAGAATAAAGCAGTACCTTTGCGAAAATGAAATAGTATGTTCCGAAATTAAGACAAGTATAAATATTTCCGGCTCCGGAAGCATATCTATTAATGAGATCAAAATAGCTGCGGACAACACAGCTCAGGAGGGTGAGATAATTGCTTTAGTGAAAGAATATACGGGAGAGGATATACCTGTAAAAGTTAAGGAGCGCACAGAATATGACGGTTAAGGATATTATGGATAAGTTAAAGAAGTTCAAAGACGATCCGGTTTTTCCGAAGGTACTCATTGCTGTAGGTATCGTGCTTATGCTTATAATTCTGCTGTCCGATTTTTCGGGAAAGGACGATAAGGACAAATCTGCTTCCGATGTAAATTCCGATTTCCTTACAGCGGATACTTATACCCTCAATATGGAAGAAAAGCTAAGAGAAATTCTTATATCCATAGAGGGTGTGGGCAAGGCGGAAGTGCTTGTGAATGTTTCTTCAACGGAAGAGTACGTTTATGCCGAGGAGTACAGACAGGGAACAAATCAGACAGAAAGCAGCATTGTGGTCATAGATAAGGGCTCCGCAAAAAGCGCTTTGGTAAAAAAGGTAAACAATCCCGGAGTAAGCGGCATTGTTATCGTATGCGAAGGAGGCGATGATCCGAAAATTTGCGAAAAGGTATATAAAGCTGTTTCAACGGCGCTTAACATTCCCACAAACCGCATCTACGTTGCGGAAATGAAATAGGAGGAAATTTTACATGAAAAGGTTAAATCTCATAATAGGAAAAAAACATATAATTCTGGCTTGCCTGACACTTATTCTCGGAATTGCGGTATATATGAACTACGTTCTTTCTTCCCCCGATAAGGACATTGCCGCAGAGGACGTAATGGCTGACACCGCTGAGGCTGCAAATTACGGCGACGCAGCTTTTGTAAGTACAGACGGGGAAAACGATTATTTCGCACAGGTAAGGCTTACCCGTATGACAAGCAGGGACGAGGCTGTGGAAACTCTTTCCGCTATCATCAACGGCGGCGACCTTTCCGATGAGGAAACTGCGACCTACACCAATGAAGCCGTTACTCTTTCCAAGCTGTCCGAAAGCGAAAGCAAGATAGAAAATCTGATAAAAGCTCAGGGCTTCAGCGACTGCGTTGTATATCTTAACGGCAGCACAGCCAACATTGTTGTCAAGTCAGACGGCCTTGCAGCAGAGCAGGCAGCCCAAATTAAAGACATTTTGTTAACAGAAGTTACAATTCCGGCAGAAAATATTAGAATTTTTGAGGTTAAGTAGTTGTGTCTTTCAAAAAAATCTGCTATAATAATAATGTATGATTATTATTATAGACCGGATATGCGGTAAAATGGCAGTTTACCGGTCTTACAGGCAGGAAGGGGCTTAACGTATGAATAAAAAAACGGACGTTCAGACTAACAGTCTTAAAATTTCCGAGGACGTTATTTCCAGGATCGTTGAGATCGCAGCAGGCAGCGTTGAGGGAGTAAGCGGATTTTCTAAATCAAAGATCCGTTTCAACAGCCTTTTTGCAAAATCGGAGGACCAGTCGGCTATAGACATCAACGCCGAGGGCGGAGCTGCCGATATTACGGTAAACGTTTCTGTATCCTGTAACAGCAAGGTGAAACAGGTCGCAGAGCATATTCAGAATAAGGTAAAGAACGATGTTCAGAATATGACCGGCATAGCTGTCACAAAGGTCAATGTTATTGTGGAGGGTATTTCCTTCGGCGATAAGGAAAATTAAAGAGAAGCAGGCTCTTTACGGAATTTTTCCGCATTTGGGCTTGCTTTTCTGCGCTATAAAATGAAAGGACATGAAAAAATTGAGAAGAAGTGAAATAAGAGAGGCTGCATTTATACTTACGTTTGAAAAGCTTTTTACCGACGATACGGCAGAATCGGTCATCGAGGCGGCATACGAAGTCGATGAATTTGATATGGACGATGAAGTGGAAAAGCTTTTTATATCCGTTGATGAAAAATCAGAGGAGCTTGACAGGATAATTGCCGAATTCAGCGAAAAAAGACAGTTCGGAAGAATACCTAAGGTAAGCGTTGCCATACTCAGGATAGCTATCTATGAGATGAATTATGATGATAAGGTACCCGTTAACGTTGCAATAAGCGAAGCTGTTATTCTGGCAAGAAAGTTCACATACGACCCCGATGTTCAGTTTATAAACGGCGTTCTGGGCGCTTATGCCAAAACCCTTGACAGCAAAAAAGAAAGCGTGGAGTGACAATGCCGTTCTGCCTTGGTATAGATACCAGCAACTACACTACCTCCACAGCCCTTTTTGATACGGATACGATGGAGGTCGTTCACTCCAAAAAGCTGCTCCCCGTAAAAGAGGGTGAGCTGGGGTTAAGACAGAGTGATGCGGTTTTTCATCACACAAAGCAGCTTCCCGAAATGATAAAGCAGCTGTTTGACGGAAGAGAAGCGGATATTTCCTGTATCGGCGTGTCTGTAAAGCCGAGAAATATCGAGGGTTCCTATATGCCCTGCTTTCTCTGCGGAGAGGGACTTGCAGATTCGTTGGGGGCTGTAAATAAGATACCCGTGCATAAAACATCCCACCAGACGGGACATATCCTTGCAGCGCTTCTTTCGGCAGGAAAGCTTGAATTTGTGAACAGAAAATTTATTGCTTTTCACGTCAGCGGCGGAACAACGGACTGCCTGCTTGTGGAGCCGCATAAGGACAATGTTATCAAAATCACGGAAATAGGAACTTCCCTTGATCTTAAAGCAGGACAGGCTGTGGACAGGGTCGGACTTATGCTTGGTCTGAAATTTCCCTGCGGAAAAGAGCTTGAAAAGCTGGCGGAGCAAAGCAGCCGCAGCTTTAAAATAAAACCTGTGCTGAAAGGCGGAAGCTGCTGCCTTTCGGGACTTGAAAATAAATGCAGACTAATGCTTGACAGCGGAGAAAGCAGGGAAGATACCGCAAATTACTGTCTGAGCTGTATTTACGCCGCAGTTAAGGGCATGACGGAGTATGCTCTGCTTAACGAGGGGGATATGCCCGTGGTATTTGCAGGAGGGGTCATGTCGGATAAGATCATACGCCGCAGGCTTGAACAGGATTTTGAGGCTTATTTTGCGGAACCTGATTTTTCCTGCGACAATGCGTCGGGAACAGCGGTTTTTGCGGCAATAACGGAGAAATTTATATGAGCAGCGTATTAACGGTCTCACAGCTAAACAGATATATTTCTTTCAAGCTGAAGGAAGACAAAAATTTAAAGGGAATACTTGTAAAAGGCGAAATATCCAATTTTACCAACCACGCCAGAACGGGACATTTATACTTTACCCTAAAAGACGGCGAAAGCTCGGTAAAGGCTATAATGTTCAATAATATGGCGGCAGGCTTGAAATTTGTGCCTGCTTCGGGTATGAAGGTCATTGTTTCTGCCAACGTTCAGGTCTTTGAGCGTGACGGCATATACCAGCTTTATGTGAACGATATGCAGCCCGACGGAACAGGCGCTTTGTATATTGCTTTTGAGCAGCTTAAGGAACGGCTTTCGGCAGAAGGCTTGTTTGACGAACAGCTGAAAAAGCCTATACCTGCCTTTCCTCAGAAAATAGGTATAGTTACTTCGCCGGATGCCGCAGCTTTACAGGATATGCTCAACATTATTTCAAGGCGTTATCCTGCGGTGCAGATAGTTATTTATCCTTGCCTTGTTCAGGGAGAATACGCTCCGCCTTCCATATGCTCTGCGCTAAAACGTGCCGACGCAGCGGAAAATGATGTGATAATAGCCGGAAGAGGGGGAGGCTCCCTTGAAGACCTTATGGCTTTTAATTCGGAAAGCGTTGCAAGGTGTATTTTTGAGTGTAAAACTCCCGTTATTTCCGCAGTAGGACATGAAACGGACACTACTATCGCTGATTATGCCGCCGACCTGAGAGCGCCCACGCCTTCGGCTGCGGCAGAGCTTGCAGTTCCCGAAATAGGTGCGCTGAAAGGCTTTTTTGCTTCATCGGAACGCAGGCTTGCGGAAAAAATGAAGCTGAAAATAAACATGGAACGCCGCAGGCTGGACGCAGCGGAATATAAGCTGAACTCCTTTCTGCCTGCGCACAAAATAACCTCATCAAAAGTGCTGCTTGACGAAAAAATGCAGCGGCTTGATACGGCGCTTAAAAACAGAATATCCCTTGGGAAAGCGCTTCTTAGCGAAAAAACGACGGCGCTTGACAATTTAAGTCCCCTAAAAATTATGGGACGAGGCTATTCTCTTGTTTACAAGGACGAAAAGCTCGTTAATTCCGTCAGCGCTCTTAAAAACGGAGACGAAATAACAGTGCGTCTTTCCGACGGAACGGTAAAAGCTGTTGTCGTGCAATAGATTTTACGAAAGGATACAGGTTTATGAAATTTGAAGATTCCGTAAAAAAACTGGATGAAATAATTGCGGCTTTGGAAAATCCGGAGGTTTCCCTTGAAGATTCGGTAAAGCTGTATAAGGAGGGCGCAGAGCTAATAGGTCTGTGCAGAAAAGAGCTTGACAGCGCAGAAATGCTTGTTACCGTTGACGACGTGGAGTAAAATATTAGGGGAGTGTTAAGCGTGTCTTCATTGAACGGTTTGTCCGAAAAAAATTCGGAAAGATTACTTTTTTACACGGAGCTTGTCAATAACGAACTGGAAAAATACAGGCAGGCGGTATTTAATAATATTGGAGAAGAGAAAAATGCCGCCGAGGCAATGTGGTATTCGCTGTCCGCAGGCGGAAAAAGAATACGTCCCGTTCTTGTGCTTGAATTCTGCCGTATGTGCGGAGGAGATGATAAAAGCGCTCTTCCTGCGGCTTGCGCAATTGAAATGATACACACGTTTTCACTTATACACGACGATCTTCCCTGTATGGATAACGACGACCTCAGACGGGGCAAGCCGTCCTGTCATAAGGCTTACGGTGAGGTCAATGCTTTATTGGCAGGCGACGCACTTGAAAACCTTGCTTTCGGGGTAATTGCGGAAAGCGAAAGCTTGTCAGATACGCAGAAGGTAAGGCTTATAAGAACGCTGTCCAAGGCCACGGGCATATCGGGTATGATAGGCGGACAGGTCATTGACACGGAATATGAAGGAAAACCGCTTCCCGAAGAGCTGCTGCTTAAAATGTACGGAATGAAGACGGGAGCGCTGCTGAGAGCCGCCTGTGAGATGGGCTGCATATGCGGCGGCGGTGATGATGAAAAAATAAAGAGCGCCGGAGATTATGGGGAAAATTTAGGGCTTGCATTTCAGATAATTGATGATATACTTGATATTGCAGGCTCAGATGAAAAGCTGGGCAAGCCGACGGGGAGCGACGCTGTGAACGGAAAAGTCACATATGCTTCCTTAAACGGCGTTGAAAGCTCCGCCGAATTTGCTTCAACACTCAGCGAAAAGGCGCTGAATGCCCTTGATTTGTTTGAAGATCCCGTTTTTCTGAAAGAACTTACAATGTGTCTTCTTAAAAGAGACTGCTGATAAGAGTTTATTTGAAAGGACGTTGCTTGAATGGCTAAACTTGAATATAATTACGTTTTGATTTCCGCTGTGCTGTCATGGTTTGCTGCGCAGGTCATCAAAACCGTAATTAATATGGTAAAAACAAAGAAATTTAACGCTGAAAGGCTTATCGGCTCGGGAGGAATGCCAAGTTCCCACTCGTCTCTTGTATGTTCGGCAAGTGTTGCGATGTATAGGACCTGCGGTTTGGGTTCGCCTGAATTTGCACTTATGTTCATAATGGCAATGGTGGTAATGTACGACGCAATGGGAGTAAGAAGGGCGGCAGGACTTCATGCTCACGAGCTTAACCGTATGAAAAAGATATTTGCTGTAACAGGATTCGGAAGCAACGTTCAGACGGATGAAAGCGGCGGTGCAAAAAAGGTAAGAAAAAAAGAGAAAAAGGAAAAGGAATTCAAAGAATATCTGGGACATACGCCTTTTGAGGTGCTTGGAGGAGCTGTTCTTGGAGTTGCGATCGCCTTTATCATGCCTATGAGTATATGAGCCGGAGGACACAGTGGAAAATTCAGATATAAAATTAAGCAGATTAAATCTGCCTGAGGATCTTAAGAAGCTTACTGTTCCGCAGTGTGCTCTTTTGTGCAGAGATATAAGAAAAACTATTCTGAGAACGGTCATGAGAAGCGGAGGACACCTTGCCTCCAATCTCGGCACGGTTGAGCTTACCGTGGCTCTGCATAGGGTATTCGAGTCTCCTTATGACAAGTTTGTATGGGATGTGGGTCATCAGGCTTACGCTCACAAGCTGCTGACGGGAAGATACAGCAGGTTCGGCACCCTCCGCAGCAAGGACGGCATTTCGGGATTTATCAGACCTTCGGAATCCGAGCATGATTCCTTTATCAGCGGTCACAGCAGCACTTCTATATCCGCTGCCCTCGGAATGGCGGAGGCTATGAGACTGAACGGCGATACGGAGCACCGTGCAATAGCGATAATCGGCGATGGCGCATTTACGGGCGGTCTTGCATATGAAGGACTTAACAACGCCGGAAAAAGCAATGACAACATTATCGTTATCCTTAATCATAACGATATGTCCATATCAAAAAATGTAGGTGCTTTTGCAAAATATCTTACTTCAATAAGAGGAAACCAAAAGTATCTTGATACCAAAAAGGTCGTGGAAAAAGCCCTTGACAACACTCCGGTTATCGGCGAGCCTATCAAAAATATAATTCTGTCCTCAAAATCCACATTAAAAATGCTTTTGTATCATTCCACTATGTTTGAGGACCTTGGATTTGTTTATCTCGGACCTGTTGACGGTCATAATATCACGGAGCTTGAGAAAACTCTCCGAATGGCAAAGCGCATAAACAAGCCTGTGTTTATCCATGTGAACACTGTAAAGGGCAAAGGCTTTAAAGCTGCGGAAAAGAATCCGGGAGCCTTTCACAGTATCCCAAGCTGCGGATACAGCGTGAAAAATCCCGAGAATATTTCGGAAAACACTTTCTCCGAGAATTTCGGCAAGCTCCTTGTACAATTTGCGGAAAAAGATGACAATATATGCGCTTTAACGGCTGCAATGAAATACGGAACGGGACTTCAATATTTTGCTGCAAGATTTCCCGACCGTTTTTACGATGTGGGAATTGCCGAGCAGCACGCCGTGACCTTTTCGGGCGGTCTTGCTTCGGGAGGAAAGCTGCCTGTTTTTGCGGTATATTCAAGCTTTTTGCAGCGTTCCTACGACCAGCTCATACATGATATAGCTATCGGCGGACTTCATATGGTACTTGCTGTTGACCGTGCAGGAATTGTCGGCGAGGACGGCGAAACTCATCAGGGAATATTTGATATTCCTATGCTTACGGGTATTCCCGGAGTAACGATTTTTTCACCCTCCAACTTCAACGAACAGCGGCTTTGCATGAAAAAAGCACTGTACGGCACCGAGGGACTTGCAGTTGTAAGATACCCTAAGGGCGGCGAAGATTTCGGCTATTCCGAATATGACTACGATACGGACGACTATTATTATTTTAACAACGGAAACAGCTGCCTTGCGGTCAGCTTCGGAAGAATATTCAACAGGCTGTATGAAATTAGCAGGCTGTCCGTTGTAAGCGGTTTTGATTTGCTTAAACTTGTCAAAATTTTCCCTGTTGAAGACGTGATAGTAAATATCGGACTTAAATATAGAAGCATAGTTGTTTTTGAGGAAAGCTCAAAGACAAACGGCATAGGCGAGCGCCTTGCGGTAAAGCTGGTCGAGGCAGGGTATAAGGGAATAATAAAAATTGTTGCACTTGACGGTTTTATTCCACAGTCCAGTATTTCCGAAGCACTTGAAGACTTCGGACTTGACAAAAAATCTATGATCGATACGATCAATGGTATGGTGAAATAAATTGTGAGACTTGATTTCTGTCTTGTTGAAAAAAATATCATAAAAAGCCGTGAACGGGCAAAGGAGCATATTAAAAAGGGCGAGGTAACGGTAAACGGCAGGACAGTAACAAAGCCTGCCTTTGAGGTCTCGGAAGAGGACGAGATCGTCTTTACAGGAGAAGCGCTCAAATATGCCGGAAGAGGCGGCCTGAAGCTGGAAAAAGCGTTAAAGGTGTTTGGCATCGGACTAAACGGCAGGATTTGTATGGATATAGGCGCTTCAACCGGCGGTTTTACCGATTGTATGCTCCAGAACGGTGCTGCTTTGGTCTATGCTGTGGATGTTGGACACGGTCAGCTTGACCCTGCCCTTGATTCCGACAGCAGAGTAGTAAATATGGAGGGAACGAATATCGTTTCCGTGAATAAAGAAGCTCTTGACCCTGCGCCGGATTTCTTTTCCGCAGATGTTTCCTTTGTTTCGCTGAAAAATATTATACCGAAAATCGCGGAGCTTATGAGCGAAAACAGTGAAGCTGCCGTGCTTATAAAGCCCCAGTTTGAAGCAGGAAGGTCAAATATCGGAAAAAACGGTATTGTTAAGGACAGAAATGTTCATATCAGTGTGCTTGGAGATATAATTTCATTCTGCGTTCTGAACGGACTTTCGGTAAAAGGACTTGACTACTCTCCCGTTTCCGGCGGAGACGGAAATATTGAATATCTTGCTTATATTACAGCGAAAAAAAACAAAACAGCAGCCTTTGATATTGCAAATATCGTAAACACAGCTTTTTCGGAGCTAAGGAAAGGACGGGAATTAAAATGAAGATCGTATTATATCCTAATTTTAACAAACCTAATGCGCTGCCTACGGCTGTAAGACTTTGCGACAAGCTCCGTGAACTTGATATAGAAGTCCTGACCGATAAGATGTATGAAAAGGATTTTTCGGGAAAGAATTTTGTGCAGTACGGAACCATTGACGAAATCGCCGCCATGTGTGATATAATCATTGCCATAGGAGGGGACGGAACTATCCTTGAAGCCTCACGCTATGCTTCGGAATACGACAAGCCGCTTCTCGGCATCAACACGGGGCATCTCGGATTTATGGCTTCAATGGAAATAGACGAGCTTGACAATATTTCAAGGCTAAAGACCTCTGATTACAAGATCGAAACGAGAATGATGCTTGATATTGCTCAGATACGGGATAATACCGTAGTTTCAAAGCACACTGCGCTGAACGACATCGTTATTGCAAGACCTTATTCAAAAATAGGCAATTTTGAAATTTCCACGGATGATTTCATTGTAAGCTCGATCCGCTCCGACGGCGTGGTTTTTTCTACGCCTACAGGTTCAACGGCGTATGCTCTGTCAGCAGGAGGTCCAATTGTTGAGCCGCTTATGGAATGTATACAGCTTACACCCATTTGTCCTCACTCTCTTTCGTCAAGAACTATGCTGTTTTCCGCCGACAGAAGCATTGAGGTAAAGCATTTTGCAAATGATACGCCGGATGTTTATTTTTCCGTTGACGGCAGAGATGTTGTAAAGGCGGAAAGCAATGATATTCTTGTCGTTTCACGCTCGCTGAAAAAGCTCAGGCTTATAGATATAAAGGGTCATTCGTTTTTTGACGCAGTGAACAACAAACTTATGAATCCAATAAAATAAAGGGTTTCCCATAAAAACACGGAGGGTCATATGACGAAAAAACAGCGTCAGGATAAAATAATTGAAATTGTCGGCAGCCATGATATAACTACTCAGGAAATGCTGAAAAAATATCTTGAGGATATAGGGATAGACGTTACTCAGGCAACGCTGTCGAGAGATATAAACGAGCTTAATCTTAAAAAGGAAACCGACGGGATATACAAGTATACAGTTCCGCTGAAAAATATGGTGGAATGTCCGGCTATACTCAAAGATTCTGTTGTGGATATTGTGTACGCAATGAATACTGTGGTGATAAAGTGCCATACGGGCATGGCTCAGGCTGCCTGCGCAACTATTGACAAGATGCAGTGTACGGGAATTGTCGGCACTATCGCCGGAGATGACACCATTTTTGTTTTGATGCCAAATGAAAATTCAGCCGCAGAGCTTTGCGGAAATCTCAGAGATATGATTATGTGATCGAGGTAAACAGGGTTATGCTTAGTGAGCTTTGTATTGAAAATCTTGCCGTTATACAGCAGGCGGTCATACCTTTTTCAGACGATTTCAACGTTTTTACCGGCGAAACAGGCGCAGGAAAGTCTATCCTTATCAACGGTATAAATGCAGTTCTCGGAAAAAGGGTCAGCAAGGATATAGTGCGCTCCGGCTGCGACAAGGCGGTAGTAACGGCGTTGTTCAGAGGACTTCCGACGGCGGCAAAAAGCAAGCTGGAGGAGTTCGGCATAGACTGCAGCGACGATGAGCTGCTTGTTACAAGGGTCATTATGGCGGACGGCGGCAGTACGGCAAGGATAAACTCCAGAACATCGTCTGTATCGGTGTTGCGTGAAATAGGAGCGCTGCTTATTGACGTTCACGGTCAGCATGACAACAGAATACTTATGTACCCCGAAAAGCATATTGACATTGTAGATAATTTTGCAGGACTTGATGCCGATGTTGCCGATTATCAATGCAGTTTTCACAAGCTGCAGGAGGTATCAAGAAAAATAAAAAGGCTTTCCGCCGATGAGCAGTATAAAAGCACAAGGCTTGCCGCATTAAAGATAATGACCGATGAGATAGGCGCAGCAAAGCTGTCCGATGAAAACGAGGATCAGAAGATCGAAAATGAATTTACGGTAATAAACGACAGCAGCAATATTTCGGAAATGCTGTCGGAAGCGGAAACCGTGCTTGCGGGTGACGACGACAGCTCGGGAATAACAGAAATGATAGGCTCCGTTATTGACGGAATGAAGCGTTATGCAGACGTTATGCCTGAATTCGGCGGCATTATGTCCCGTCTTGAAAGTCTGAAAATAGACGCAGAGGACATTGGCGGCGAGATAAAATCCCTGAACGGAAAAATTGACGTTGACGGAGAAAGACTGGCTTTTCTGGAAAACAGACGGGATCAGCTTATCTCGTTAAAAAAGAAATACGGTCCCGAACTTAGCGACGTTATTGAAAAATACAAGGCAGCAATAGGAGAGGCGCAGTCCATTATTGACAATTCAAGCGAAATAAAAAAGCTGTCCGAAGAAAAGAACAGGCTTCTTGTTGAGGTAAGCGACAAGGCAAAGGTACTTTCGGAAAAGCGCAGAGCCGCTGCAGACCGCCTTTCGGGAAAAATAGAGGAAGAGCTTAAATTTCTTGATATGCCTAACGTAAGGCTTGCAATTGAACAGACCGTGGGCAAGCTTACGGGCAATGGTATGGATACAATGGAAATAATGATTTCCGTTAATGCCGGAGAACCTCCCAAGCCCATAGCAAGAATAGCATCGGGCGGCGAGCTTTCAAGGATAATGCTTGCCATAAAAAATGTTATTGCCGAAAAGGACGATGTTCCCACAATGATATTTGACGAGATAGACACGGGTGTAAGCGGACGGGCGGCGCAGAAAATAGGCGTTAAGCTCCGTGAAATATCCCGTGACCGTCAGGTGCTTTGCGTTACACATCTGTCGCAGATAGCGGTAATGGCGGACAGCCACCTGCTTATCGAAAAAAACACGGACGGACAGCGGACGTTCACCACTGTTACAAAACTTGAGGGCGATAAACGCACGGCTGAGATAGCAAGAATTCTCGGAGGGGACAATATTACCGAAACTACTCTGAAAAATGCCGAGGAACAGCTTACGTCCCGGGATAAAGTCTATGCCGATATGCTTGATAAAGTGAAAAGCTGATAAAATAACACCCCGTAATATACGTCGGTTTTTTCGTATATTACGGGGTGAAATTATTTGTAATAATGATTTATCACTATTCGGCGGCGTTTTCTTCGTTTTCGGAAGATTCCTGCGGTGTTTCGCCTTCTGCGGTCTCTTCTTTGAGCTCTTCTTCGCCGTGCACCTGCTTGTAAAAGCTGTCGATAAGGCTCAGGTCGTCCTCGGTCATACGATCCTGAAATTTCAGCATTTCGTTTATAGCTTCATCGTAGCATTCCATAGCCCTTTCGGATATTTCGTCTTCCGGCTTGCCGAGAGGGTATTTCTGGAGAGCGTTTCTCCATATCCTGTTCAGCATCGCCGTTAACGCAGCAGGCTTATGATTCAGAAAGCTGCGTTTATACACGGTAGGAACAGGGTTTTTGAAGGAATAATAAGGTTCAAGTACAATAAGCTCTTCAAGGCAGCTTTCAATTTCATCGCAGTATTTGAAAAACATTTCCGGGATTTTGGTGGAATGTATGCTTTCATAGTTTGCGTTGATGGTTTTCATTCTTTTTGATATGTATTTTGCTGCCATATTATTTAAAAATTCGTCCGAAACCATAAGTTTTTTTTCGGATGTACCGAACAGAAGATTCTGAAGTGCGATTTTTTCCTGCTTTGTACGCTTAGACGCAGTATCTTCGGGCTTTTGTTTAGCTCTTTTTTCAGCGGCAGGCTTCTTTTCAGCAGGTTCGGCAGGTTCGGAAGTTTCTTTTTCTTCGGTTTCCTTTTTGGTTTTTTCTTTAGCCATAGATTTTTCCTCCGAATGTAATATAAAAGTATTATATCACATAAATATGAATTTATGATAAAATTATATGAATAAATAATTAATAAATATATTATTTGTTCAAAAATTTTGTCGAATTTGGATAAGATAAAGGCAGTAAGAAGCTGTTGACGAAGTTTTTTCGTGATAACGTCTGACGAACGCTTTTTCAGCGGTGTAATTTTTTGATAAAATGTTGCAATTAAACAGAAAAAGTGATATAATTAATATTGGCTAAAACTGCGGCCTTATAAGGTAAAGCAACGGCGGTGAAATGAAAAATCTGCCGTATAAGACGCAGTTTTTAAGCAAATATCGGTAAGACCGTTTGGTTTTTATTGAATCAAATTAGGAGTTTGTGATTTTGAGTAATTATAAAGAAAAGGTTGCGGAAATTCTCGGCAGAAGCGAAGCTCCGCCCTTGTGTTTTGTTCACAGCTTCGGCTGTCAGCAGAACGTGAGCGACGGCGAAAGAATACTGGGTATACTTTCCGAAATGGGTTACGGAGTGACTTCGGATATAAATTCTGCAAGCCTTATTATTTACAATACCTGCGCAGTAAGAGAAAACGCCGAAAACCGTGTTTATGGTCTGGTAGGTGAGCTTAAGCATATGAAGGAACAGCGCCCCGACCTTATAATTGGTCTTTGCGGCTGTATGGCGCAGGAGGAGAAAACGGTGCAAAAGGTAAAAAGCACCTACAAGCAGGTTGACCTTATTTTCGGTACACACGCTCTGTCCGAACTGCCAAGGCTGCTTTACGATGTTCTTACGACCCGTAAGTTCGTCTGCGATACCGAGGAACACAGCGAGCCGGAAAAGGAGATAAACGCTGTAAGGTCAAGCAGCTTTAAGGCAAGCGTACCAATAATGTATGGCTGCGACAATTTCTGCTCATACTGTATTGTACCCTATGTGAGAGGCAGAGAAAAAAGCCGTGTGCCGGAAGCGATAATCAGGGAAGTACGAGAGCTGTCGGAAAAAGGCTATAAGGAAATAATGCTTCTCGGGCAGAACGTTAATTCTTACGGAAAAAATCTTGACAGACCGATTAATTTTGCAGAGCTTCTCCGCAGGATAAATGAAATAAAAGGCGATTTTAAAATAAGGTTCATGTCGCCCCACCCCAAGGACTGCACAAATGAGCTTATAGATACAATTTTTGAGTGCGATAAGGTGTGCAAACATCTTCATCTGCCCTTGCAGTCGGGAAGTGACGAGATACTGAAAAAAATGAACCGACGGTATACGGCAGAAAAGTATATGGAGATCGTTGATCATGCCAGAAGCAAAGACCCCGGTTTTTCCCTTACAACAGACATAATCGTAGGATTTCCCAACGAAACTTACGATGATTTCCTTAAAACGCTGGAGATCGTTAAAAAAGTTAAGTACGACAATATTTATTCATTCATATATTCAAAGCGCACGGGCACGAAGGCTGCCGAAATGACCGATATGACTTCCGATGAGGACAAAAGCAAATGGATGACGGAGCTGCTTCAGACCCAGCGTGAAATTTCCACAGAGCATTACAAAAGATTCCTCGGACGTACTCTTGATGTGCTTTTCGACGGTGAAAGCAGGCATGAGGGTATGTTGTCGGGAAAAAGTGACGAATTTATTATTGTTGAAGCACCCTGCTCCGATAAAAGTATTATCGGGCAGAGAAAAAAAGTTAAGATCACAAAAGCCTATAACTGGGCTTTGTGCGGTGAGATAGTATAAAAAGGAGTAATTACAATGAACGTTATTGATAAAGCAAGAGAACTTGGAGCTATGATACAGCAGGACGAGCGTTATGCCGCTTACTATGCTGCAAAGGACGCAAACGACAAGGACGAAGCTCTCCAGGGTATGATAAACGAGTTCAATATGAAGAGAATGCAGCTCAACAGCGAAATGGCAAAGGAAGAAAGAAACGAAGAAAAGCTGGGCGAGCTTGACGATAAGATCAAATCGCTGTACGGCGAGATAATGGCAAACGAAAATATGGCAAGATATAATAAAGCAAAGAGCGCAATGGATTCGCTGCTTAATCAGATAAATATGGTCATCACCTATTCGGCAAACGGCGAGGACCCAATGACCTGCCCTTGCGAAGAGGTGACCGTAAACTGCAGCGGAAGCTGTTCCACCTGCGGCGGCTGTCACTGATCGGAACAAGGAGCGATTGACCTGCCCTGAAACGGCGGGTCAGTTGTATTTAAGGAGGAGGGTTATTTTGCAGAATATAGATTTTGACAGGCTTTCTCCGATGATGAAGCAGTATTTCTCGGTAAAAAACAAATGCCCTGATTACATACTGTTCTTCCGTCTCGGCGATTTTTATGAGATGTTTTTCGATGACGCTGTTGTTGTTTCAAAAGAGCTTGAACTTACGCTTACGGGTCGTGACTGCGGACTTGACGAGCGTGCGCCTATGTGCGGAATACCTTACCACGCTTCCGATATTTACGTCAAGAAGCTTATTGAGAACGGTCATAAGGTGGCTATCTGCGAGCAGCTTACCGACCCCAAGGAGGTCAAGGGCGGAAATATTGTTGAGCGTGACATTATAAGGATAGTCACCCCCGGAACACTTACCGAAAGCAGCCTTCTTGACGATTCCAAGAATAACTATATCGCCGCTATATATGCCGCTGATAAGGAATGTGCAGTATGTTTTGCCGACATCTCTACAGGCGAGGTGCATCTGTTCAAAAAGACCTCGAAGAATATTGAAAATGAGATCATTAACGAGCTTGCAAGATTTGCTCCCGTAGAGCTTCTTTTCAACGACAGGTTCCTTGATTACAAGCAGGTGCAGGAATTTATTAGGAACAAGATGAACATTTCCGTTCAGCTTCTTGATGAAGAATGCTTCGATGTTTCGCTGAAAAAGGAAGAGGTGCTTCGTCAGTTCAACGCAGGCGACCTTGACGAGATCTCACTTCATGAAGGAACAATAGAAGCGTCCTGTGTATGCGGTCTGTTTGACTATATCTGCAATACCCAGAAAGCACTTGTTGGAAGATTTACGGAAATAAAGCGCTATAATGATAATTTCTTTATGGAGCTTGACCTTACCGCAAGGCGCAATCTTGAACTTACCGAAACCTTGCGCAATAAGGAGAAAAAGGGAAGTCTGCTTTGGGTTCTTGACCACACAAGCACTTCTATGGGAAAAAGACTTCTTAAAGCATACATTGAACAGCCTCTTGTTAAGCTGGCTATAATCACCAACAGACTTGACGCAGTTGAACAGCTTTGCCGCAAATCGGTGCTCAGACAGGAGCTTTCCGAGGCACTGTCAAAGGTTTACGACATAGAACGCCTTATGACGAGAGTTATGTATAAGACCGCAACGCCCAGAGATATAAAATCGCTGTCGCTGACGGCTTTGCAGCTCCCTGATATAAAGCGTATCCTCAGCGAGTTTTCCGCAAAGCTGCTTAATGAGCTTAACGGCAAGATAGACACACTTTCCGATATTTCCGACCTTATTGAACGTTCCATAGTTGACGAACCACCTGTTACGGCAAAAGAGGGCGGCGTTATAAAGGACGGCTTCAACGAGGAGCTTGACCGCCTGCGCCATATCATCAAAGACGGAAAGAGCATTATTGAAGGCATTGAGCTTCGTGAGCGTGAAAGAACGGGCATAAAAAATCTGAAAATAGGCTATAACCGTGTGTTCGGATATTATATCGAGGTCACAAAGTCCTATTACGACCTTATCCCCGATACCTACATAAGAAAACAGACCCTTGCAAACTGCGAGCGTTTCATTACGGAAGAACTTAAAAAGACCGAAAATGAGATCCTCGGCGCAAATGAAAAGGTGCTTTCTCTTGAAGCAAATATTTTTGCGGAAATAAGGGATTTTATCGCCGAAAAGATCGTTAAGGTGCAGGAAACGGCTTCGGCGCTGGCGCAGCTTGACGTTCTCTGCTCTTTTGCTTATGTTTCACTTAAAAACGAATATACAAAGCCGGAAATTGCCATTGACGGCGTTATCGACATTAAGGACGGCAGACACCCGGTTGTTGAGCTTATGCTTTCGGATGAAATGTATGTGCCCAACGATACTTATCTCGATATGAACAGCAACCGTATGTCAATAATTACGGGTCCTAATATGTCGGGTAAGTCAACATATATGCGTCAGGTGGCGCTTATTACTCTTATGGCGCAGATAGGCTGCTTCGTTCCTGCCAAAAGTGCGAAAATAACCATTGTGGACAAGATATTCACAAGAGTGGGAGCCTCAGACGACCTTACCGCAGGTCAATCTACCTTTATGGTGGAAATGAGCGAGGTTGCTGACATACTGAAAAACGCTACCAAGCAGAGCCTTGTTATCCTTGACGAGGTGGGCAGAGGAACTTCAACCTTTGACGGAATAAGCATTGCAACTTCCGTTGCTGAATATATTGCAAATCCGAGAGTTCTCGGCTGCAAGACCCTTTTTGCCACACATTATCATGAGCTTATCAAGCTGGCAGACCGCATTGAGGGAGTAAATAATTTCAGCGTTGCGGTAAAGAAGATAGGGGAGGATATACGGTTCCTCCGAAAGATAGTTCCCGGCGGCGTTGACGACAGCTACGGCATTGAAGTTGCAAAGCTGGCAGGTCTGCCGAACAAGGTGCTGAACAGAGCCAAGGAGCTGCTTAACGAAATGGAGCTTGCAAAGGCTGAAGAGAAAAACAGACCTGCAAAGGATTACGGTCAGATCTCTTTCAGCGCTATGCGTGACGACAGGGTGCTTGACAGGCTGAGGAAAACCAATCCCGATGAGTTTACCGATGCGGAGGCAAAGGCTTTCCTCAAGGAACTGACGGCTTCATTATAATTATACGGTGGGTGTTATGGGCAGAATCAATCTTTTAAACAAGGAGACCTCCGAGCTTATTGCGGCAGGAGAGGTCATAGAGCGTCCCTGCTCCGTTATAAAGGAGCTTATTGAAAATTCCATAGACAGCGGTGCGGATAATATTACCGTTGAGATAAAAAACGGCGGTATCTCTTATATTCGTGTTACCGACAACGGCTGCGGAATGTCGGCGGAGGACGTTCCCGTTGCGTTCCTTCGCCATGCTACAAGCAAAATAACATCAAAAGAAGACCTTAACAGTATTTGCACTCTGGGATTCAGAGGAGAAGCACTGGCTTCAATATGTGCCGTTGCAAAGGTGGAGGTGCTGACCAAAACTCCCGGCAGCCTTTACGGTACACACTATGTTATTGAGGGTTCGGAGGAAAAGCTGAAAGAACAGTCCGGCTGCCCGGAAGGCACTACCATTATCATACGGGATATTTTCTATAACGTGCCTGCAAGACTTAAATTTCTGAAAAAGGACACGGCTGAGGGCAACGCTATTGCCGATATTACAAGCAAGATAGCAATTTCTCACCCCGAAATTTCTTTTAAGTTCATAAGAAACAACCGTCAGGAATTTATCACTCCGGGAGACGGTGAGCTGTACTCCTCCGTTTATTCCATAATGGGCAGGGATTTCGCAGAATCAATGATACCCGTTAAATATAAGCTCAACGGCGTGAAGATAAGCGGATTTACGGTAAAGCCGCTGCTCGGACGTCCCAAAAGAAATTTTCAGTATTTTTTCGTTAACGGAAGATATGTAAAGACATATACCTGTACACTGGCGCTGGAGGAAGCATATCAGAACAGTATAATGGAGGGAAAATTTCCTGCCTGCGTCCTGCTTATAGATATTTCTCCCGGTATGCTTGACGTTAACGTTCACCCTGCAAAAATAGAGGTGCGCTTTACAGATGACAGAGTTGTTCATGACGGAATATTTTTTTCGGTAAAGAACGCTATACTTGCCGATTCAAAGCCTATGGAAATGCAGATAAAACCAAGTATTCCCGATTATACCCGTCCTTTGCCTGAGAGCTTTAACACAGGAAAGCAGCTTACTTTCGGCAATGCTCCCGTTTCGGTCAACGAAGTGCCTAACGAAAGTGTAAATACGCCTGTTTACGGCAGCGCTTCGGTGTCAGCTGCAAAAATATATGACAGCGCAGCAGGCGTGATCCCCCCGAAAAGCAGCTTTGTAACGGCGGAGCACCCCCAACCCAAGCCGGTATATGAGCAGGTCAAGCCGGTAACGGTCAACGTTGAATACAACGATTCCGACAGCGATCAATATCAGACGGATATACCCTATAATACCGAGGTGCCGCCCGAAGAAGCGCTGAGCGAGATCCCCAAGACAGAGCCTCATACCGCAGAATATAAATATATCAACACCGCAGCAAAGCAGGAGCCGAGCGTTTCGGAAAAAACCGAAAAGGAAATATTCTTCCGCATTATAGGAGAAGCGTTCAAGGATTACATCATTGCCGAGGTAGATAACGAGATAATTTTTGTGGATAAACACGCCGCTCATGAAAGAATACTGTTTGAAAGGCTTAAAGCAGGACAGCAGCAGCTTCAGTGCCAGATGACTCTTGTTCCAGTAGACGTTATGCTCTCAAACGATGAGTTTGACGCACTTGTGCAGAATAAGGAGACCGCCTTTAAGCTGGGTTTCAGCTTTACGGAAAGAAGGGGAACTTCGGTAAGCGTGAACGGTATCCCTTCAATTCTGGACGGCTGCGACATATCCGACCTTGTTATAGAGCTTGCGCATAATTTCAGCGTGAACAAAAACAATCCTATGCCTGTCATTCTTGACGATATGTATCATACCTTTGCCTGCAAGTCGGCAATAAAGGCTAACGACAATAATTCCCTTAAGGAGCTTTCTTCCATAGTAAAGACCCTTCTTGAAGATGAGAGAATACGCTATTGCCCTCACGGCAGACCTGTTATGTTTAAAATATCTAAATACGAGCTTGAAAAGCAGTTCAGGAGAATCGTCTGATCATGAATAAAAAACAACCCCTGATAGCGGTGGTAGGACCGACAGCTTCGGGCAAGACCGCAGTCGGTGCAGCACTTGCAAAGGAATACGGCGGAGAAGTGGTTTCTGCCGATTCTATGCAGATTTACAAAGGTATGGATATTGCCACGGCAAAGCCTACCGAGGAAGAAATGCTTGGAATAACGCATCATCTTATAAGCGTTATAGACATTGGTGCGGAATTCAGCGTAGCCGATTATGTAAAGCTGGCGAGAGAAAAGATCTCGGAGGTAGCTTCAAGAGGCAAGCTGCCCGTACTTGTAGGCGGAACGGGACTTTATGTTTCTTCTCTCATAGATAATATCAGCTTCGACAACGCCCTCACCGACGGCAGCGTAAGAAAACGGCTTACGGAGGAATGTGAAAAAGAGGGGAACGAAGCTATGCTTGAAAAGCTGCGCCTTGTTGACCCTGAAACCGCTGCAGTTCTTCCTGCCGGAAATATTACAAGGATAATAAGGGCTTTGGAGGTCTATGAGGTCACGGGAATACCTTTCAGCAGGCATAAGGAGCTGAGCCGTGCCGAAGAACCACTTTACAACGCTTGTATGATAGGTCTTAACTACGCCGACAGAAGTATGCTTTACAACAGGATAAACAGGCGTGTGGATATTATGGCGGAAAAGGGCATGGTTGAGGAGTGTCGTGCCATATTTGAAAACGAAAAAACCGGTACAGCCTGTCAGGCAATAGGCTATAAGGAGTTTATCCCGTATTTCAAAGGCGAAAAGACAAAACAAGAATGTATTGACAAGATAAAACAGGATTCGAGACGTTATGCCAAGCGTCAGCTTACTTGGTTTCGTCGAGATGAACGAATTAACTGGATAGAATTAACTGATGTTATACCATTTGATAAAATTATTGAAGAATGCAAAAAAATAGTAGCCAAATCAAATATTTTGTGATATAATAGTTAATATGTATAAAGTTGATGTTATACATGAAAAACGGTTAAATTAATATTAACAAGATGTTGCGAATATTAGTTTTCAGAAATGAGGACAAGCTGTATAAGCTGCCAACCTTGTTGTAAGGGTTTAATCGGATCGGTTTCATAAGGAGTGCAGATATGAACAAAAATATGAATTTACAGGATGTTTTCCTTAATCAGGCAAGAAAAGACAAAACCTTTGTTACATTCTATCTTACAAACGGCTTCCAGTTCAAGGGGATCGTAAAGGGATTTGACAATTATGCTGTGATTCTTGACTGCGACGGCAAACAGGAGCTTGTTTACAAGCATGCGATATCCACTATCGTTCCCGTTAAGCCCATTCCTATACTTGACGCCGAACAGTAATTTTCCTGCCGGTCAATAATCGGGGGTTGTATAATGGATACGATTACGGCAAAAATACTTGTTTTTCTCCTTTCCGTATTTGTCCTTATCATTGTTGCGCATCAAGTAACGCTTCTTTTTGATGACAGCTACGAAACCGAAACGGCGACGCTTTATTCATCGGCGGAAAAGGTATCCTTCAAAGGAATTTACGTCAGAAATGAAACGGTGGTCAAAAGCAGTACCAACGGAGTGCTGAGTTATCCCGAGCTTGACGGAAATAAGATCGCCAAGGATTCGGTGGTGGCTTATGTGTATAAAAGTGCCGAGGATATTTACATCAATCAGCGTATCGAGGCGCTTAACCAAGAGGTTGAGCTGCTTGAAAAAGAACAGAACCCGGGTACGACGGCTGTTGTACGTCCCGAATTTATCTCAGCGCTTATTGAGGAAAAATATCAGACCATAACTTCGCTGATAGCGCGCAACAATCTGAGCCAGCTTGCGGAGGAAAGGAAGAATTTTCAGTCTCTTCTTGGGATCTATCAGATAATTATCGGAGAGGAAACTGATTATAGCGACAGAATTGACAGACTTAGCAAAGAGATCGAGGAGCTTGAAAAGAAAAAATCTCAGCCTATAGACGTTATAACCGTTCCCGATTCGGGATATTTTATCAGCTATGCGGACGGCTATGAAAACGTGCTTTCGCCCGATAAGTTAAGCGGAATAACCGTTGATAAGGTGAAGGAGATCATCGAAAATGACGGATATGACTCAACTAAAGTTTCCAAAAACGCCGTTGGCAAGATAGTTAACGGCTATGAGTGGAAGCTGATAGGACTTATCAACGAAAATGACGCCTTCTTCAGAATGGGGCAGGATGTAACGGTCAAGCTGTCATCTACTCCCGACACCGTCAATGCAGTTATAGAAGACATAATCGAATCGGAGGATTCCAAGGAAAGCATTATCGTTCTTTCCTGCGAAAAGCTGAATTATAATCTTGTTCAGTGCAGGACGGAAAGAGTAGAACTTATTCTTAACGATTACAGCGGCATAAAGGTTCCGAGAGAAGCTATAAGATTTAACAAAAACAACGAAAAAGGCGTATATATTCTGCAAGGTCAGAAAATTGCCTTTAAAAAACTTGACGTTATATATGAATGTGATGATTACCTGCTTTCAAAGGTAAACTCCGATACGGGTTATATAAGTGTTTACGATGATATAATCACAAGCGGAGAAATACCTGCGGAGATCATCGAACAGGCAAGCGAAACAACGGCTGCGGAGGAGGAAACTACAGCTCCGCAGGAAACGGGAAGTTCGCTTAAAACCGATTCTGCTTCGGAAACATCGGGAGATGGTGAAAATGTATAGCGATGTAACTGAAAACTACAAAAGGGTCAGGTTTAACGTGGAAGAGGCTGCGGCTAAATACCGTAATCCGGGAGAAACGGTGCGGCTTATGGCTGTAACAAAGACCGTACCCTATGAAGTTGTTAACAAGGTCATCGGACTTGGTGCAGACCTTCTGGGAGAAAACCGTGTCCAGGAATACCTTGAAAAAAAGGATAATTACCAAGATGCAGAGGTTCATTTTATCGGACATTTGCAGACAAATAAGGTAAAATATATTATCGACAGCGTGAAGCTTATCCATTCCGTGGACAGTATACGTCTTGCGGAGGAGATAAACCGTCTTGCCGCTCAGAAAAACATTGTAATGAATGTTCTTGCCGAGGTAAATATCGGCGGCGAGGAATCAAAAAGCGGCGTTTCGCCCGACAGGCTGGAGGAGCTTGCTTATGGTATTGCAGAGCTTGAAAATATAAAGCTATGCGGACTGATGACTATCCCCCCGCCGGGAAATTCCGAGGCTTATTTTGCGAAAATGCAGGAGTTGTTCCATGAGCTCGGAAGTAAAAAAATCTATAACATATCTATGGATATTCTTTCAATGGGAATGTCCGCAGATTATGTGGAAGCCATTAAATATGGTTCAAATATAGTAAGAATAGGCTCCGGGATTTTCGGTGCCAGAAAATAAAAGAGAGGATGTATTGATAAATGGGATTTCTTGATACTATTAAGGAAGCATTCGGCATGGGTTCCGACGCTGATGAAGGCGCAGATAACGAGGATTATGTAAACGATCAGCCCAGCTATGACAACGATGAAGAAGGAAAGAGAAACAGAGTTGTTAATATCCATGCAACGGCTCAGTTGCAGGTGATCCTTGTAAAGCCTGAGGTCTTTGCAGATACAAAAGAAATTGCAAATCACCTTAACTCCAAAAAGACGGTTGTTCTCAACCTTGAATCCACAACTCCCGACGTAACAAGAAGAATTATTGACTTCCTCGGCGGCGTGGCTTATGCAAACGGCGGAAATATCAAGCCTGTTGCAAACAATACCTTTATTATTACGCCTTATAACGTAGGATTTGTAGGCGAGGATCTTGTGGGCGAGCTTGAAAACAACGGAGTGTTCCTTTGATAAAAAAACAAGGCGGCTGTTATGACAGGCTTTCCGGCGAAGATGCGCTGCTTGCTTCCCACGTTGCGGATATGGCGGAAATTTGCGGTAAAAAATATATACCTCGTTTTTCTGCATTCCTTGACGGAAGACAAGCTGCAATAGCCGAATCGGTGCTTAATTACGAGGGTTTCGACAATTTTATGTTCTTCGGAGGCTTTGAGGGAGCGTCAAGAGTTGTTCTCGGCGTGTTTCCGCCTTATTCCGAATGTGAGAAAAGCGAATTCCCCGTAAAATGTCTTGCTTTCCGTTATAGGGAAGAGGACAAGCTGACCCACAGGGATTTTCTCGGTTCTGTTATGGCTTGCGGCATTAACCGCAATATGATAGGCGATATAATCGTCAACGATGGCTATACAGCGGCATTTGTGTATGACTCCGTGTGCGGCGCTCTTGCCTCCGAAATAAAGAAAATAGGTTCGGTGGGAGTGAAAATTTCCGTTGAGGATGAGCCGCATATTGTGATAAACGAGAAATTCAGCGAAATAAGCGGTACCGTTTCTTCTTTAAGGCTTGACTGCGTGGTCAGTCTTGCTACAAGGGCAAGCCGTGAAAAATCTGCGCAGTACATAAGGTCGGGAAACGTTACCGTCAATTACGACAGCAACGTTTCTGTCAGCGATGAAATGAAAAGCGGAGACGTTTTTTCGGTAAGAGGCTTCGGTAAGTTTATTTTAAGCGATATAGACGGAAAGACCAAAAAAGACAGACTGCATATCCGAATAAAAAAATATATTTAGAGGTGAATACAATGCTTAGTGCAAAGGATATAAACAATAAAAAGTTTGAACAGACCAGACCGGGCTACAAGCCTGAGGAGGTAGACGATTTTCTCAGAGAGATCGCACTTCAGATAACTCAGATGCAGAAGGACAAGGAAGAGGTCGAAAAGAAGATCGAAGTCCTTGTTGAAAGCGTAAGAGAATATAAAAAGGACGAGGACGCCCTTAAGGACGCTCTTATAGGCGCTCAGAAGCAGGGCAGGGCAGTTATTCAGGAGGCTCGTGAAAATGCCGACAAGATAATTGCCGACGCTCATGTAAAGGCTGACGAGATCATCGGAAATACAAGAGTTCAGCTTGAAAAGGAAAAGCACTGCCTTGCAAGAATGCAGCAGGAGGTTTCCGAATTCAAGTCTAATCTTCTTGCTATGTATAAGGCTCACCTTGAGCAGATCACGGCTATTCCCGACTTTGACGAAGACGAGGAGGAAGAAGAAGCTCCCGTTCAGGATGTCAAGCCCGAACAGCCCGCTGCTGCCGCACCTCAGCCCCAGCAGAAAGCTGAAGCCGATAATATGGAGGCTACCAGAGTTATGGACAGCACTTTAAGGCGTGAAAAGCAGTCTCAGGCATTCCCGTTTGCGGACAGCACAAGCAGCTCCGAAAACAAGTTCGGAAATCTTAAATTCGGTCAGAATAAATAATTTAAATATTTCAAGGACAACCGGCTGCGAAAAGGAGCCGGCGTCTTTGCTGTAAATAACGGGGCGACGCCCTTATTGAAGGAGAGTTAATCAAATGGCGCAGGATTATAATGCAACACTTAATCTTCCCAAAACAGATTTTTCCATGAGAGGAAATCTTGTTCAGAAGGAACCTGCAATGCTCGATGAATGGGCAAAAAACAGGACTTATTATGCAATGATCGAAAAAAACAGCGGAAAACCCAAGTACGTTCTTCACGACGGCCCTCCGTATGCTAACGGAGATATTCATATGGGTACCGCTCTTAATAAGGTGCTCAAGGATATTATTGTAAGATACAAGAATATGAGCGGTTATTGCTCTCCTTATATTCCCGGATGGGATACCCACGGTCTTCCTATCGAACTTAAGGCAATGAAGGCTATCGGCGTTGAAAACGGTGCTATCCCTCCCGTAGAGCTTCGCAAGCACTGCCGTGACTATGCTTTGAATCAGGTGGAAAATCAGAAGAAGCAGTTTAAGCGCCTTGGCGTTTGGGGAGATTTTGACGATCCTTATCTTACCCTTAAGCCCGGCTTTGAAGCTCATGAGATCGAAGTTTTCGGAAAAATGTACAAGAAAGGCTACATTTACAAGGGACTTAAGCCTGTTTACTGGTGTCCCGACTGTCAGACCGCTCTTGCCGAAGCTGAAATTGAATATGCAAACGACCCCTGCCATTCTATCTATGTAAAATTCAAAGTAACAGACGATAAGGGCAAGTTTACCGCTCTCGGTCTTGACCTTGACAAGACTTATTTCGTTATCTGGACAACAACAACATGGACTCTCCCCGGAAACCTTGCAATCTGCCTTGGTCCCGAGTATGAATATACTGTTGTTCAGGCAAACGGCGAAAATTATGTTATGGCAGCAGAGCTTGTAAAGCCTACAATGGCTGCCGCAAAAATCGAAGATTACACCACTGTAGGTTCAT
>JALEJQ010000046.1 GCA_022769565.1 Oscillospiraceae bacterium
TCCATTTCGGTTTCAACGTATGTAAAGCCGTTGATACGGGCAATGATCTGAGCAGCGTCCTTGCCGAGACCGTTAAGGATTACACGGAGGGGCTTTTTACGAACCTTGTTAGCCTTTTCAGCGATACCGATAGCGCCTTCTGCAGCTGCGAAGGATTCGTGACCTGCCAGGAATGCGAAGCACTCTGTATCTTCTTCAAGGAGCATCTTGCCAAGGTTGCCGTGACCGAGACCAACCTTACGCTGATCAGCAACAGAACCGGGAATACAGAAAGACTGGAGACCTTCACCGATAGCAGCAGCAGCGTCGGCAGCTCTCGTGCAGCCCTTCTTGATTGCGATAGCGCAGCCTACTGTGTAAGCCCACTTTGCATTTTCAAAGCAGATAGGCTGAATGCCCTCTGTGATCTTATAAGGATCGAAGCCCTTTTCCTTGCAGATGTCTGCACATTCTTCAATGGAGTTGATACCGTATTTTTTGAGAACCTCAAGAATCTGCTTTTCTCTTCTCTCATATGATTCAAATAAAGCCATCGTTGTAATCCTCCTTATTCCTTTCTCGGGTCGATGATCTTAACAGCGTCGGCAACTCTGCCGTACTGACCCTGAGCCTTTTCATAAGCTGTCTGAACGTCGTCGCCCTTCTTGATGAAGTCCATCATCTTGCCGAAGTTGATAAACTTGTAGCCGATGATCTCGTCGTCAGCGTCAAGAGCAAGACCTGTAACGTAGCCGTCTGTCATTTCGAGGTAACGAGGACCCTTCTTAAGAGTACCGAACATTGTGCCGACCTGTGAACGGAGACCCTTACCGAGGTCTTCAAGGCCTGCGCCGATAGCAAGACCGTCTTCGGAGAAAGCGGACTGTGAACGGCCGTAAACGATCTGGAGGAAAAGCTCTCTCATAGCTGTGTTGATAGCGTCACAGACAAGGTCTGTGTTAAGAGCTTCAAGAATTGTTCTGCCGGGGAGGATCTCAGCTGCCATAGCTGCGGAATGTGTCATACCGGAGCAGCCGATGGTCTCAACGAGAGCTTCCTGAATAACGCCTTCCTTAACGTTAAGGGAGAGCTTGCAGGTACCCTGCTGGGGAGCGCACCAGCCGATA
Source organism: Oscillospiraceae bacterium (assembly GCA_022769565.1). Classification (GTDB taxonomy): domain Bacteria; phylum Bacillota; class Clostridia; order Oscillospirales; family Ruminococcaceae; genus UMGS363. The sequence goes on from JALEJQ010000046.1 coordinate 1,107, forward strand.
CCGTGAGTAAAACCGGAAATATCCTTGATATCCTTGGCTTTTACCCATTTTGCTTCTTCGGGAATGGGAGCGCAGCCGTGTGCTACGCCCTGCTTGACGCTGCACATCGTTTCAACTTCATGAGTATAATTCATATTATGACTCCTTTCATTATTAACGGCATTTTCAGACGCCGCTTGCATACGAATTAATTATATATCATTTTTCGTCTGAAATCAAGTGTTTTTTGCAGTTTCCGTTATTTTTAATGCAAAATTTAAAAAGAATTTGGAATGTGGAAAGTTGAAAGTGGAATTTCTATGAGTTTGGAGTGCAGAGAGTGAAGAGTGAAATTGCTTTGGGTATGCTGTAATACTAATAACCATTTAACCTATGGATAAATGGTTATTAGTATTAACTTTCAACTTTCCAAATTCCACATTAAAAGAAATTCCGCCCCCGACAGCAGCATCGGAAGCGGATAGAGCGTTCATTAATTACCGAGGAGCATTCTGTCGTTGTCCAGAGCGCCGCCGCTTACCTCTTCAAATTTCTTAAGGAGGTCTTCAACGGTGAGCTTCTTCTTTTCCTCGCCCTTTACGTCGTAGATTATCTTTCCGTCGTTCATCATAATAAGACGGTTGCCGTGAATGATAGCGTCGTGCATATTGTGGGTTACCATCATTGCTGTAAGGTGGTTCTCGGCGATTATCTTGTCGGACAGTTCAAGCACCTTTGCCGCAGTTTTCGGGTCAAGTGCGGCGGTATGCTCGTCAAGAAGAAGCAGCTCGGGTTTTTTCAGCGTTGCCATAAGCAGGGTGAGCGCCTGTCTCTGACCGCCGGAAAGCAAGCCTACCTTCGAGGTCATTCTATCTTCAAGTCCAAGGTCAAGGGTCTTCAGCAGTTCGTGATATTCTTCACGTTCCTTGCGAGTAATGCCCCATCTGAGACCTCTGCTCTGCCCTCTTCTTGCAGCAAGAGCAAGGTTTTCCTGAATTTCCATTGTAGCGGCTGTTCCCGTCATAGGATCCTGGAAAACACGTCCGAGGAACTTTGCCCTCTGATGCTCGGAAAGACCCGTAACGTTCTGTCCGTTGATGATTATTGAACCGGAATCCACCGGCCACACACCTGCAATGGCGTTAAGGGTGGTGGATTTTCCTGCGCCGTTTCCGCCGATTATGGTAACGAAATCGCCGTCTTCAAGGGTTATGGTAACGCCTGTAAGAGCCTTTTTCTCGTTGATAGTGCCGGGGTTAAAGGTCTTTTTGATGTCTATCAGCTCAAGCATCCTTCACAACCCCTTTCTTTGCAGCGCTTTTAAAGGAATTCTTTGCGTTCTTGCGGAGATAAGGTACTGCAAGGAACACAGCAACCACTATTGCCGAGAACAGCTTTGTGTTCTGAGTGGAAAGACCCAGCCAGAGCACTATCTGAATTACGATATAGTAAATAATTGCGCCCACAGCGGTGAAGGCAAGTCTGCCCACGAAATTCAGGTGCTTGCCAAGGATAACCTCGCCAAGAACTTCGCCGATGATAACTGCGGCAAGACCGATAACGATAGCGCCTCTGCCCATGTTTACATCGGAGTTGCCCTGATACTGTGCAAGAAGTCCGCCTGCAAGTCCAACAAGTCCGTTGGAAAGGATAAGTGCGATAACTGTGGATTTCTTCGTATTGATGCCCTGCGCTCTTGCCATATTGGAGTTACAGCCCGTAGCTCTTATGGTGAAGCCGTATTCCGTACCGAAGAACCAGTAAAGTATTGCAATGATAGCCGCTATGAAAAGTACGCCCTTTGCAATGGTCTCGGGTATGAATCTGAGGGAAACAATGAGAGGATATTTATCAACATTAATGGCAGTATTCGCCTGCCCCATTATGTCCAGGTTTATAGAGTAAAGCGCAAGCTGAGTAAGGATACCGGCAAGGATAGCAGGTATTCCCAGAGCGGTATTGAGCATTCCCGTTACAAGACCTGCGACACAGCCTGCAATAAATGCGCATACAAGCGCAAGAGGAACGGGACAGCCGTTGATTATGAGAACAACTGCAACTGCTCCGCCGGTGCCGAGAGTACCGTCAACGGTAAGATCCGCAAAATCCAGTATTTTGTATGTAATGTAAACTCCGATGGCAAGTATGCCCCATATAAGACCCTGGGCCACAGAGCCGGGAAGCGCCATAAAGAGAGCCGAAATTGGTTTCATAGCCGTACACTCCGTTCACAGATTTCGATTATTTAATAATAGTGCGGAAGCGGAGCGCTTTGCCGTACTCCGCCGCCGCAGATCTTAAAGTTAAAACGCCTTAGGTAAGTAATTATTCGCCGATAGCAACGTAGCCTTCGGGAGGTGTGATTCCGAGAGTTTCGCAGATCTCCTTGTTGTATTCCTTAACAACGTTGGGAGCAAATTCAATGTCCATATCGCCTGCGTTCTTGCCGTTTACGAGAATATCGTAAGCCATTTCGCCTGCCTTGTAGCCGATATCGTAGTAGCTGATAGAAAGTGTTGCAACGCCGCAGCCGGAGCAGATGCCTTCTTCACCTGCAATAACGGGGATACCTGCGGGAACTGCAATGTTCTTGACTATTTCAGCGTTGGAAGCCATTGTGTTGTCGGTAGGGATATACAGAACGTCACATTCAGCAACAGCCGTGGTAGTGATGGACTGTATCTCGTTTGAATCGGCAGCGGAATATTCCTTGTAAGCGATTCCGTCAGCTGCAAGAGCTTCTTCAAACTTTGTAGCCTGGTACTTGGAGTTTGCTTCGGAAGAGCAGTAGAGGATACCTACCTGCTTAACATCGGGGAAAAGCTCAAGGAGCATATCTTCCTGCTGGTCAATGGGAGCAAGGTCGGAAGTACCTGTAACGTTTACGCCTGTCTTGCCTGTCCACTCGTCAATAGCAAGAGCGGTAGCGTAGTCTGTGATAGATGTTCCGATGATAGGAGTGGAGTTTGTAGCAGCAGCAGCAGCCTGGAGAGCAGGAGTTGCGTTTGCAAGGATAAGGTCGCAGTTGTTTGCAACGAAGCCTGAGCAGATAGTAGCGCAGTTTGTGCTTTCGCCCTGAGCGTTCTGCTCGTCAAACTTAACGTTTTCGCCAAGCTTTTCGGTAAGAGCGTCCTTAAAGCCGAGAGTTGCTGCGTCGAGAGCGGCGTGTTCAACAAGCTGGCAGATACCTACGTTATAGACCTTGCCTGCATCAGCGGAGCCTGCATCGGAGGAGCCGCTGTCGGATGTTGTGTTTTCGGTAGTTCCGCAGCCTGCCAGCATAGCGCCTGCCATAAGACAGGACAGCGCAGCGGCTGCAATTTTCTTCATGGATTTCATAAAACATTCCCCTTTAAATTATTAAAGTCTTGCTTATGCGTCTATATCGGCACATAACCTTTGTAATTATATCATATAATATTTGTGTTGTCAAGAAATCGTAAACTAAAAGAAAATTCTTTTAAAAATCGCATTTTTATCGTAAAAAATAATGCATAAGAGCAGCAAAAAATCCCCGGGCAAAAGCGCCCGAGGACATTTCCTGGCGGAGAGGAGGGGATTCGAACCCCTGCGCGATTGCTCGCAAACTGATTTCGAGTCAGCCCCGTTATGACCACTTCGATACCTCTCCATATCTGACTGAACATTCAGCAGTTTTTATATTATAACACGTTACTGCCAAAAAATCAAGTGGTAATTTTAGATTATATGTGAAAATGTCAAAATTTTTTCCGTCCACGGGGAAATCTGTTGACTTTTAATACTATACGCTGTATAATAATAAGGCTGAATGACACATAATTCAGCAAAAATATGCGCTTTATGCAGAGGCGTCGGACCGGGGCGCCCCATATAACAGCCTTGCGCCGTAAAAAAGCACAAGGTAAAGGACAAATTTCAAAACATTGACGACAGACGACAAAGAGGTTTGATTTTATGAGCGAATTGCCATTTTTTCAATACAGCCTATACCAGATGTTTATTATGTTCTGTATCTGGTCTTTCATAGGCTGGTGTATAGAAGTATGTTATATGACACTTGAAACGGGCGAATACCAGAACAGAGGCTTCCTCAATATGCCAATATGCCCCATTTACGGCTTCGGCGTGCTTATGGTAGTCACCTTTTTCCGACCGCTGAACCACACTGTTTTTCCTCTGTTCTTAGCCACAGGTCTGCTATGCACCACCTTTGAGCTGCTTGTGGGAATGGGCATGGAAAAGCTGTTCCACACAAGATGGTGGGACTACTCACACGAAAAATTCAACTTCAAAGGCTACATATGCCTGAAGGTCTCACTTTTGTGGGGCTTCGGCTGTGTTCTTGTGGTAAGGGTAGTACATCCCCTTGTGGAAAAGCTGGTGGATCTTATACCCGTAAAGGCAGGACTTGTTTTTATAATAATAATGTCGGTGCTTATAGCCATAGACGTTATCTCCTCCTTCTGCGCAGTTGACAGCCTTAACAACAGACTTAAGCAGATAGATGAAATATCAAAGATAATGCTTAAAAGCTCCATAAAGATCGGCGAAAAGCTGGCAAACGAGACCAATGAGATAAAGGGAAAGTACGAAAAGCTGATGGATTCCAAGGAGATCGCCGAAATAAAGGAAAAGTACGACAAACTCATGGATTCCAAGGAAATTGCCGAAATAAAGGAAAAGTATGAAAAACTCATAAGCCTGAAGGACGCACAGGTGGAGCGTTTTCTCAAAGCTTACCCAAATATCCGTTCGATTTCCTATTCGGAGTCAATGGAAAAGCTGAAAGAGAAATATTATTCCTCACGGTTCAGTGTAAAAATGAGCAAAGGCAGGAGAAAACAAGCCGCCTTGCCAAATGAAACCGTACATACCGCACCCGAACTTCCGATGAAGGAAGAAGAAACGGAAGAGCGAGTGCCGGAAACAGCGGGCGCATCGAAATAAATGCAGCGAAAATAACGGGAATCCAAAGGGACAAAGTCCCCACTGCGAAGCGGAATAAAGTTTACGTCAATTCTGCTTGGTTTCCAAAGGAAACTCCGAACGGCAGTGAGGACAGAATTTTGCTTTATCAAAGGGTGGTGGGTGTCAAAGTCAATAAAATTGACTTAAAGAACCTGCGCCAAAGCAACTCATCCCTTTGGGATCCCGTTATGCTTCGCAGCTCAATACCCGTTCTTATCTCCGCCGTATATTTCCATAAGCTCCTTTGAATAGCCGTCGCCGTCCTTGACTACCAGGGGCGGCAAGGCTTTCATAAAGGGTTTTCCCCCAAGCGTTCCCTCAATAAGAAACAGCCAGCTTGGGTCATTGACGGTCTTGCAGACAAAGCGGAGAGCCTTCGGTTCTATCTTATTTGCCCTCATTGCACATATAACGTCCGCAAGCCTTTCCGGACGGTTGCAAAGGCATAGTCTGCCGCCAAATTTAAGCAGCTTTGAAGCAGCCTTGCACACATCGTTTATGTTGCAGAGTATCTCGTGCCTCGCTATCTTCTGCGCCTCGCCCATGCTTTCTATACCTGCTTTTGCGGCTTTATAGGGCGGATTGCAGGTCACAAGGTCAAAGCTGCCTTTGGGACAGTCCTCCCACAGCTCCCTCAGATCCGCTTCCACCGGCACAAGCCGTTCAAGGTGATTTTTTTCAATGGTAGCCTTAAACTGGTCGATAGCCTGCTTCTGTATATCCACGCCGTAAATTATTTTCGGGTCGTATTTTATCTGCATAAGCAAAGGTATTATTCCGCAGCCCGTGCCAAGGTCGCATACCTTGTCCTTCCTTCTCGGAGCGGCAAAGCCTGTGAGCAGGAATGCGTCCGTGCCGAATTTATGCTCCTGTGAAACGCATATATCTATCCCTTTCTGGAGCGGTTCAAATCTGAATTCAGACATAGCAATGACTATTCCTTTCTGAGTTTTGTGGTTTGCGTTAGCAAATCGAGGCGACAGCCGAAGAAACAAAACTCGTAGTTTGAAAATCAAAGATTTTCAAACTTCTCCTTATCCAACCATTATTTTGCCAACGGGGCAGACTTCCTTATTGCTGCGGCGGTTCGTATTCATCGACAGCGCAAGTCCCAATGATACAGGACCCACTCGTCCCACAAACATAATTATAATAAGTATTATTTTTGAAACAGCTCCGCACACGCCCGTAACGCCTACGCCAAGACCTGTTGTAGAAATTGCCGACGTTACTTCAAAGGTCGCGTCAACGCCCGAAATGCCGGGATTAAGGTTATATATTGCAATGGAAGAAACGATTATAAGCAGCACGAAAATGAACATGATCGCGATCGCTTTGTAAACAACATCCTTTTCTATCTTTCTGCCAAGCATAATGGTGTCTTCCTTGCCCGTAAGAACGCTTACGACCGTGAGAACGATTATTGCAAAGGTGGTAATTTTAATACCGCCGCCCGTTGAGCCTGAGGATGCGCCCACAAACATGAAGAACACGGAAAATATCTTCATCATAGGGGTCATGCCTGCGGTATCTATGGTGTTGAAGCCTGCTGTTCTCATTGTTACCGACTGGAAAAATCCGTTGCCAAGCTTATAGAAGAAGCCTTTTCCCTCAAGTGTGGCAGGATTGTTCCACTCTGTCATCATTGTAAGAACAGTTCCCAGCGCAATAAGCAGCAGCGTTGAAAACAGCACTACCTTTGACTGGAAGGCAAGGCGCTTCTTTTTGCGGTATTCGATAAGGTCTGTCCAGACAACGAAGCCGAGACCGCCCGAAATGATTATAAGGGGCAGTACAACAAGCGTTATCGGGTCGGAAGAAAGGGAGGTCACGCTTGAAAAAGGCTCTGCGACCATTCCCATTATGTCAAAGCCTGCGTTGCAGAAAGCGGTTATGGAAAGGTACACGGCGATATAGATGCCCTTTGAGCCGAATTTCGGAACGTAGGAAAACATCAGCAGACAAGCGCCTATAAGCTCGGAAATAAAGGAAATGGCGATAATGCGCTTTACCATATGCTTTACATCATAGAAGCCTACGGTGTTGACCGATTCGGAGGCCACCTGAATTGAGTGCAGCTCAGGCTTTTTTCTTATGAGAAAGCCGAAGAACGAAGCAAATGTAACCAGTCCCAGACCGCCTATCTGTATCATTATAAGTATAACGAGCTGTCCGAAAATGCTCCAGTATGAGCCTGTGTCCACCACAACAAGTCCCGTCACGCAGGTCGCCGAAGTTGCGGTAAAAAACGCTGTAAGTGGGTCTGTAAAGTTCCTTTCCGCAGAAGAAAAGGGCATTGTCAGCAAAATTGTTCCTACAAGTATTACCGCAAGAAAGCTAAGAGAGATAACTGCGGCAGGAGACATCTGTTTGTTTTTGTTTTTAAGTGACGGCATAAAACTACCTCGGTTCAAAAAAATTTGCCGATAATATTATAGCACATTATTTTTAAATAAGCAACATTTATATTGCATTACCGGTATAAAATGTATTAAAAGTCCTTGAGATCTGTAATGCCTTACAAAAAAATTTGCTTTACCCCCTTTTCAAACCTCTTTAAATATGGTATAATATCGTTTAAGAGTGCGCATTTACATTGAAAGGAGCTAATATATGCTTTTACTTGAAGAATTAAAGGTGGAGCTTGAGGGTTACCGCAAGGATATGAAAGAGCTTTACAATATTCTTAACATTGATAAGGCTAAAGCCGAAATTGCCGAGCTTCAGGAGCAGTCGGGCAAGGAAGGCTTCTGGGACGACCTTGAAAATTCCCAGAAGGTCATGCAGACCATAAAGCACCACGAAGCTACCATAGAAAGCTACAACAAGCTCAACGAAAAGCTTGAAGATACTATTACTATGATAGAGCTTACCATTGAAGAGGGCGCAGAAGAAGAGGACGACGTTGTTTACGAGATAAAGTCCGATGCTCACCACTTCAGAAACGAGCTTGAATCAATGAAGCTCACCACTCTGCTTACCGGCGAGTATGACAGCAAGAACGCTATCCTTACCTTCCACGCAGGAGCAGGCGGAACAGAGGCGCAGGACTGGGCGCAGATGCTGTTCAGAATGTACAATATGTGGGCTGAGAGCCACGGCTTCAAGGTCACTACCCTTGATTACCTTGACGGCGACGAAGCAGGTCTTAAATCCGCTTCTATCCTTATTGAAGGACTTAACGCTTACGGCTTTATGAAGTCGGAATCGGGCGTTCACAGACTTGTCAGAGTATCACCCTTCGACAGCTCGGGACGCCGCCACACTTCCTTTGCTTCACTTGAAGTTATGCCCGAAATGAGCGAAGCCGACACAAACATCGAAATACGTCCCGAAGACCTTGAAATAGACTTCTACCGTGCTTCCGGCGCAGGCGGACAGAAGGTCAACAAGACCTCCTCTGCGGTGCGTCTTACTCACATACCTACGGGCATCGTTGTTTCCTGCCAGACCCAGCGAAGCCAGTACCAGAACAAGGACTATGCAATGAAAATGCTTATGTCCAAGCTGGTTGAGATAAAGGAAAGAGAGCACCTTGAAAAGATAGAGGACATCAAGGGCGTTCAGAAGGAGATCGCCTGGGGCGCACAGATACGTTCCTATGTTTTTATGCCCTATACTCTCGTTAAGGATCACCGCACAAACTTTGAAAACGGCAACATTCAGGCTGTTATGGACGGCGAGCTTGACGGATTCATCAATGCTTATCTTACCGAGCTTTCCCACGGCAACATCACAAAGTAAGCTATGCAGAAAATTCTCGGTCATATGCGCAGGGCTGTTACGGAATTCGGTATGCTCAAAGACGGCGACAGGATCGCTGTGGGCGTATCCGGAGGCAAGGACAGCCTTGTTCTGCTGAACGGACTTGCTCTCCTGCGGCGTTTTATCGGGATAAGCTACGAGATAACGGCTGTTACCATTGACCCTCATTTCGGCGGAAAAGCAGAGAATTACGGGGCAATATCGGAACTTTGCGCTTCTCTCGGAATACAATATAAGGTAGTCGATACTCAGATAGGCGAAATTGTTTTCGATGTGCGAAAGGAGCCTAACCCCTGCAGTCTTTGTTCAAGAATGCGAAGGGGTGCTCTGCTGGGCGCAGCTAAGGAGCTTGGCTGCAACAAGGTGGCTCTGGGACACAATTTTGACGATGTTGTAGAGACCTTTGTTATGAATCTCACTATCGAGGGCAGGCTCGGCTGTTTTCCGCCTGTTTGTACGCTGGACGACAGGGATATTACGCTTATCAGACCCCTTGTTTTTGCTCCCGAAAAGGATATACGGGCGGCGGCAAGGCGCAGTTCTCTGCCTGTTGCGAAGTCGGGTTGTCCTGCTGACGGTTCAACTGCAAGGCAAAGGATAAAAAGTGAGCTTGCGGAGCGTGAAAAGGCGGACAGAGGCTTCTCGGAAAGGCTTTTCGGCGCTTTGCGGCGTTCGGGACTGGACGGCTGGGGCTTTAAAGAGAAGCGCTGAACGGTTTATATCAGAAAAATTACATTTTTTGACATAGATTTGCACAATTTGCTGTTCAATCTCTTTGGTAGGGCAGCTTATTTGTGCATATTGACAAAAGAAATATACCGGCATTGACATTATTGACGAAATGGTATAAAATATTGTATATTAGACGAAATAGATATATTATTTATTAAGGAGATATGCAAAAATGAAAGTACATAAGGTTTTAACAGGCGTTTTTGCCGCTGTTGTGACCTCGGTATGTATGGCGTTTATGGCATACGCCGAAACCGAGGATGTTGAAATGTCCGTTGCAAGAGCAGTTCAGACAAACGGTTCCTGGGGACAATCCATTACTTACGGCCAGTCCGATCTCGATGTATCAAGATTTACTCCCGATACTACTATCAGAGTTGAATATGAGCTTGAAGGAGAACCGTCTATCCAAAATCAGCATCAGGCAGAGCTTATTCTTCAGAACTATGTTGCAGAACCGCAGATATGGGCGCAGGTCGTTCCTATTGAATACGATGATACATACGCTGTGTTCGATTACAACGGAATGGTGACTGCTTACGGCAGCGAGGATCTGTCCACAGTAAACAACATCTGCGTTGGCGACAGAGGCATAAAGATGAAGGTCACAAAGGTAACTGTTACAAATCTCAGCGTTCCCGAGGTTACCACAACGGAAGCTGCCACCGAAGCTGTAACGGAAGCTGCAACAGAAGCTCCTGCGGAAACGGCAGCTCAGGCTGAAACTACAACTGCAGCTGAGGAAACATCCTCCGGAAGCGGTTCTTCTCTGACCGTTATCATCATTGTAATAGTTGCTGCTGTTGTTATTGCAGGCGTTGTAGTAACTATCATTGTTATTAACAAGAACAAAAAGAGATTCTATTGATACGTTAACTTTACGAAACATAATTAGCTGCTGCAGCGTGTGCTGCGGCAGCTTCTTTTTTATACTAATCCTCATTTGTTTGTTCGGTAGATAAAGTTGGTAGATAGAATTGCTCCAATCAAGGAAAGCGACCACAGGTGTGCTGTCGCACGGCAAGGGAGCTTGACGACGAGTGGTGCAATTATAGCTGCCAAATTTATCTACAGGTTAAATGAGGATTAGTATTATACACGTTTATACACAATACGTCCCTTTGGAATCCCGTTATGCTTCGCAGTTCTGCAACATCCATTTTTTTACTGTGCCGGCACTACCGTTTGCTTTTCATCGGGTACATCCGTTTGCGGAACAGAGGTAACGGCAGGCTTTTTCTCCGTTTCGGGAGCAGAAGTTTCAGCATTTTTACTTTTGCTGTCGGTTGTGGTTTTTTTCGTATTCTTTTGAGTTTTTGCAGAAGTCTTTTCGCTTTTTTCATCGGCTGCGGAGGTTTCCGTCGGAACAGTAGTGGTGACAGTTCCCGTATCCGATTCAAACATTCTCTCTATTCCCGAAATAAGTGACGAAGTATTTGCCGCAAAGCAGTTGTCAATGAAAAGAACGTCCGTAACGCCTATCTTTTTCAGATACTCTACCGCATTTGTTCCGAAGTAGCGTATATCTATAACGTATATCTCTTCAAAATTGTTTACAAGGAAGGGAACAAAGGCGTTGCCGTAGGATTCCTTAAAGACCGCTATTTTCCTGCCGTTTCTTACATCGGTGGAGATCCTTGTGTGGATTGCGTCTGCACCCAGGAACATTCCGTAGCAGTTTCCACCCTCCACATACTCGTGAAAAAGCGCTCCGCTGCCCTTTGGCGCAAGGGTATCATAGCTGTAGTAAGAAGTAGTATAATTAACCTCCGGCGGCAGGAAATAATGAAATTCCTCGGGAGCGTTCAGCAGCGTTACATCGCCCGTATAGCCATAAAGTGAGCCTACAAACCCCGTCTTGACCTTTTCGGTGTAGTCCTCAATGGGGTGATATTCCATCCCGAGAGCGTCCATAAAGGCAGTATACGCATAATATGCTCCAAGGGGCGTCCAATGGTGGTCGGTACGGAAGTAAATGTACTCGTCCGTATGCTCCGCAAGCACGGAATAAGCGTCAACACCCGTTACTCCCTCCGCAAGATTAGCGTAAATATTGTCAATTGCGTCCTTTTCGGAGGCGGAATACTTGCTGAAGCGTGAGGGCAGGTAAAATTCCGCAGATGTGGGAACTACGATGTTCCACACGTTAACGCTGTCACCCAGGGCTTCGTGATACTTATTTATAATGTCCGCATAACGCTTGCCCTGCTTCTTGTTTCCGCCGAAAAGCATAACGCCTGCGTCCTCGCCGTACATTTTAACTCCGTCAACAACTATGCCGTTGTTGGAGAAATCGGCGATGTTAAGCTCTCCACTGCTTGCGGCTGTTGTAGTTTCCTGAGTGACCGTCACCGTTTCGGTAACGATGGAGGTTTCGTTATTCTCATCGGAAACAACGGAGGAAACTACCGATGTAACGGGAGGCGCTGTTGTTTCCGTATATTCCTCTTCAACGGAGTTTCCGTCCTCGTCGGCAACTATCTCCACCGCACCGTAAAAGGAGGGCGAGCTTATTCCCCTTGCTTTTTTAAGGAAAGAGCTAAGGCTAACCAGCTTTTCTCTGAAAGGAACGGTATCAGAAAAATACAGGGAAAAATTATCGGTATATTCTCCGCTGAAAAAGCTGCTGAGAGAAAATTCCGGCTTTTCTGCAAGGCTTCTTTTCTCTATCTCCGAAACATCGGGGCGCTTCATAAATATCATACACGCCGCAGCTGTCAGCACAAGCGCAGCAAATATCACAAGGCTTATTATATTGTAACGCCGCAGGCTTTTCTTGTAAGCCTGCGCTCTTTTTATCTGATTTTTCAAGTCGGGATTGTAATAGCTTTCGTCAAGCTGTTTTTCCTCATTGCCGCCCATGCTGCACCTCCTTAAAACCTGAAATAAAGGAACGGATTATAGGTCTGTCCAACAAGCATAACGGACGACAGCAGAAGCAGCGCCGCCGTAACTATAGTCTGAACGCTTTTTACCGTCACAAAGCCTGCGGCAGACCTGCGCTCCAGCTTTTCCGCCTTGCCCGAAATAAATCTGTAAACGGGAACGGATATAACGACAGCTATAACTATAATGTAAAGATTATTAAGCAGCGCCGACTTTGTAAGCTCGTCGCCGAGGGGAACGCCGCCGAAGCCGAACATTGTTTTAAGGCACACGCCCAGCTTGCCCATATCGGTGAACCAGAACACCGTCCAGCCTATCAAAATTATGAACAGCGCATAGATATGTGAGAACAACGCAGGTATTTTCTCCAGAATATTAAGCAGGAACAGCTTTTCTATCATTATCAGCAGACCAAATCCGCAGCCCCATATAATGAAGTTCCAGCTTGCGCCGTGCCACAGTCCCGTAAGGAACCACACGACCGCAAGGTTAAGATACATATGCTTACGGTTGCCGCCCATTGGGATATAGACGTAGTCACGGAAAAATGAACCCAGGGAAATATGCCACCTGCGCCAGAATTCCGTTGCGGAGCGTGAAATATACGGATAATTGAAGTTTTCGGGGAAGTGGAACCCGAACATCATTCCAAGTCCTATTGCCATATCGGAATAGCCCGAAAAATCGAAGTATATCTGCAGCGCATACATAAAAACGCCGAACCACGCCGCCGCAACCGAGGAAGGCGCCGTTTCAAAGCCGAGGGAAGAAGCCGCAAGCTCTCCCATACAGTTGGAAATAATTACTTTTTTTGCAAGTCCGTATACAAAGCGTATGAATCCGCTGTTTATTTCACCTAAGCTTACTCTGCGGCAGTCGATCTCCTCCGCAACGCTTTCATAACGGACGATAGGTCCCGCAACAAGCTGAAAGAACATTGAAACGTAAAGCAGGAAGCTAAGGAAGGAACGCTGCACCTTGACCTTGCCCCTGTAAACGTCCACGGTATAGGAAATAGTCTGAAACGTATAGAAGGAAATTCCTATAGGCAGCGCAAACTGCGGCACCTTCAGCGAAAGTCCCGTCAGCACATTTATATTTTCTATAACAAAGCCGCTGTATTTGAACAGCGCAAGTATTCCAAGATTGATAACAAGTGAGCTTACAACGCCCAGCACCTCTTTGCCGTTCTTTTTTTTGCGGCAATACTCAATAAAACGTCCGTTGCAGTAATCCACAACGGCGCTTATTACAAGAAGAATCACCCACACAGGCTCTCCCCATGCGTAAAAAACAAGGGAAAACAAGGCAAGCACGGCGTTTCTGCCCTTATTGCTCTTAACCGCATAGTAAAAGATAAGACATACGGGAAGAAATACATATATGAAAAACAGATCGGAAAAAACCACTTTTGAAAAGCCCCTTAAATGTTATTTTATACCGTAAGTTATTTTTTTAGTTTTGTTTCCTCAGCATCAATAATGTTCATAAGCTCTTCAAGGGTCTTGCTGCTTTTCTTCTTTTTAACGGGAGCGATATTTTCCTTGGGAACAACGGCTTTTTCGGGGATAGTGGGCGCAGGCGGATTTTCTTCCGTTGCAACGGGTACTTCCGCAGCAGGTTTTGCGCTTTCCTTTTCAAAATAGGACTTCACGCTTTCGCTGAAACCGCCCTCTCTGCCGACAGAACCGGAAACAACAGCTTCTTCCTGTATATTTGCAAGGCTGTCGGGGATAATGTTGCTCAGGTGAGGAGTGAACACCACTCTTTCTTCCCTGCCGCTGCTGACGGTCTCATTTACTTTAGCGGAATAGTCTGCGCCGCTGCGGGGTTCTATTCTTGTGGGACGGTTTGCGTAAACAGGCTCGCTGCCCGAAGAAGCTCTTGCGGATGCTCCCACAGCAGAGGTCTGCCTGGGCATATTGTTCACCCTTTCAAATCTTTCAAGAGGCGTTTCGGCAGGATTTTCTCTGACAGCAGGTCTTTCGGCGGCCTTGTAATCGGCTCTGCCCTTATCGTCAACGGTAAGCTTTGCCTTAGGCTTTGCGTCCTCGGAGTCGAAACCAAAGGCTTCACTCCTTCTGCGCTCGGAAACGGGTCTTACAGCAGGCAGCTTATCGGTAACATCCTCGGAGAATTTCGGCTCGGTAAATGTAACTGCAGGGGGAGATTCCTTTTTCCGTGAGAAAATCACCTCGTCAATATCGTCAAGTGAAGAAGCCTCACGTTCAAGGTCTCTTATATTCTTTATGCGAACGGCCTGGAAAATTATTATCACCGCAAGAGGGATCACAACGGCAATGATTATTCCAGGCACAGAGGTGGCAAAGTCAAGGAACTTGCCGAAGGATTCAAGCTGCCATACGGCTTTTGCGATAACGTCCTCTCCGCTCACTCTGAAGGTCTCGTTTGCCGGAGCGGTGTCAAACTTTACTATGTAATAGGTCTGACCCTCCTCCTGCTGTATCTCAACAACTCTTGTAAGGGCGGTATATTCCCCAATATTGCAGAGGATAACGCTTTTTTCCTTAATATTCGGTATCTCGGACTTTTTGGCGATAATAACGGTGTTGACTGGTATCTCCGGCACCATATTTACGGCACGGGTCTTATAAAAGCTGTAGCCGAAAATGCTTGTTGACTTATTGTCGCTGCGGAACACAACGTTGCAGAAAACAAGACCTGCGATAACGACAATAAGAATAACGGTAACAATGACCTCCGCAACGGAAAACGCCGATGCTTTCTTTCCATTGCCGAAATTATTTTTTGACATATATAAACCTCCGGTTCTTTAGAGCGGTATTTTTATTAATAAACTGAAAAACAGCTTCATAACTGCTTTCAACAGCCATGTAAGGATATTATAACATATTAATCTTCAAATTACAAATAAAAAATAGCATAAATTCATAATTTTTTATGACCATTTGTTATTTATCTTGACACACAGAAAAAAGGGTGCTATACTTGTTGCTATAAAAATTCAATATTTTGCACGGATGCGGTTCGGGGAAGCGTTAGCACGGTCCTGCCGCCGTAATGACGAGTTAAAGAGAGAAATAAACCTTTCTTTAGCGCAGGCGCTAT
>JALEJQ010000073.1 GCA_022769565.1 Oscillospiraceae bacterium
CAGATCTAACCCGGTGAATTCAAAACTTCTTATGTACCCGTCCTTATCAATATATTCGCCGTTGATATTGCCGTTATATTTCCAATAAAACTTGACAAACACTATATCCGGCATAACAACATTCGCCGTTTCAGCTTCACCACACCCCGAAAACAGCGACAGGCAGATTATTGTTGAAACGAGCAAAGAGAATACTTTTTTCAGCATATATTTACCTCCAATAAAATAATCCGGTTGCGTGTGCAGTTATATTGTAAAACAAAACGAATATTTTGTCAACAGTTAATAAACAAAATATGCGGATCTATATTTCCTTTTCGACCGTGCCATTCCAAAGATTTGTAATCTCACCGCAGAAATCATAAGCAAGCATCCGGTTTTCGATAGGTTTTGTCCGACGATTTTTCTGCTTTTTACCTTGAAATCATCAAACATTTTAATAAATTTAATAAAATTCATTTTATGTTAATATATTATCCACAAAATTTATCTACCAATACTATATAATTGTAATATGAGAAAATATATTTGGATATAATGCTAAGAAAACGCTGATTACATCGTTTCTGCCATTTTTCTAATGTTTTATTACGGGAGGGGAAACGGTTTGCACAGGCTGTAAGCCGTATATGAAACAATGAAAGATTTAGCTATCGTATATATGTCAAAATACGGGCATACAAAACAATATGCTGACTGGCTCAAAGAGGATTTTGACGCCGATGTTATCGCTGCGTCCTCTTTCAATCCCACAAAGCTCCTTGCATATAAGCTCACTATCTTCGCAAGCGGAGTTTACGGCGATAAGCTCCAGATAATGGAGTGGTTCAAAAAGAATTCCGTGGGCATTAACCCGGCTAAAATAATGATAGCCGCCGTTTCGTGGTACACCAACGATTCGGAAGAAGCTAAGGAAAAGCTTATCAAAGAAAATTACCCCGAAAATTTCAAGAATGTTGTTCCGCTTTTCGTTATCAACAGCGGTATCGACAAGAAAAAAATAAACGCTATGGAAAAGGTGCAGCTTGTTGCTTCTCAGGTCGCCATCGACAAGCACGAGAGCCGTTCTTCCGATGACATCAACGCTCTTGCTATCATCAAGGGCTACTCCGACCAGACTTCTAAGGACAACCTTAAGTCCCTGAGGGCTGCCGTTGAGAACTTCCTGCATCCGCCGAAGAATGCGCCTAAGCCTGCCGCAGCGGAAGAAAAAACGCCGAAGCCTGTTGCTCCGCCGCCTGCCGCTCCTGCTGCTCCTGCTGCCGAAGAGAAGCCTGCTCCTGCTCCCCAGCCCGTTAAAAAGCCTGCTCCCGTTCCCAAGGGAGAGCATGAGGTAACTTCTTTGGATGACGCTCTTGCAGCTTTAGGTTCGGGCAATATCCTGCTTAACAAGCCGCCTATGCACCGTCCTGCTCCTGCTGCTGAGCCGCCTAAGCCCGAAGCAGCCGAACAGCCTAAGACGGAAAGCGCCGCTCCTGCAGGAATGGAGATACCCGAGGTACCGACCCTTGCAGATGTTGTAAACAAAAAGGCACACAGCGAGCCTGTTCACGAAGAACCTGCACCTGCTCCGGCTCCTGCACCCGAAAAGCCTAAAACGGAAAGCCATACATATGCAGGAATCGAGATACCCGAGGTTCCCACTCTTGCAGATGTTGTTAACAAAAAAGCACACAGCCAGCCTGTTCATGAAGAACCTGCACCTGCACCTGCTCCCGAACAGCCTAAGACAGAAAGCCATACATATGCAGGAATTGAGATACCCGAAGTACCTACTCTTGCAGATGTTGTAAACAAGAAAGCACACAGCGAGCCTGTTCACGAAGAACCTGCTCCGGCTCCTGCACCTGAAAAGCCTAAAGCCGAAAGCAACAGATTTGCAGGAATTGAGATAACCGATGCTACCGATCTTGCGGACACTGCAGCAGCTAATGAAACCTCTGCCCCCAAGTCTGCGGCATTTAATGGTGATGATGTTGTAAAGTCGGAAGGCAAGAGGATCGCAGGAATAGAAATCTCCGACAGCGATGATGTTGTAATGTCGGTTTCCGATGACATTGATGCAATAAACAGGACTGCGGAAGCGCCCAAGCCTGCGCCCGAAATAAAGCGTGAGCCTGTGACCCTGCGCCGTCCCGAGCCTGTTAAGCCTGCAGAACCGACTGCTCCCGTAAGAAACAGCTACCTTGAATTCTTCTCAAGGAAAAACAAGCCTGCGGAAGAACCGAAGCCTGTCCCGGCAGAGAGCATACAGCCTGCTGCGGAAGCGCCTGCACCCGAGCCTGTTTATGAAGCTCCCAAGCCTGCGCCTGCTCCGATACATGAACCTGTCGGCACCGTTGACGACTTTGACTTTGATATTCTCGGCAACGAAAGCTCCACCGCAGAAAAGGTAAGCTCAAGAGCGCTTAACGCCGTTGAAGCACTTGCAAAGGCAAAAGCAAAGGCTGCAGCCGAAGCAAAGGAACCTAAGCAGGAAGCAGCCGAATCAGACGGACCCACTACATATGACGTTGTATCCAATTCCGTAGGCATGGATATTCCCGAACCGGCTGCTCCCGTTTACGAAGCACCTGCCGAGAAAAAGCCTGCGCCTGCTCCTGCTCCTGTTTATGAAGAAGAAGAAGAGGACGACGAGCCTGTTTACGAAGCACCTATCGTTCAGCCCGAGCCTGAGGAGAAAAAGGCACCCGAATTCTCCGAGGACGATGTGTTCATGTTCAGCAACGATGATGATTACGATATAAATGACATCGACCCCTCTAAGCTGCTTGAACCCGAAGAACCTCAGAAGGAACACCAGCGCCTTGACTTCAAGAAGCTTCAGGAAGAGATCGAGGCTTCCATCGAGGTAAACAAGAAGATAAGGGACAAGGAAAGATTCCGCAATATGCGTGAAAGTGAACGCCGTGCCCTTGAAGAGGAACAACAGAAGCCGAAAAAGGGCATCAAGCAGCCCGAAGACCCCGACATTTTCTTCAAGCGCCCCGGCAAGGACTACTATGCGTCCGATTCCATGCCCGAAATACGCTTCAACAGACACAAGCACGATCTTTAAAAACAACACGGGGCT
The DNA here is from genome assembly GCA_022769565.1 of Oscillospiraceae bacterium. Classification (GTDB taxonomy): domain Bacteria; phylum Bacillota; class Clostridia; order Oscillospirales; family Ruminococcaceae; genus UMGS363. The sequence goes on from JALEJQ010000073.1 coordinate 3,074, forward strand.
GTTGCACGTTGATCAAAAAATCATAAAATTGCGGGCGGATAATATCCGCCCCTACATTAAACTGCATATTTCAGCGCATTATCTTGTAGGGGCGGCTATCAGCCGCCCGTTTTTGTTATATTTTTTAACGTGCAACAGCCCCGTAATTATTAATATCGGAGTAAATTATGCCTGAAATAAAAATAATCGCACATATCGAAAACGATTTTACAGAAAAATTCGGCATTCCTCGTCAGAGTGGTCTTGCCGACACAATATCGAAAATAATCTTTGAGCCTGAGTACAGAAATCCCGACGCATTCCGTGGGATAGAGGGATTTTCCCACCTGTGGCTGCTGTGGCAGTTTTCCGAAGCGCTGCGCAGCGACTGGTCGCCTACGGTACGTCCTCCCCGACTTGGAGGTAACACCCGTATGGGCGTCTTTGCAACACGCTCACCCTTCCGTCCAAACGGCATAGGTCTTTCCTCGGTAAAGCTGGAACGCATAGAGCTTCACACTCCAGACGGCCCCGTGCTTTATGTGAGCGGTGCGGATATTTTAAGCGGCACGCCCATATATGACGTTAAGCCCTACCTTGCCTACACCGATTCCCACCCCGAGGCGCTAAGCGGTTTTGCCCTTGAAGAAAAAGACGGGATACTCCATGTAGAGTTCCCGTCAGAGCTGTTTGACCTTATTCCGCAGGAAAAGCGCAGCGGTCTTATTCAGATTTTGGCGCAGGACCCCCGTCCACAGTACCACAACTCTCCCGACCGAGATTACGCCATGTCCTTCGGCGGCTTTGATATTGGCTTTAATGTAAAGGGAGATACCCTTACCGTCACTTCTGTTCGGAAAGTATAACAGGCACCTCGCCGCATATCTCAATGCTGTCCTCGGCAACATCGCAGCGGTAAGCAAGCGCTTTTACGCCTGCCTGCACCGCCTCCCGAAGCGCCTGTCCGAATTCGGGGTGAGTATCGTAATTGGGCATGAACCTCTCCGCCCTGTTCATTTGCACAACGAAAAGCACATACGCCCCATACCCCTCGGAAACGCACTCTGCAAGCTCTTTTAAGTGCTTCACGCCCCGTTCCGTTGGAGCGTCGGGGAATTTTACTGTGCCGTTTTCTTCAAGAGTAACGCCCTTTACTTCAAGGAAAATTTTATCCCGTGCCGTTTCTATGTAAAAGTCAAAGCGTGAGTTTTTATGGGTACATTCAGGCTTTATAAGGGTCACATTTTCAAACAGCTGCGGTATAAACTCTGCGGCGCACTTATTGGGAACCTGGCTGTCCATATTTATGAGCAGCTCTCCCTTGTAAACGGCGATAAGGTCGTACTTTGTTTTCCGTGCAGGATTTGAGCTTTCTTCAAGAATGACCGTACAGCCCTTTATGAGCAGCTCCTTGCACCTTCCCGTGTTCTTAACGTGGCACACGCAGACCTCGCCGTCTATCTCAACATTTGCGATAAAGCGGTTGGGTCTTGAAATAAATTTTCCTCTGCGGATATTTTTGTATTTGTAAGACATAAAGCACCTTTGTAATTCGGAATGCGGAATGCGGAATGCGGAATTATGGGCATACTGTAAAAACGGGGCTGTTGCAGAACACGCTGCAACAGCTCATAAACAAGAAATTAAATTTTATTATATCATAGTATGTTTTATTGCAACTTCGAAAGAAGGCACTTTTTCTTTTCATCAAATTCTTCCTGAGTAATTGCTCCCATATCTTTCAGCTTAGCTAAGCGCTCTATGCTATTAAATATGTCATCGTCATTTTTTTCAGACTGAATGTTTGATGACTTTTTATTTGACGAATGCTTACTTATAAAATCGGTAATCCCGTTACCAACATTTTTTATTCCGCTTGAAACTTTATCCTTTACGGAAACCTTATCCTCTGAGGAATCAACTTCCTCATCAACTGTATAGTTTTCAATGTCAATTATATCTTGTTCAAGATCAGCATCGGTATAATTAAAGTTAGCTTCATCAAGAGCTTTTTGCAGACGATTTGCCATAGGCAGCATTGACGCAAAATTTAATCCTCCGGATATTACTCCACCAACAATTGGTATTGCTTTAGATATACCCTGAGCAACAGTAGTTTTTGTTACCTTTATTCCTATTGCTTTACCAATCTGTTTTACAATAGGATACCAAAACGTTTTTGTCAATGCTTTTTGTGGAAGCTTTTTCAATGTTGTTTTCGCAAGTTGATTTGCTAATATATGCAGACCGGAAACCGCACCTGAAACGCCAAACATTACCCCACAATAAACTATAAGCTGATTTCTGACCTTTTCATCATCAACTTCCCCATTTTCCCATAGATCCTGGGCTCCATATATGTATGATAACTCCTGAGCCAGACGAAGAGTCATTCCGAAAAACTGAAGAACATCAGCTGGTATTGTCGCAACCATAGCCACACCACCGGGAATACCGGCAGCAAAAGACACTGCAGATGATTCACTTGTGCGCTGTAGAATCAGTTTATGTGATATTTTAGAAAGTTCTTCCTGTGTATAATTTGCAGCAATAGGGCCATTATCCACTATATCTGTAATTCTATTAGTATCCGAGGCAAATGTTTTTGTAAGAAATTCACGTCTGTTAACTTTAACTCCCGGAAGTTGTACCGCCTTGGTAATAACAGTTCCTAAAGCATATTCCTTTGCAACATCATTCTGATTTTCCACAATATTTTCTCCATTCACAGTATTTATTGATGACAAAATACATCTAAAATAGCAGTTGTAAATTTCACGATTAGAATATTTTATTTATAAACTATTATACAGTATCACTATAGAAGATGCAATGCAAATTACACAAAACCGATAGAAAAAGTTGTTGCAGAATAACATTTCCGCAGACAACGCCATCATTATTCATTAAAATCAAGCACCTATACTTCGGAATTCGGAATGCGTAATGCGGAATTATGGTGCGCTGCGCTAAATAAATATGTAGGGGATGGGTTTCTGCCCCGTTTGCCGCAAATTCGGTTACATCGGGACGGGAGACCCGTCCCCTACATAAAAAATATCATCTCCGCAGGCGATACCATAATTCCACATTCCACTCTCCACATTCCAAATTTAAAATAATTCCGAATTCCTAATTCCGCATTCCGAATTTAATAAGTGATCTCCGTTCCGCCAACGGGACGTATGTAAAGACGATGGCAGCTGCCCTCGCCGAATATTGCTTCTTCCGCCTTGATAAATTCGTCAAGAATATCATCGGGAACGAATGCCTGTATAGTTCCTGCAAAGCCGCCGCCGTGAACTCTTGAAGCACCTCTGCCGCAGAGCACCTTTTCAGCGGTATAAAGACCCATTGAAACGCCCTGTTCGGAGGACTTTGTTGCCGCAAAAACGTTCTGGAGATACTTATAGGAGCTGTTTCCGCTTTCGTTTATGACTGCAAGGAAGCTGTCGATGTCACCGCTTTTGAGAGCCTCCGCAGCACGGTCTACTCTATTGTTTTCGTCAAAGAAATGGAGCGCACGAAGCACCGCACGGTCGCCGCACTTTTCTCTTACCTTTGAGATATTTGCACGGAATTCCTCCTCGTCCACCTCACGGAGAACGGTCTTGCCGAAAACTGCTGCAGCAGCCTTCATTTCTTCGGGAATAGCCGCATATTCGGGAGTAAGGTCGGCGTGGCTGCCCTTTGTGTCAACGATGCAAAGGCTGTAGCCATACTTTGCAATGTCAAATTCAATGGGAACGATAACGGGAGCAGTGGTGTTGCGGAAATCAATTGCAACAAATCCGCCTACGGACGAAGCCATCTGGTCAAGAAGTCCGCTGGGCTTGCCGAAGTATTCGTTTTCGGCATACTGAGCTATCTGTGCTATTTTAACTGCGCTGACAGCACTGCCGTTGTAAAGTCCCGACAGGATATTTCCCACAAGAACTTCAAAAGCTGCGGAAGAGGAAACTCCGCTGCCTTTGAGAACGTTGGAGGTCATATATGCCTTAAAGCCGCCGATCTTAAGATTGCTGTTGTTAAAGCCTGCCGCAACGCCTCTGATAAGGGCGGCGGAGGTGTTCTTTTCGTCCTCTCTTACGGCAAGGTCGGCGGTGTCAACAGAGATGATGTCGAAGCCTTCCGATTTAACGGTGATAACGCCGTCGTCCGTGGGAACAACGATAGCGATAACATCAAGGTCAACTGCCGCAGCAAGTACCTTTCCGCAGTTGTGGTCGGTATGGTTGCCGCTTATTTCCGTTCTGCCCGAAGCGGAGAAAATGCGTACCCCGTCATTTTTTCCGAAGATCTCAATAAAGTTTTCCGCTGCGTTCTCGTAGCGTTTTTTCTGCTTGTAAAGAGCGTCTGCGCCGTAAAGTTTTACAAGCTGTGCGTCCGATATATTCATAGCAATAACATTCCTTTCGCTTATACTACAGTTTGATCAGATATCGGTATCAATACGTTTTATGTATAAATTATACAATGCCGAAGCGCAGAATGTCAATAGCAGAAATGAAATAAAGGCTGCAAAAATATCTAATGCAGATAAGAATAAACTCTATCGCTCTTTGAATAAATGTTATAAATTTGGAATTATTATTCACGAAAACGGCGTTCTTGACAGAATTTTTGAAAGCAAAAAAGACAAGCAGAGATATTTGGATCATGCGTATAAAATCGGAGTAAAACGTGCCCTTCAAAATATGATAAATCAAGGGCAGCTCAACCCAGATGATGTTGAATTTACCCTAAATAAATATAAGCAAAGCGTACTGTGAAAACGGTGCGCTGTTTTTATATTGTGAATACGGACTTGCCCTGTCTGCATAACCTTTATCATGCAAAATAAACGGAGGTATGCTTTATGGGACTTACCGCTTCGTCAACGGGTCGTTACAGCGACGATGGGGATCTTATTATAGAACGCAGGGAAAACGACAGCGTTATCGCTCTTGCAGGAAACCCCAATGTGGGCAAATCCACGGTCTTTAACTTTCTTACCGGCATGAACCAGCACACGGGAAACTGGACGGGGAAAACCGTTCAGAACGCTCAGGGTCGATTTGAGCGTGACGGAAAGGACTATATCCTTGTTGACATTCCCGGTACATATTCTATCCTTGCCCATTCCGCCGAGGAGGAAGCCGCAAGGGATTTTATCTGCTTCGGCGGCGCTGACGGCGCTGTTGTGGTCTGCGACGCTACCTGCCTTGAACGGAATCTTAACCTTGTTATACAGATAATCGAAATAACGCCCCATGTTATTGTCTGCGTCAATCTTCTTGACGAGGCAAGGAAAAAGCGGATATCCGTTGATACGGCAAGGCTTTCGGAGCTGCTGGGCGTTCCCGTTTTCGGCGTTACCGCAAGGACGGGGGAGGGTATCGACGAAATGACCGCCGCTCTTGGAAGTATCGGGGAAAAAAAGCGTGAGGACGTTATAAAATGCCCTTACCCCGATGAGATAGAAGCCGCCGTTTCAAGGCTTTCCGCTGTTCTTTCAGATAAGCTGAAGGGCGCTGCGGACGAACGTTTTGCGGCTCTGCGGCTCCTTGACGGTGACAATAAGCTTATTGAAGGCATAAGCAAGGCTTCGGGAACGGATATTGCCGCAGACGAGGCGGTGCAGACCCTTCTTGAAGAAGAAAAAAAGAACCTTGCGGAGCGTGGCTTTGACGAAACAAGGGTAAAGGACGAGATAATAAACGCCGTTGTGCGCTGTGCGGAACGGACGGCAGCGGAGTGCGTTTCCTTTGAAAAGCCCGACTACTATGAGCGTGACAGGAAGATAGACCGCATACTTACCCATAGGTTCTGGGGCGTTCCCATTATGGCGGCAATGCTTGCGCTGGTGTTCTGGATAACCGTAACGGGGGCAAATTACCCCTCGGCGCTGCTTTCAAGGCTGTTCGGGGCGCTTGGAGAAAAGCTGCACGGCGGTCTTGCCGCTCTGAACGCTCCCTCGTGGCTTGACAGTATGCTTGTGGACGGGATATACCGTGTGCTTTCCTGGGTAACGGCGGTAATGCTGCCGCCTATGGCGATTTTCTTTCCGCTGTTCACCCTTATGGAGGATTTGGGATACCTGCCGAGAGTGGCGTTCAACCTTGACAGGTATTTCAAGAAAGCAGGAGTATGCGGAAAGCAGTCACTTACAATGGCAATGGGCTTCGGCTGCAACGCCGCAGGCATAACGGGCTGCCGCATAATAGATTCGCCGAGAGAACGGCTCATCGCCATACTTACCAACAACTTTGTGCCCTGCAACGGGCGGTTCCCGTCACTTATTGCAATAATAACCATATTTTTTGCAGGCAGCGGAAGCGGCAGCTCTGTTATTGCGGTGCTTATACTTACGGCTGTAATTATTTTCGGGGTAATGCTCACTCTCGGGGTGTCAAAGCTGCTGTCGAAAACGGTGCTGAAGGGCATACCCTCCTCCTTTACGCTGGAGCTGCCCCCTTACCGCAGACCGCAGATAGGGCAGATACTTGTGCGGTCTGTATTTGACAGGACAATTTTCGTTCTCGGCAGAGCGGTGTCCGTTGCGGCTCCTGCAGGACTTTTTATATGGCTCCTTGCCAACATCAAGGTGGGAGACGGCTCGGTGCTGTCTGTATGCTCGGGATTCCTCGACCCATTTGCTTCGGTGTTCGGTCTTGACGGAACAATACTGCTGGCGTTTATCCTTGGTTTTCCTGCCAACGAAATAGTTATCCCCATAATGCTTATGACCTATATGGCACAGGGCAGCCTTGTTGAGTATGAAAGCCTTGAATCTCTTAAAGATATACTTGTTTCCAACGGCTGGACAGCAATGACAGCGGTTTGTACGCTGATATTTATACTTTGCCATTTTCCCTGCTCAACCTCTATGCTCACCATAAAAAAGGAAACGGGCAGCCTTAAATGGACAGCGCTTGCCTTTGTCCTGCCAACGGTAACGGGGCTTGCGCTGTGCTTTATTGCAGCTTCGGGGTTCAGGCTGGCGGAATTTCTTGGGGCATAATGTCAGCTTAACAAAAAATAACCCGAACTTTGTCTTATTTTAACAGTAATTTTAAATTTGCTATTGACATTTTTGTACAACAGGTATATACTGTTAGTGAATAAGATAAGATGGTGATAAAATGAACGATATTAAGAACGATCCGATAATTCGTGAAATGACGGAAGAAATTGTTAAGCTCTGTTCCCCCTTTCAGGTATTTCTTGTTTCCCATAAGACCAACAGCAAGGGCGAGCTTACTTCATTTAAGGTCTGCGCAGTTGTGGACGACAGCTATACCGACCATGTACAGCTGGAATCGGAAATACTGCTTAAGACCGACTGCCCCGTTCCCTGCGATATTATTGTATATAACATTACCGACTGGAACGAGTGCCTTGACGACGACTGCACCTTTGCGGCGAGGATCGATAACGAAGGAGTAATTCTTTATGAGCAGAAGCAGCAGTCACAGCACTGACAGCAAGCGCTATTACGACTGGCTTTTTCACGCATATCAGGATCTGCTTGCGGCTAAAACGCTCATAGAGGACAACAGACTTTATGAACCTACCGTGTTCCATTGCCAGCAGGCCATAGAAAAATCCCTGAAAGCCTATATGCTGTATAAGACACACCGCCTTTTTGACGGTCACAACCTTACATGGCTCTGCAAACAGGCGGCAATGCTGGACAGCGGCTTTACCAAATGGATAGGCAAAAGCACCCTGCTAAACAGGTTCTATATTGAAACAAGGTACCCTGCCGATATTCCCACGGAGATAGACCGCAGCCTTGCGGAGGATATACTTGCCGCTACGGAGGAAATGACGGATTTTGTCTGCGATACCATAAAATTCGACTTCAACAGCTATCATAAGCGCACTAAAAAGTAATGTAACTGTGTTTACTATCCTAATTCCGATAAATATGTACAGCGGAAATGCGTCCGGGCTTCGACTTGGGCGCATTTCTGTTTTTTATGTTGATTTGTACATATTTGTGTGGTATAATAAACTTGATTATCTGCGTAAACGCCGAGTTTGACAGGCTTTGCGGCGTAATAAAATCACAGGAGGCCATACCCCATGCTTACCGATATTGAAATTGCCCAGCAGGCTAAAATGCTGAAAATCACAGAAGTTGCAAAAAAACTCGGCGTTTCCGAGGACGACATCGAGCCTTACGGTCACTATAAGGCAAAGCTCTCCGAAGCTCTTTTCAAGAAGACAGCCGATACCCCCGATGGAAAGCTGATACTTGTTACCGCTATAAATCCCACTCCCGCAGGAGAGGGCAAGACCACCATTTCCGTTGGTCTTGCCGAATCAATGGCTAAGATAGGCAAAAAAGCTGTTCTTGCGCTCCGTGAGCCTTCTCTCGGACCCGTGTTCGGCATAAAGGGCGGTGCTGCAGGCGGCGGCTATGCTCAGGTAGTGCCTATGGAGGACATTAACCTTCACTTTACGGGAGATATGCACGCTATCACTTCCGCAAACAACCTTCTTTGCGCCCTTCTTGACAACCATATGCAGCAGGGCAACGCTCTTGGCATCGACCAGCGCAGGATAATGATAGACCGCTGCCTTGATATGAACGACCGTGCGCTGAGAAACATTGTAATAGGCATGGGCGGAAAGGTGAACGGAATTCCCCGTCAGGACAGCTTCCGCATTACCGTTGCTTCGGAAGTAATGGCTATACTCTGCCTTGCCTCCGACCTTGACGACCTGAAAAAGCGCCTTGGCAATATCCTTGTTGCCTACAGCTATGAGGGCAAGCCCGTTTACGCCCGTGATCTGGGCGCAGAGGGCGCAATGACCGCTCTTCTTAAGGACGCTCTTAAGCCTAACCTTGTGCAGACCCTTGAAAACAATCCTGCCATCGTTCACGGCGGTCCTTTTGCAAACATTGCTCACGGCTGCAACTCTCTTCGTGCAACAAAGCTGGCTCTTAAGCTGGGAGATTACTGCATTACCGAGGCAGGCTTCGGCTCAGACCTTGGCGCAGAAAAATTCTTTGATATAAAATGCCGTTTCGGCGGTTTAAAGCCCTCCTGCGCAGTTCTTGTTGCAACCATAAGAGCGCTTAAATACAACGGCGGCGTTCCCAAGACCGAGCTTTCGGAGGAAAACGTTGAAGCACTTAAAAAGGGCATAGTCAACCTGCGCACACACATTGAAAATATGCGCAAATTCGGCGTTCCCGATATGCCTTGTTCGGTGTGCGTGTTAAACGTTCAGGAGGGAATTTCTCCCGATCTTATCGACTTTTTGGAGAATTTCAAATCGAGCGCGATCGACATCGTCGTCGCAACGGACGAAATTTCCTGCGCTTACGTAAGATTTTGCGACGGAGCTTCGCAGGAAAACGAGTTTCAGTCTCTGACGGATTACGCGTATCTTATGGCACAATCGATCGAGGAAGAACTCGGGATAAAAGTCAAAATCGGCGTCGGAGGAACGGTTCGTTCGTTTTCGGACAGCGCGGTCTCGTATAAGCAAGCCACGATCGCCGTCAGAATGGGTGCTCTTTTCGAGATGAAAACGGTAGTCGCGACGTATAAGGAGTACGTTTTCGTAAAAATGCTCGAAGATCTGCCGAAATATAAACTCGAAGAATTTCTCGACGTGCTTTCCGAGCCTGACACGAAAAGCGTTTTCGCAGATCCTGAAATGCTC
>JALEJQ010000109.1 GCA_022769565.1 Oscillospiraceae bacterium
CTCAGTCTATGCTCGCTCAGGCAAATCAGCTTCCTCAGGGCGTTCTTTCCCTCCTCCAGTAAGTCTGATTTCTCTGATTCAATGCAGAAAACAGCGGCTTAAAACCGCATAAAAAGCCCCCCGGCGTGAAAAACATCACTCCGGGGGGCTTTGTTTTTTATATTTTTATCACCAATCGGAATCCCAATCCATACCGCCGCCGACGCAGAGTGGGCGTATTATAGCCGCCGTATTTTATCCATAGGTTAAATGGTTATTAGTATTATATTTTCAGCGCCATAGAAAGCTCAAAAACCATATTTTCGTTTTTCACCTTCATTGTGCCGTCGTATTTTTTCACCGTGCGCTCAATGGAATGGAGACCTAAGCCGTGGTTGAGTGTGTCCTCCTTGGAGGTTTGCGGTATTCCCTCATAATCTGCGGAAACAGAGGTGGGATTTTTCATTGTCATTATCCAGTAGCCCTGTCTTAGGGAGGCGTTTATGCGGATAACGCTTCTCCCCGTACATTTGCGGCAGGCTTCAACGGCGTTGTCCAAAGCGTTGGCAAGGATTATGCACATATCGGCATTATCTATCTTGTCGGAGATGCAGCCATCAAACTCAATATCCGCAAAATCTTTGCAGGAATAGCTTTTATCCGCAAGAATAGCGTCGGCAAGGCGGTTTCCGGTATGAAATTCGGTGCTGCTGCTTCTTGCTGAATTCGTAAGCTTTTCTATGTATTCCTTTGCGTCCTCGGTACAGCCGCCGTCTATCAGCGCAAGTATGCTGCCGAGATGATTTACATAGTCGTGCCTGAATGTGCGCATATCGTTATTGAGCTTTTCCATTTTTTCATAGTGGCTTATCTGTGCGCTTACCTGTTTTTCAAGCAGATGATTTAAATCGTTAAAGTAATTCTTTGCGGCAACGTTAATAAGCAGGGAAAATATCATTACCATCTGAGTTACGGTAAGCAGTGCTACCAGTACGGTAATGATACCTTGCTTCAATACATTATCTCCGGGGTAATTATTGCATATGGACAGGGAATCCATCAAAGCAAGTGCCAGCAGAACAAGTACAAATATATGCTTCGGTATATTTTTGCAGACAGAATATACATATCCTGCAAGCTGCTTGCGGCGCAGAACAGCTGAGGCGATAAGAAACGCCGTGCGTATAAATATCTGTGCAATAATATCAGCTGTTTCATATGTCATAAGTCCCGAACGGAACACTATTACCGCAGCGCAGGAGGAAAGAAGCGTTGCCGAAAATTCCATCATTATCAGTATATACAGCTGGGCAATGTTCAGTTTTTTAAATGAAATAAGAAATGCAGCAGCAAATGTGAGAGGATAAGTAAAAAATGGAAGGGGGTTCAGGTCAAATTTGTACAGCAGAAACGTACCTCCCGACATTACCGCCGTTACTGCCGCCGCAAAAATACAGCGTTTATCGTCCGTAAGTTTGCTTATCCCGAAGCCGTCTATGAGCAAAGCCGCCGAAAGAAACAGAAGGACGTTTGAAACCGTGTTCAGTAAATACTGTATCATCTTTCGTTATACCTCATAATATAGTCCTGAAATGACGTCTTGAATTTGACTGTGTAATTTCTGCCTATCTGTGCCTTTTCGTTGTTATCAAAAATTATCTCCGCATTATTATGGTTCATAACATGGGAGAAACCCACTATATAGGATTTATGGCAGCGCATAAACTTCTCCTTCGGAAGCATTGACTCTATCTGTTTAAGATTGAGTGCGACTTCAAATGAATCCTTTATTGTCCGTATGATCGTATGCTTGCCCTTGGCTTCGGCATATATCATATCGGACATTTTTATTTTCCATGCGCCGTCACGGGTCTTTATTATAAGAAGATTATCACGGTCAACGGATCTCATATAATCGTCCAGTGCCTTAAACAGCTTTTCTCTGCTGACGGGCTTAACAAGGAAGCGGAAGGTACCCACTTCATATGTATCAACGGCGGCTTCGGGATAAGCGCTCACAAAAATTATTATGCAGTCCTTGTTCTTTTCACGCATAAGCCTTGAGGTTTCTATCCCGTCAAGCCGTTCCATCTGGTAATCCATAAAAACAACGTCATATTCCTTTGCGGAATGAAGCAGGTCGGCTCCGCTTTCAAATTTATCGATATACAAATCAATATGCCTGGCAAGTTTATATTCCCGAAGGAGCTTTTCCAGAGTATCGTGCATAGCCTTTTCATCATCGCATATTGCAGCTCTCATTCAACCACCCTTTTTCATTGTACTACAAAACGACAATTTTTACAATAGGCAAAGCGAACCGAACAATAGACATTTTTCCCGTTATCTGCCGTTCATTCCCAAAAAAACCCCGTTCGTCCGCTATCCGTTGAACAGCACTTCCGGTTTAACTAAAATGTGAAGCAAAGCAACGGTTAAGGAGGGATAAAAATGTCTTGGCTCGGTTATCTTTGGTATTGGATACTCGGTAAATAATATTGTATATTGATCTATTTGATTTTTAGGGAGGGATAGGAATGTCTTGGCTTGGTTATCTTTGGTATTGGATATTGGGTAAATAAAAGAGGTTAAAAATGTGCATTATTGAAAAGCAGCAGTTATGGTATGACAACATATTATCCTACAGGACAAGGGTGGAAGAAGCTGCGCTCCCCGGACTTATCAAGTTTGCTGAAAGCAACCTTGACGCCATGGATCTGAAAATGACGGGAAACATTATTTTTTCAGTCAACGAAAGAATTGAGGAGCAGGACTGCACCATTCTCGGAATAGAACTGCTCATTCCCGTGGATAAGCAATTCAAAAGCAGCTCACGGTATGTTTTCAAGCCGAAATTCCGGCTGGAAAACGCTGTAATGTGCAAATTCAGCGGAAAATCGGACAGGCTTAAGGAAACAGGCAGAAAGCTGTGCGAATATGCCGCAGAAAAAGATCTCCGGATAATAACAGACGTATACTGCCTTGTAAAAAGCGTCAGCGATGATGATCTCGTTGTGGATATGTACGTCGGAACAAGCGGTAATTCGCTTTGATATTATCCGTTTTTCACAAAAATAACGACCGCCGCAAGGGTAGATCCCAAGCGGCGGTTTTTCATATTCACTTAAAAGCGCTTATCTCAGCGTTGTATAGCCCATAAGATACTGGTCAACAGCCTTTGCCGCTTCCCTGCCCTCTCTGATAGCCCATACAACAAGGGACTGTCCTCTGTGCATATCTCCTGCTGTAAACACCTTTTCAACGTTTGTGCTGTAAACATCGGGAGCAGCGGTCTCAACGTTTGTTCTTGCATTGAGCTTTACACCGAAATCATCGGTAATGTAGCTTTCCGTACCGAGGAAGCCTGCCGCAATAAGAACAAGGTCAGCAGGGATGACCTGCTCGCTGCCGCAAACGGGTTCCATAACAGTTCTGCCCGTTTCTTCATTCTTGACGGGAGCAAGCTTGATAGTTTCAATGGCACGGACATGACCCTCATCGTCCTTAAGGAACTGCTTAACGGTGGTCTGGTAAACTCTGGGGTCGTGACCGAATACTGCGATAGCCTCTTCCTGACCGTAATCCGTCTTGCATACCTTGGGCCATTCGGGCCAGGGATTGTTTGCCGCTCTTGTATCGGGGAGCTTAGGCATCATTTCAAGCTGTACAACGGATTTGCAGCCGTGGCGGATAGCCGTACCTACGCAGTCGTTGCCAGTATCGCCGCCGCCGATAACTACCACGTTCTTGTATTTTGCGCTGATGAAGTAGCCGTCGGAAAGGTTAGAATTGATAAGGCTCTTTGTTGTTGCTTTAAGGAAGTCTACGGCAAAATATATGCCCTTTGCGTCTCTTCCGGGAACTCTTATATCCCTTGGGTTGCCCGAGCCGCAGCAGAGAATAACTGCGTCATATTTTGCTTTAAGCTCTTCTGCGGTAATGTCCTTGCCGACATCAACATTCACGGCAAACCTTACGCCCTCGTCCTTCATAAGCTGAATACGGCGCTCGATAACGGTCTTTTCCAGCTTCATATTGGGTATGCCGTACATAAGAAGTCCGCCGGGTCTGTCCTCACGCTCATAAACGGTAACGCTGTGACCTCTTCTGTTAAGGCGCTGGGCGGCTGCAAGACCCGAAGGACCGGAGCCTACAACGGCGATCCTCTTATTTGTGCGCACGGAGGGAGCCTTGGGCTTCATAAGTCCGTGTTCAAAGGCATATTCGATAACGGCATACTCGTTTTCCTTTACTGTAACGGGGTCGCCGTTAAGTCCGCAGGTGCAGGCCTTTTCACAAAGTGCGGGACAAACTCTCGAAGTAAATTCGGGGAAGCTGTTTGTCAGCAAAAGTCTTTGTGCGGCTCCAGCCATATCGCCCGTGTAAATAAGGTCGTTCCATTCGGGACAAAGGTTATTAAGCGGACAGCCGGACACCATACCGTCATGGAGAGGCTTGCCGTACTGGCAGAAGGGAACGCCGCAGTCCATACATCTTGACGCCTGCTTCTTCCTATCCTCCATGTCCATAGGCGTATGGAATTCACGGTAGGTCTTTATACGCTGCAAGGGCTTCTGACCCTCGTTTTCTATTCTGTTATATTCAAGAAATCCTGTTGATTTTCCCATTTTACATTCTCCTCCCCTGAAATTACTTGGTGTTCTCGTAGAACGCCGAGATCTTTGCTTCCTCTGCGCTCATGCCCTCGGCTTCAAACTTCTTTATGGAGCGGAGCATTTTTGCGTAATCGTGAGGTATGATCTTCTTGAACTTGGGAAGATACTCGTCGAAATTGTCAAGGATCTCCTTGCCCCTTACGGAATTTGTAGCGGCAGCGTGTTCTTCAATGAGTGCTCTGAGCTGTGCAACATCCTCGGGCTCCGTTACCTTGCTGAAGCCTACAAGAGACTTGTTCAGCTTTGTATAAAGGTCAAAATCCTCGTCCAGAACGTAAGCGATGCCGCCGCTCATACCTGCTGCAAAGTTCTTGCTGGTCTTGCCGAGAATGACTGCGCAGCCGCCTGTCATATATTCGCAGCCGTGGTCGCCTACACCCTCGACAACAACAGTTGCGCCTGAGTTTCTTACGCAGAAACGCTCGCCCGCAACGCCTGCGATGAACGCCTTGCCGCTTGTTGCGCCGAAAAGTGCAACGTTGCCTATGATGATATTCTCGTCAGCCTTGTACTTTGCTTCCGCAGGGGAATAAACGATCAGCTTGCCGCCGGAAAGTCCCTTGCCGAAGTAGTCGTTGCTGTCGCCTTCAAGTTCAAGTGTAAGTCCCTTGGGGATAAATGCGCCGAAGCTCTGTCCGCCTGAACCGTGGCACTTTATAACGTATGTATCGTCCTCAAGAGTGTTGTAATATCTCTTTGTTATCTCCGAACCGAATATCGTTCCCAAAGTACGGTTAAGATTGCTTACCTTAAGCTCAATAGTCTTAGGCTGCTTCTTTTCAAGAGCCTCCTGCATCTCGGGGATAATAACGGTCTCGTCGATAGTTTCGCCAAGCTTGAAGTCGTAAACATCGGATGGACGGAAATGAATGTTGTTTTCGCCGCCCTTGAAGGGAGTTTCAAGAATTGCGGACATATCTATCTTGCCTGCCTTGTGTCCCTCGGGGAATGACTTTTTAACAAGAAGGTCGGAGCGTCCGATAAGCTCGTCAACGGTGCGTATGCCAAGCTTTGCCATATATTCTCTCATTTCCTGAGCGATAAAGCGCATAAAATTAACGATATATTCGGGCTTGCCCTTGAAGCGCTTTCTCAGCTCGGGATTCTGTGTTGCAACGCCTACGGGGCAGGTGTCAAGGTTGCAGACTCTCATCATTACGCAGCCCATTGTTACCAGCGGAGCGGTAGCAAAGCCGTATTCCTCAGCACCAAGCATCGCTGCGATAACAACGTCACG
>JALEJQ010000011.1 GCA_022769565.1 Oscillospiraceae bacterium
GATAAAGACGGTGGATAGAATACGTCCAATCAAGGAAAACGACCGCAGGCAGGCTGCCGCCTGTCAAGGGAGTTTGACGCAGAGTGGGCGTATTATAGCCGCCGTATTTTATCCATAGGTTAAATGGTTATTAGTATTATATCAAATGGGTATAATATTCTTTGCAAGTTTGAAGTGTGGAGAGTGAAGAGTGGAGTTGTTTTTGAATGTGGAAAGTGAAAAGTTGAAAGTGGAATTGTTTAAATTCGAAATTCGGAATTATGGGCGCTTCACTAAATGGAGAAATTATGTAGGTGACGGGTCTCTGTCCCGTTTGTCACGAATTCGACTAAATCGGGAGACCCGTCCCCTACATAAAAACCATCATCGCCGCAGGCGATACCATAATTCCACATTCCACTCTCCACATTCCACATTTAAAATAACTTCACTCTCCACACTTCAAACTTATATAAATTATTCAACAGTAAAAGCAGTCCACGGCATTCTGTTGTACTCCATTATATCCTCCGACTTCTTCATTCCTATCTTCTCGTAAAAAGGAACAGCGTCCTCATTGGCGCAGGTGTACATGACTATCTCGTCCTCGCCGCCGGCAGCTTCAAGGGCTTTGAAAATAAGCTGTCTGCCTATCCCCTTTCCCGTGCAGCTTCGTATCACTCCCAGGTCGGTTATGAACAGCCAATAGGCAAAATCGGTTATTCCAAAGCACACACCCACTATCTCGTTATGCTCGTTCCTTGCCACAAGGCTTACAGACGCATTTTTCACCAGTTTTTCTATTCGGCGGTCAAAATTTTCCTTGGGATACTGCGAACCCAGATCGGTTTTTTTCAGAAAATCTATATACTCTTCTGCGGTTATTCTTTCGGAATTTATTGTAATGTTCATATATGTTTTTCTCCTTTGCTGATTTTTCTATGTTTGCTTTACGGTTGATTTTTTCAAGGGAATATGATATAATGCGGTTAAAATTATGTCGGGTGTGACTGCTCGATAAATCGGAATATATTTCTCTCAAAAAAGCATAGGAGAATTTAAACATGCAACACTTTAAGTTTAGGGGAATCAGTTCGTTTACCCTACATATATTGGCAATGACGCTTATGCTGTGTGACCATCTTTGGGCTACCTTGTTTCCGGCGCAGGAGTGGCTGACTTGCATAGGAAGAATGGCTTTTCCGATTTTTGCGTTTATGATTGCAGAAGGTTATTCTCACACATCAAATGTACGAAATTACATATTCAGACTGTTTGCCTTTGCAATCATATCCGAAGTCCCATTTAATCTTATCTATGGAAGCTCAGTTATTTTCCCGTTTCACCAGAATGTTCTCTGGACATTCCTGATTGCATTGCTCTCCATAAATCTTATTGAAAAAACCAAGACGGCCAAAAAAAGGTGGTTGACTTGTTTGGTCGTCATCGCAACGGTATTGGCAGACTTTCTGCTGGGAACAATTGCAATGGTAGATTATTTCGGTGCCGGAGTATTGACTGTTTTGGTATTCTACTTTTTCCGAGAAAGAAAATGGTGGTGCTTTGTCGGACAATTGATATGTTTAGCTATTATAAATCTCAATATTCTTGGAGGGTATTACTATTCAATTTCAATTGCAGGATATGAATTCAGCGTTGTTCAGCAGGGATTTGCTTTGCTCGCATTGATTCCCATTTGGCTTTATAGCGGTCATCAGGGATATCATTCAAAGCCGTTCAAATACTTTTGTTATGCTTTTTATCCGTTACATTTGCTGATAATTTTTTTAATATGGCAATGTGTGTCATGAATTCGTTTTTATCACCATAGTAAATTTCAACACAAAAGTAATCGACAAATTCCCATTTATCGGGGAGATAAACTGATTGATAAACCGGAATTTTGCGAGACTATCTGTTCGGAAAGCAGTGAAATAGATGAGTGATATGAATATTTCGATGATTTTGTATCGCTGCTTGATTATCCGAAGTAATTGGTAAGAAATTGGGCACTTTTTACAATATAAATTACGGCAAAGAACAGGAAGAAATACTATGGAACCTATAAAAATCCGAGGTCTTAAACAGAATAATCTTAAAAACATTTCCCTCGATATCCCAAAGGACAAAATCGTTGTCTTTACTGGCGTTTCGGGCTCGGGAAAGACCAGTATCGTCTTTGATACCGTTGCGGCGGAAAGCCAGCGACAGATGAACGAAACCTACAGCGCCTGGGTAAGAGGCAGACTGCCGAAATACGAAAAGCCGAGTGTGGAATTCATTGATAATCTCAACCCCTCGGTGATTATCGACCAGTCACGACTTGGCGGAAATGCTCGTTCAACGGTTGGCACGATAAGTGATATCTTCTGTGTTGTCAGACCTTGCAATACACCAAGTATTACTGCGGTCTGACGCCTTGAAGCTGTCCTTTTCCCCGACGATGAACTGCTCGTGTTCCGGTTTTTAGGGAACCTCTAAATGTATATTAAGGATTATGTATCGAATGAAAGAAATGCAATGCAAAATGGCAAGATAATATCATCTCCCAATAAGTTCAAGTATTTCTTCCTTTTCGGGCATAACCTTCAATGCACCTCTGCGTGTTGTGATAATGGCTGCCGCTGCGTTTGCAAAGGTCAGAAGCTCACTCAGGTCATTCTCCGTAAGAGAATTTATATCGTGTTCAAGGATATAATTCAGCGCACTTCCGCAGAAGGTATCTCCTGCTCCTGTTGTTTCAATGGTGTTGACCTTGAAACCCATGCACTCCGCTTTGAGATCTCCGTAATAAGCACGGCTGCCGTTTTTGCCGAGTGTGGCAAAGGCGAGCCTAATATCGTACTTTTCCATAAGACCCCTTACAGCCTTGTCATAATCGGTGCTGCCCGTCATAAATTCAATTTCATTATCGGAAATTTTCAGAATATCGCATTTTGCAAGACCGTATTCTATCTCACGCCTTGCATCCTCAAGAGAGCTCCACAAGGGCGGACGGAGATTTGGGTCAAAGGAAATAAGCGCACCGCTTTCCTTTGCAATATCCACCCCATATCGTGTTGCTTCACGCACACCCTCGTGTGTAGATGAAAGAGTGCCAAAGTGGAATATTTTTGCGGACTTTACTATATCGGCATTGATCTCTTCTTTTCGGAGCATCATATCTGCGCCGGGGTCACGGATAAAGCTGAACTCTCTGTCACCGCCTTCAAGGGTATGAACAAACGCAAGTGTAGTGGGGACTTTGCTGTCGGTCACAAGATTTGTAACGTCAATTCCTGCGGATCTTACGACCTCGGCAAGCTGTCTGCCGAAAATATCCTTTCCCACCTTGCCGATAAATGCGGTTTTCTTGCCCAGCTTTTGCAGTATAGCAAGAACGTTGCAGGGCGCACCGCCCGGGTTTGCTTCAAATATTGGATTTCCCTGCGGACTTACGCCGTTTTCGGTGAAATCAATAAGCAGCTCACCAAGTGCCGCAACATCATACTTTTTCATTCAAAACACCTCATTCCGAAACGGCATACAGCTCATAATTTCCTACGCTGATCTCGTCGGACAATCCGTAAACCGTATTTGTCAGCACATATTCGCTGTTGTTAATGTACACCTCAATAAGGTTTTTATCAACATAAATATCAAGGTGGTCGCCCTCTTTAATTTCGGGAGTATCAAAGACACATTTTATCTCGTTATGTCCTGCGAAAACGTTGGAACGGTCGGCTTTTATGCGGTCATTGTTCCTTGAAAGAATATATCCGCCGATGTTCATTTCCTCACCGTTTTTCATATCAAGACTAAGCCTGTAACCGCCCTCTCCTGCTTCTGTCGGAGAAGAAATTTTTCGTGTAAACAGCTTGACCGCATTGGGGTGCGGACGGAAATATATATGTCCGTTTTTCACTTCAACCACTCTTGGAATACAGTAAATTCCGCTGCGATTTTTCTCAAAGGGCTCAGGCATTCTTGCCCAGGCAATTACAACTCTGTTTCCGTCTTTATCAACATTGCTCTGAGGAGCGTATAAGTCCTCACCGCAGTCAAGGAGCTGCCATTCATCGGCAATGCGCATTTCTCCCGTTTCCTCGCAGAAGTCAGCAAGAGCGCATATTGCCACAGAATCATAAGGCTTTTCGTCCTTTAAAAATCCCATTGGCGAAAATACGATAACGCCCTTTCCGTCGGTTTCAAAATAATCGGGACATTCCCACATCCAGCCCATATTATCCTTTTCGGCAAAGTTCAGATATTCCCAGCTTGTAAGGTCGGTGCTTTTGTAGAAAAGCAGCCGTCCTTTTTTATCTGCGGTGCTGCCGATGACCATATACCAGGCATCTTTTCCTCGCCATACCTTCGGGTCACGGGTGTGATTTTTGCAGCCGATATTTTTATCCTCAATAGGAGGAATAACGGTGAATTTACCGTTGATATTATCAAAATCATAACCGTTTTCGGAGGTAATGGAAAGCTGTGCAGCGGTAAATTCATCGTTAAGACAGCAGTTGATGTTTTCGGGGTCTTCCTCGGTGTAATCAACGCCTGTGTAGAAGATGTGGAGCCTGCCCTTATGCTCAACTGCGCTGCCCGAAAAGCAGCCGCTGCGGTCATTTTTCTTTGTGGGGAAAAGAGCAATATCCTTATGCTCCCAGTGTCCAAGATCGGTGCTTACAGCGTGTCCCCAGTGCATTCTTCCCCACTGAGGGGCATAGGGAAAATGCTGATAGAAAAGGTGATACTCACCCTTGTAGTAAATAAATCCGTTAGGATCATTTATCCAGCCTTTTGAGGCTTTAAGTCGAATAATATCAGACATAGCAAACCTCCGTATTTTTGTCAAAGAAATGCACTCTTGACGGATTGAAAACGAAATCTATCTTGTCACCGATACCGCTTATCTCATATTTTGATACTCTTGCAATAGTCTGACTTCCGCCGAATGTGAAATACAGATTATTTTCGTTGCCCATAACCTCGGCATTCTCCACTACTGCACTCTTTTTGTCCGCTTCATATACGGAAATGGTCTGTGGGTCAAGCTTTATGTCTTCGCCTCTGATACCCATTATCATTTCACCGCTTTTGCCGTTCAGCTTTGACAATATTGAAGCAGGAACGGTCAGCGTTTCGCCGCCCTCGAACATAACCTTGTCACCGTTGAGGGTTACATTATAGAAATTCATCTGAGGAGAACCGATAAAGCCTGCAACAAACTTATTTGCCGGGTGCTCATATAACTCCATAGGCTTGCCCACCTGCTGGATAACACCGTTTTTCATTATAACGATACGGTCAGCCATTGTCATAGCCTCAACCTGATCGTGTGTAACGTAAATGGTGGTGCTGCCAAGCTCACGGTGCAGCTTGCTTATCTCGTTTCTCATGCTTACACGCAGCTTTGCGTCAAGGTTTGAAAGAGGCTCGTCCATAAGGAAAACCTTTTGATTTTTTACTATTGCTCTGCCAAGCGCAACTCTCTGACGCTGACCGCCGGAAAGATTTTTCGGCTTTCTGCTGCGGTATTCTTCAAGTCCGAGAATGTTTATCGCCCAGTCGGTCTTGCGCTTTATCTCATCGGCAGGGACCTTCATATTTTTCAGACCGTAGGAGATGTTTTTCTCAACGGTCATATGAGGATAAAGTGCGTAGTTCTGGAACACCATTGCAATTCCTCTGTCACGGGGAAGAACATCGTTCATTTTCTTGCCGTCAATGTAAAGCTCGCCGCCCGTAATATCCTCAAAGCCTGCTATCATGCGGAGCGTGGTGGATTTTCCGCAGCCCGAAGGACCAACAAATGCGATAAACTCGCCCTCGTTTATTTCAAGATTAAAATCGGTAACGGATTTTTTATCTGCGCCTGGGTACTGCTTTTCAATATTTTTAAATTCAATAAAGCTCATAATTCTGACCTGTCCTTTCTGAAAAATTATCCTTCCTTGGAACCGGTTGATACAACGCCCTCGACGATCTGCTTGGAGAAAAGAGCGTAAATGATGATCACGGGGATAGTTATCATTTTGATAACTGCAAGGGTCTGTCCCATTGTTGTGTTGTCGTTTGATGTGATGGAGTTAAGACCTATCTGCGCCGTTAAAAGGTCGCTTGATGTAAATACCAGTGAGGGCCAGAGATAGTCGTTCCATACACTCAGGAATGTGAATACGCTTACCGTTGCAACAACTGTTTTGGACATTGGCAGCACCATTGTAAAGAAGTATTTTACGGGGCTGCAATAGTCAAGCTGCGCTGCCTCCCATACATCATCGGGAAGGCTTACAAATACCTGACGGAACAGGAAAATATTAAAGGGATTTACTATCATCGGAAGTATGTAGCCGAAAATCGTATTGAGAAGTCCCATTTTTGCAACAAACAGGAAGTTTATCGTGATAATGGTTTCCGAGGGGACTATCATCAGCATCATAATGATAAGCACCCAGCGTTCTCTGAACGGGAATTTTATCTTTGCAAGAGCATAGCCTGCAAGTCCGTTTACAATAACGCCTGCAACAATAAGTATCGCCGCATAGAACAGCGTGTTCAGCATATAGCGGATAAAGTCGGTGTTCTTTATAACGGTAACATAGTTTTCAAAGAAGCTGCCGTTTAATGCAGGAGGGATAAAGGCTTTCAGCGAGTTCATATCAGCTGTAATGGCTGCGTCCGTTTTAAAGGAATTTGCAAGCATCCATATTACGGGGAAAAGGAAGAACAGGGACATTACAAACAAAACTATTGTGAGAATTATTCTCGGGATACTATTTTTTCGCATTGCTCTTCGCCTCCTTATCCTTTGTGAGAACGGACTGGATAATTGTGAGAATGATAACAAATATCACAAAGATAACAGCCATTGCAGAAGCAAGTCCTATCTCCCAGTTTACCGTGCCCGTTTCGTAAATGTCGTAAACAAGTGTGTATGTAGAATGTGAAGGACCGCCGCCTGTCATTACCATAGGCTGAACTATCAATCTGAATGCGCCTATTGTTACTGTGATGAATACGAAAACGCAAAGGGGTTTAAGTTCCGGAAGAGTTATATCCTTGAACTGCTGCCAGGCGCTTGCGTGATCCATTTCCGCAGCTTCATAAAGTGCAGGATTTATTGCCTGCAAGCCGCCCAGGAAAATAATCATCTGATAGCCAACGCCCTGCCATACGCTCATTATTGCAATGGAGGGAAGTGCCTGATCTGCGCTGTAAATAAAGGGCTGTGCTTCAATGCCTATCTGTGCAAGCATTGTGTTGAGTATTCCCTCGGGGCTGTAAATCTGCATCCAGAGGTTTGAAACTACCGCAAGGGACATTACAACGGGAATGAAAAACGCCACCTTGAAATATTTTTTGCAGACAGTCGCCTTGTTGATAAGAAGCGCAAGTCCAAGTGCGCCAAGGGTCTGTGCAGGAACTATTATCAGCACGAATTTTACCGTGTTGAAGAATGCCGTTGTGAAAAGCTCGTCCTTAAAGATGTACGAATAGTTTTTAAGTCCTACAAAATGTGTAAGGTCGGGATTTAGCGCAAAGAAATCGGTAAAGCTGAATATCACCGTTAAAAGCATGGGAAGAAACAGGAACAGCGTCAGCAAAACAAGTGCAGGACCGAAAAACGCCATACCCATTATTGAATTTATCTTATTAGTCTTCATTTTCTCTTGCGTAACGCTCCAGCTTAGCGTTTATCCTTTCTGTAGATTTATCCAGTTCGCTCCGTGCGTCCTTGCCGCTGAGCGCAATGCCCTCAAGTGCCTGCTGGAAAGAGGTGCTTACCTGCGGATAAACAGGTGTCTTGGGACGAGGGTGTCCGTAATCACGGAGCTGCTCATAAAGATGACAGTAATTTTCGTCCTCGGTGAAAACGTCTATCTTATCGTATGCCCCGTAGGTGGAGGGCAGGCTCTTTGTAAGCTCGTAGAGGAGAAGTCCGCTTTCCTCGTTGCTCATCCACTTTACAAGCTCTGTGGCAGCTTCGATGTTCTTTGCCTTTGAGGTTGCCGCATATGCCCAGGAGCCTGTGGGAGTGTATCTTCCGCCGTCCCAGCTGTCGCTTACAACATAAGGTGCAACGCCAAGGTCGATGTCGGGATAGCTCTGATAAATCGTATTTACCTCCCACGCGCCGTCAAATTTGAATGCCGCTCTGCCGCTTTCAAAGAGTTTTTCGATAGGTGCGGCTGACATATATTTGTTTTCCACCATGCTGCGGAAATACTGCATGGCATTGACAACAGGCTCGGAATTAAAGTAACCGCTTACCTCAAGTCCGCTGTCGCTTACAAGGTCAGTGCCGCCCGACCATACAAAGGGAGCATAATAGTAAATGCTCGCCTCGCCCACAGGGAAGGTCATATCAAGAGGATAGCCGTTTTTCTCTGCCATGACAGGCTTCAGCTTTTCAAGTATCTCGGAAAATTCCGTCCATGTCCAAGGGTCGTTCGGTTCAGGAACGTCAATGCCTGCTTCGGCAAGGATAGCCTTGTTGTAATAAAGTCCCACGCTTGATTCCATTGCACCCAAAGCATAGATTTTGCCGTTAACCGTACCTTGCTCTATGATAGAATCAAGATAGCGGCTTTTCTCATCTTCGGAAAGCTCCGCAAGGGGCTGTATAATGCCGTTTGCGGAATAGGCGGAAACGTTTGGACCGTCCACTGTGATAACATCGGGAAGGTCGCCCGACATAACGGAAGCGTTAATTTTATCGGAATAACCTCCGCCGCTGTCATTTCTCGGGATAAATTCAACGTTTGCAAAATATTTGCCGTTGAAATTTTCGTTAAAGCTTTCAACAGATTTTTTATATGCCTCGCCCTCGGGAGTATCCTCAATGGTATGCACCCACATACTTACAAGTATCTCGCCCTCATCGAAGCCGACCACATCTCCGGGCTGGATTTCGCTTTTGCCGCAGCCGCCAAGACACCCTGCAAGCAGCAATGCGGAAATTCCCGCCGATATTGCTTTCTTCATACTCCTGCTCCTTTCGTCATTTGAAATTTCATTTTCGTAACCGGTAAAGTAACCGGTTACTTTGTGTTTACAGTATAACCCGAATATCATCGTATGTCAATAGCTTTTTTTCATCTTCATTAAAAATGTTCAAATAAATTTTTCTGTTTTGTACTTATTCCACAAAACCGGTTACTTTACCGGTTACACTATTGAAATTACGGGATTTTTGTGATATGATTATTTTAACAGGAGGCTTTCGTATGAAAAAGAATGTTACCTTTAATGATATAGCAGAATATACGGGATTTTCAAAGACTACAATATCAAGATATTTCAACGATCCCGATTCGCTGACCCTTGAAAATCAGCAAAAGATAGCCGATGCTCTTGTTGCCCTCGATTACAAGGAAAACAAGGTCGCCCGTATCCTAGCAAATGGAAAGACCGAGTTTATCGGCATTATCGTACCTAATCTCTTTCTGCATTATTATTCGGAAGTGTTGGATAAGATACTTGCCACATACGATAAATACGGCTACAAGTTTCTCGTTTTTGCAGGCAATGAAAACAAGGACACCGAACGGAAATATATAGCGGAGCTGCTTGCTTACAAAATTGAAGGAATGATAATTTTAAGCCACACCATTCCTTCGGAGGAGCTTGCTGCCTATAACGTTCCTATCGTTACCATAGAGCGAGAGGACAAGTATGTTTGCAGCGTAAACACAGACAACTATATGGGCGGTGTGCAGGCTGCAGGTCTGCTTGTAAAAAGCGGCTGCGATGTGCTTATCCATATAAATTCGGACGTTTCAGAGGACGTTCCGGCTTACGGCAGAATAACGGGCTTCTGCGATATATGCAGGGAGCGAAATATACCCCATGAGCTTATACTGAGGGATATGGGAAACAGCTACTCCGAAACCTCCAGCCTTATTGAAGAGCTGCTTGAAGCTATAGAGAAAAAATACAGCGGAAAATGCAAGGGTATTTTTATGTCGAACGACACCCACGCAAATATTCTGCTTAATACAATTATAAGGAAATACGGCAGGCTGCCCGAGGATTACAAGATAGTCGGCTTTGACAATTCCTCTATTTCAAGAGAAGCAGTTATCCCCATAAGCACAGTCGGTCAGCAGATAGATGCAATGGCAAATGAGGCAATAGAGCTGCTTATGATGCAGATAAACGAAAGAAAAAAGCGGAAACCGACACCTCTTGAAACGCCTGTCCACAAGGTTATCACACCTGTTATTTTTCGAAGAAGTACGACGGATCAATGTGAGCATTTTATATAAGAAACAGCAAAAGAGCGCCATTTATCTGTGGTGCTCTTTTGCTTGAACAACGTAAAATCGCCGTTTATCTTGATATTTTTGCAAATAATCTGCGGATCATCACGTTCGACAGGGTGTTGACACTTACAAGGGAAAGGTGTATAATGGAACTGTCTAATTACGTAAAAAATTAAGGGGTAATGAAAATGAAAAAGAATGTACTTGCGTGTATTGCCATGACTGCGGCGCTGGCTGTTATTCAGCCTCTTAGCGTTTCGGCTTATGAAAATTACGAGAAAAAGACTTCCGTTCAGCTTTTTGTAAAAGCAAACGGTATGTTTAACAACTGGGACGGGGTCACAAATGTGGCTCAGTTTGTCGGGGATAACGGAGAATTCTGTTTTGCTTACGATAAGGGAGACAATGTCATCGTTGTAAGGACCAACGGAGAAAGCGCTCTGAAAAAAACCATTACTCTTAAAAAACAGGCTCCCATATTCGGCACCGTAATATGTGACAAGGACGGGAATTACTACGTTGTTACGGGTAAGGAAAACAAGACTAAAAACACCAACATAGACACAATTTTTATTTCCAAATATGACAGCAGCGGAAAGCACATAAAAACCGTAGGCGACAACGGCAGCTCCAGTCTTGCATATTATTATGACAGCGGATTCTATACACAGCTGCCCTTTGACGCAGGAAACTGTGACGCCGCAATAAGCGGAAATATCCTTGCGGTAAACTACGGACGCAGTATGTACAGCGGTCATCAGAGCAACTCTGTTTTTGCGGTGAATATAAAGGATATGTCCGAGGCAGATCTTGGCGTAAATTATAATTCCCATTCCTTTGCACAGCGTGTAATAAGCCATAACGGCTCCTTTGTATTCGCAAGCGAGGGCGATTGTTACAACCGTGCGTTCACCATAGGCACTCCGGCTGCCTCAAACAAGGAGAATGCTTCTGATATTTTCCATTTCTGGGTAAAGAAAGGCACTCTTGATAAATATAATATGGGCATTTTAAATAATAATTTTGCTCATATGGGCGGTCTTGCATCGGTAAATAATAAATATATTGCATTTGTAGGCACATCGGCAAAATCGTTAAACTCCAATGCCGCAGATGAAAACGAACAGCTTTTTATACAGATATTTGACCCCTCAGCAAACCTCGGAAAAGCCTCTTCATACGTTACATCAGGCACCAGAAGCGGTCTTTCTGGCGGCAACGGTGATGAAAATGTTACCGACTATGGCATCAAGTGGCTGACAAACTATAAAAAGATCAAAATACGCCATCCACAGGTGGTCGCTACCGACAGCGGAAAGATAGTTGTGCTTTACGAAACATATGCCAGGGATTATTACGGTGTTTATTATATTGTGCTTGACAGCAAGGGGGAGGTCATCCAAAAATCACAGCTTTTCTCCAAGACAGCAAGGCTCAATCCCTGTGAAATGCCCGTATATGTAAACGGCCGTGTTTACTGGGCGGGAAACAACAAGAGCGACGGAAACAAGAATGTCCATATTTTCAGCATAGAAATCGATTGATAATACAAAAATGCAGCGTTACAGATGATCCCGTAACGCTGCATTGTTTTTATTGTATTATGGCAATACCGCATAATTATTGCCGTGCAGATGCGCAGTCAGATTTTTCGTCAGATTGTATCAAAACGACGCAGGAATACTTGATGTATTTAAGGCAAACGACCGCTTCGCATTAATATCGTTTGCCTTGGAGTTTTGGTGCAATATGACGGAAATATATACATCCCGAACTCTTGGTTCGGGCGCAGATGTGCGGCAAAAGCGGCAGCTGTTAATTGTGCGGTGTTGCCTTAGATTTACTGAAGAAAACCGTTTACTATGCGGCTTTCTGCTTCGCTTTCGGTAAGTCCGAGGGTCATGAGCTTGATTATCTGCTCACCTGCGATCTTGCCTATTGCCGCTTCGTGGATAAGCGCTGCGTCCGTGCAGTTTGCGTCAAGAGCAGGTATAGCCTTTATCCTTGCATTGTCCATAATAATTGCATCGCACTCGGTGTGACCGCTGCACTTTGCGTTGCCTATGAGCCTGGAGTTGAATATCTGCACCGAATCGTTCTTTGCAACGGAGCGTGAAACAACGTCTGCTGCGGAGTTATCCCCGTTAAGCTCAACGTCATAGGAGCTTTCGGCGTACTGGCTGCCGTGGGTCATAAGGCGTTCCTTTACGATAAGCTTTGCGCCTGCTTCAAGCCTTGCCGTGTTGGTGCGCTTGGTGGAGTCCACACCCTTTATCTGCACCATATCCATTTCCATATAGCTGTTTTCTTCCATATAGACCTCGGTAACTGGGTTAAGTATGCGCTTTCCCTCGCCGTCGCCCTCGCCGTAGTGCTTTTCAACGTATTTCACCTTGGCATTTTTGCCCACAAAGAAGCGGTGAACGCCGTCGTGCTGAGAATCCTGCTTTCCGCAGTTGTGTATGCCGCAGCCTGCGATTATCACAACATCTGAATCCTCGCCTATATAAAAATCGTTGTAAACGACCTCGCTGAGACCGCTTTCGCTTATAACAACGGGGATATGGATGCTTTCACGAACAGTTCCCGGCTTTATGCGTATGTCTATGCCCGACTTGTCCTCTTTTGTTATAATATCGATGTTTGCGGTGGTCTTGCGGTCGGCGGACTTGCCGTTTGCCCTTATATTATAAGCTCCCTCAGGCACCGAATGAAGGTCGGCTACCTCGGAGAGTATTTTTTTCTGTATCTCGTCTATCATGGCTGTGACTGTTCCTTTCCGGGCGTTTAAACGGCTGCGCCCCGACAGATATTTGCAACGGAGGGTGTGCCCTTTATCTGCGGCAGCACCTCGTCTCTTTTGCCGTGAAGAAGGATCTTTCCGTCTGCAATAACGGCTATCTCATCGGCAATGTTAAGGATACGCTCCTGATGTGAAATAACGATTATGGTCTTGTTCTTATCCTCGTGCATACGTTCAAACACCTTGATAAGATTCGAGAAGCTCCAGATGTCAATACCTGCTTCCGGCTCGTCAAAAACGGACAGCTTTGAATTTTTTGCGGCAACGCCTGCTATCTCGATACGCTTTATCTCGCCGCCGGAAAGGCTGGAATTCACTTCACGGTCGATATAATCCTTTGCGCAAAGACCTACCTCCGACAGATAAACGCAGGCCTCCGACACGGAAAGGTCACGCCCTGCGGCAATTCTCAGCAGGTCGATTATGCGTATTCCCTTGAAGCGCACAGGCTGCTGAAAAGCGAAGCCTATGCCCATTTTCGCCCTGTCGGTTATGCTTGCTTCGGTAATGTCTTTTTCGTCAAAAAATATCCTGCCGCCCGAGGGCTTTTCTATACCCATAATGAGCTTTGCGGTGGTGGATTTTCCGCCGCCGTTGGGACCCGTTACCGCAAGAAATGTGCCGTCAGGGACGGTAAGGTCAAGTCCCTTTATAATTTCCCTGCCGCCGTTTTCGCCTTCAACGCCGTAGGTAATGTTTTCAAGTCTGAGCATTGATAATTTCTCTCCCCAATACGGAAAACTGCAAAACTTTTCCTTGTTTTAGTACATAAACATTTTAACATCTGTAAGCCCGAATGTCAATAGCAAACTTATACTTTTACGGTACACTATAGCCGCTTCCTGCGTTTGTTATTATTTCCGCATAAAGGCAAAAAAAACACAGATAAAATTTTCCCTGCATTTCTGTTGACTAAATCATGATAAAATGATATACTTGTAAAAGAAAAATATGTAACATTTTATGCCGAAGAAGGTGTAATGTTATGGATAACGGAGGAAAATAAAATGTACATTACCTGTCTTGACCTTGAGGGCGTTCTCGTTCCCGAAATCTGGATAGCTTTCGCAGAAGCAAGCGGCATCCCCGAGCTGAAAAGAACTACCAGAGATGAACCTGATTATGACAAGCTGATGAACTGGCGTCTGGGCATCTTAAAGGAACATGGTCTCGGTCTTAAAGAAATTCAGGAAACTATCGCAAAGATAGACCCCATGCCCGGCGCAAAGGAATTCCTTGACGAGCTTCGTTCTATCTGTCAGGTCATCATTATCAGCGATACCTTCACACAGTTTGCAAGCCCTCTTATGAAGAAGCTGGGCTGGCCCACTATCTTCTGCAACTCTCTTGAAGTGGCTGAAAACGGCGAGATAACAGGCTTTAAAATGCGCTGCGAGCAGTCCAAGCTCACAACCGTAAAGGCTCTCCAGTCTATCGGTTATGAAACCATCGCAAGCGGCGACAGCCATAACGACCTTGGCATGATAAGAGCAAGCAAGGCAGGCTTCCTGTTCAAGAGCACGGACAAGATAAAAGCCGATAACCCCGATCTGCCCGCATATGAAACCTATGACGAACTTATGGCGGCTATTAAAAAGGCTATGGTATAATTGGATCTATAAAGCAAAGCACCCCTGTTTTCATCGCCGAAAGCAGGGGTGCTTGTTTCAATGTGGAATTTGGAAAGTTGAAAGTAGAATTATTATGTCTGCTCTACAAATGGGAATTTACACAAGTGAATAAACAAGCTGAAGGTCATCTGGTTCATCATTTGCGATGGATAGAATTGGATTATCAGTAACATCTGCTCCCATAGCTCTATAAAAATTGATTGTTTCTTCTGATGGACAGGCAGAAACATACAACTCTCTTGCTCCATTTAGGCGTGCTTCTTCCACCGCTTTTTCCCATAATATGCGACCAATTCCTTGACCACGATAATTCTTGTCAACTTGAATCAAATCAAGAATCATCCGTTCGGATATCAATTCCTTCACAAGACTCATAAAGCCAACAATTCTACCTTCCTCAAGTGCAAGATAGGAAATATAGTTACTATCGACAAGGTCAAGAGCGACTTCTCTTTTTTTATCTATACTCCAATCCATCATACCACACTGTTCTTCAAGAACATACTTCTCGTCTTTTCTGACATATATTCTTGTAATCTCCTGTTGACGGTTAAAAGCATCCAGATTAATTTCTGAAAATCCATCACATCTTACTTTTTCAATTGTCATACAATCCTCCACATATTCCGATTGTCGAGCAGTTTTCTACCCAATTTATTCCATTATACCCCCAACTATAAATATAATCAAGAGGAGAACGAAGAGATCTATCATAACAAATACGCCCATTTAGGAAAAAACCGATTGAAATCACCCCAAAAATTATAGAATTTCTATATCACGTTTTACACGTTTCATCAACGGATAGTAGGTCATTATCTGTATTTGTACGATGATTGGACGCAATCATCGTTCCATGGCTCATTTGAAAAAACACTGACAAATAATTCTTTGATAATAGAAATTGCGCTTTCGTCTAACTTTTTAAAGCAGTATTGTTCTCTTTCCATTTAATATCTCACCCACTTATTACGATATATCGGGCAGTTTAGCTACCCGATTTATTCCATTATAATCCTAACTATAAATATAGTCAAGAAGAGAACGAACAAATCTATCATAAAAAAAGCCACTTTCGGAAAAATCGAATGAAACACACCCCAAAAATTTTATATCACGTTTTACACGTTTCGTCAACGGATAGTAGGTCATTATCTGTATTTGTTTTGCCTGCAAAATCGATTGTTCTATTCCAATTGTGCCCATAAGACATTATACTAATAACCAATTAACCTATGGACAAATCCGACGTCTATAATACGCCCATTCTGCGTCAAGCTCCCTTGACAGGCGTGATCTCCCCCTGTGAGGGGAGGTGTCACGAAGTGACAGAGGGGCTGACCGACAGACCAGCC
>JALEJQ010000014.1 GCA_022769565.1 Oscillospiraceae bacterium
GGCTGGTATGTCGGTCAGCCCCTCTGTCACTTCGTGACACCTCCCCTCACAGGGGGAGATCACGCCTGTCAAGGGAGTTTGACGCAGAGTGGGCGTATTATAGCCGCCGTATTTTATCCATAGGTTAAATGGTTATTAGTAATTAGCATTATTATAGCAAAAAGCCGCCCCACATAAGCGGTGCGGCAGCTTTAAAATCAAACATTCTCGCCATCAGGCTTTGCCTTAGGTTTTCTTCCTCTTTTAAGCTTAGGTGCGCTGAGAACCTTCTGTCTTCTCTCTGCAGATTCGGCAGCGGCAGCGGAATTAAGATTTTCTGAATTCCAGTTTGCCTGACGTACATCTGTCAGTCCCATGAGGTAGTCAATGCTTGTATCATAGAATCTTGCCAGCTTTTCCATTATGATAAGAGACGGTTCAAGTTCGCCGGTTTCATATCTGGAGTAAGTCTGCTGAGTGCAGCCAAGAAATTCTGCAAGATTTCTCTGATAGAGGTCATTATCTTCACGCATCATTCTTATTCTGAGTTTCATATTTATTATCATTCCTTTCTGAGTTTTTAAATCCCATTTGGATATTAAGTAACTCGGACAGTTTTCCGCAGCGGCTATGCTTTACCGCCGAGATTTATATATAGTACTTTTATTATCGCATATTCCGAGGTTATATAGGGGGTTTTACGCAAAAATCGAATAGTCGTACTTATTGTGTGCTTCTTGCGGATAAATTATTCTTTCAAGATATGACAAAAACCGCATAAGGACTGGGTTTGAGCCTTATGCGGTTTTGGTGTAAGCGTTTTAAAATTTCACGTTAAAGTGTCAATAACGGGTCATTTTGAGTTTATGATCCCGTTATCGCTGTCGTACTGCTTCTTTACAGCGGCAACAACGGCAGCCGCAGCGGCCATGAGCACCGCAGGAATAACGTTCACCCTGTGCTTTTTTGTAGTCACATACACGGCTTTGGGATTGTCCT
The DNA here is from genome assembly GCA_022769565.1 of Oscillospiraceae bacterium. Lineage (GTDB taxonomy): Bacteria > Bacillota > Clostridia > Oscillospirales > Ruminococcaceae > UMGS363. The sequence continues at coordinate 979 of JALEJQ010000014.1, forward strand.
TCTTGCCTACGGTATAAAGCTCCGCAGGTATGCCTTCGTCAATTACTATCGTTGTGGGCTTGGGCAGGAATAGCTTTGCAAGAACGGCGGTAACAAGCATTATCGCAGCGCTGCGGAAAAGAGCGTTTTTCAGTTCGCCGAGGGTCTGAGAAATATTCTGTTCCATAAAAAGCCTCCTACTTTATATGCTTTGCAAGATTGATGACCGATTCCGTAACAAGCTGCCTGAACAGTGGCGCTGCACGGTCTGCTGTTTCCTGCACCTCTGCGTGGGTAAGGGGCTTGTCCGTTATTCCGCAGGCAAGATTTGATATGCAGGAAATGCCAACGGTCTTAAGTCCGCAGTGGTTTGCGGCAATGGCTTCACAGGCGGTGGACATTCCCACGGCATCAGCGCCCAAAGTGCGCACCATTCTTATTTCCGCGGGGGATTCATAGTTGGGACCTGTAAGCTGGATGTACACGCCCTCCTGCAAGGGGATATTCAGCGCCTTTGCGGTATCACGGACAACGCTGCGCAGCTCCTTGTCGTAAATATTGCTCATATCGGGGAAACGCACTCCAAGCTCGTCAATGTTTTCACCGATAAGGGGAGAGGGAGCCATGCAGATTTGGTCGGAAATAAGCATAAAATCACCTGCGTGGTAGTTGAAATTAACGCCGCCAGCCGCATTGGTAAGGAAAAGCACCTTTGCGCCCATAAGCTTCATAAGGCGCACGGGAAGAACAACGTCCTCCATGGGATAGCCTTCATAATAGTGCACTCTGCCCTGCATGATAACGACCTTTACGCCGCCAATGTAGCCGAAAACGAAACGTCCCTTGTGTCCTGCCACCGTTGAAACGGGAAAGCCCTCGATGTCCTTGTAGTCAAGCACCGCCGCCTGTTCGATACTGTCGGCGTAATCCCCCAGACCCGAGCCTAAAATAAGGGCAACGTCCGGTGTAAAGTCGATTTTCTCCTTAAAGCACTTATAACATTTTTCAAGTCTTTCATAACGCTTGCTCATAAGATCAGCTCCTTATATTAATGTGAACTTCCATACTTCTATTATACATTATTACAGCAAAAAGTCAAAGAAAATTTCGCCCCGTTTTTTTGAGCAGAATTACCCCCGAATTTTATGTGTCAGAAAAAATTCACGACTTTTTGTAAAATATACTTGACAAATTGTAAAACGAGTGTTATTATGATAACAACGGAACGTCCGATCAGCGTTCCCATACAGCTGTAAAATGTAAAAAAGAAGGTCGATATGATTTGGCAAAGAATTTAAAGCTCAAATCCGCCCGTGCGGCACTGGATATGTCACAGCAGGCACTTGCGGAGGCGGTGGGCGTTTCAAGGCAGACTATAAATGCGATAGAAAAGGGAGATTACAACCCCACACTTAATCTTTGCATAGACATATGCAAAGCACTCGGAAAAACTCTTGATGAGATTTTCTGGGGGAATGAATGAAAGGATTTGTTATTATGGCAGATAAAACGAGAGAAAGAAATTCCGCAGGCGTTTTCAGCGATTACGGTCTTGATGAACGGCAGAAGCTCATTATGGCAAACATCGGCTTCAAAGGCTTCAGGCTTATGTGTTACGCAATAGCGGCGGTAACGATAGTGCTGCTTGCGCTTTACTTTATGGAAATAAACGTGCCCTTCCTGTATGCGGTGCTTGCATATTACACGGTAATGCTCATAGGAATGGCGGTTTTTGAGATAACCGCTTCAAAGCACGGGGTACTTAATCCGATACACAGCTTCTCCAACACCACGGGCGGACTTATAACAGGCTTTATGCTTATAGGCGCTGCGGTGCTGAATGTGGTTGTATGCATAATAAAGGGCTGCTTTGACGGCAGATCCGTTGTTATAGCTGTTGTCTGCACCCTTACGGCGGTACTGCAATTTATAAGGTGTTGGTGCGGCAAGCGGAATTTCAAGGTGCTTGACGAGCAGAACAAGGAGGACGAATAAAATGAGCAATAAAACAAATAATGTTCCCGATTTAAACATTGCCCACGATGAAAATGGCAACCCTATCTGGGGCGGCGGTTCGGCAGACCTTTTCAGCGACAGAAATCTTGACGAAATGCAGAGGGCATACAGCCACAAGATAGCTTTCGGATGCTTCAAATTCCTGTTCTGGTTCTGCTTTATCCTGTCCTTCGCATTGTTTTTTGCATATATAGAAACGGGGCATATTTTTGTGCTTATATGTTCCTACGGGGCGCTTGCTGCTTTTATGGGAGTGTACATTTATTACGCTGTAAAGACCTCTTCAAAGGGCGTTATGGACGAGCTGCTTGCGGAAAAGTTCAATAAGCCTTATCTTATATGGGTATATCCTGTCTGTCTGACGCTGATAATACTTGTCTATATTTATCTAGGCATACGGGACGGTAACTGGGACTATATGCCGGCGCTGCCGTTCCTTTTGGTGGCATATGGGACGAATATCGTGCTGGTCATATGCTCAAAGAGAAATAAAAGGGCAATAGAAGAACAGGAAGAATGAAAGGAATAGTTATAAAATGCTCAATCAGTTTTCACGCTCGGAAATAATTTTCGGCAGAGAAGCAATGGAAAAGCTGGAGAAGTCCAGAGTGGCGGTGTTCGGTGTAGGCGGCGTGGGAGGCTACGTTGTTGAGGCTCTTGTGCGGAGCGGCGTTGGTGCAATTGACATTATCGACAATGACAAGGTGTGCCTTACCAACCTTAACAGGCAGATAATCGCCCTTCACTCCACCGTTGGAATGTACAAGGTGGATGCGGCGGAACAGCGCATACTTGATATAAATCCCCGGTGCAAGGTAACGAAGCACTGCATTTTCTACACACCGGAAACGGCGGATATGTTTGATCTTACCCGGTACGACTACATTGTTGACGCAATTGACACGGTAACGGGCAAGCTGTGCCTTATCGAAGCCGCTCAAAGGTGCGGAACGCCTATAATAAGCTCAATGGGCGCAGGCAACAAGCTTGACCCAACGGCATTTGAGGTAACGGACATATACAAGACTTCTGTGTGTCCTCTTGCAAAGGTAATGCGGCACGAATTAAAGCGCCGTGGGATAAAGCGGCTCAAGGTTGTTTACTCAAAGGAGCTGCCTGTGGAACCGTCAGCAGATGCGGCGGAGGACAGCCGTGAGGAAAACCCCGATTCCAAGCGCCGTGCTCTGCCGGGAAGCAATGCCTTTGTACCCTCTGCGGCAGGACTTATTATCGCAGGAGAAGTGATAAAGGACATTACCGGCGCAAAGGCAAGATTTTAATGTGGAATTATATACCGAAAGCGTTTTTTCTTATAGGTTACAATTATTACAACATTATTGAAATACAGTTACATTGATTGACATTCTCCCGTATATTGACTTATAATAAAGTCAGCAAAACATCGGGAGGTATCACAAATGAGAAAAATTGCAGTATGCACAGGGCTTGCGGCGGTTCTTATGCTTTCCGCCTGCACAAAGAGCGAGGATATAAAGGTCACGGAGACCCTTACAGAACAGCTTACGGAAGAAACAACAGCGTTATCCGAAGCCGTGACCGAAGGACAGCTTACCGAAGTAACAACGACTGTGCCTGATGCCGAAGAAACC
>JALEJQ010000020.1 GCA_022769565.1 Oscillospiraceae bacterium
AGGGGAGGTGTCACGAAGTGACAGAGGGGCTGACCGACAGACCAGCCTGCCTGCGGTCGTCTTCAAGGTAAACAAGTTTACCTGATTGGTCGTATTCTATCCACCGTCTTTATCCATAGAACAAATGGTTATTAGTATAAAATATAGCCTGATTTTGCCAAGCGCCTATTCCCACTTAAAGAATTTCACGCTTACAATGCTGCAAACCGCTGTGATCAACAGCATAATGATAACTGCTCCCGTCACATTGTCTACAGGAAGTCCGAGTACGGCATTTTCAGTATCTTTATACCCTGCGTAAGGGGCAGAACATACACTATTCTTTGCATTGCACCGGGCATTACCTCATACGGAAGAGTGGCACCCGAGAAAATGAGCATTGGAAAATATAATGCGCTGGCAATTACTCCTGCAATCTTTGAGTTCTTGGCGATACCTCCCACCATCAATACATGGAGTTTATCACATCATATCCCATAACAAGAAATGTAACGGCGTAAATTTTGAATCCTGCGGAAACCATATCAGCAACAATGTCGCTGCAGCCGAACATTCCTGCATAGCTTTTTCCCAAGACGAAAAAAGATACCGCAAATATCACACCTATAACAAACAATATTTTATTCGTTATACTGCGCAGCTCCATTGCAGTTTTCTGTTCCTTTGCACCCCAGCAGATACTTATAAGTGAAGTGATACCCTGACCGAAGCCTATCACTATCATGCTGTATCCGTATACTGCAAACCCAAGTATCGTAAATGCGGCAACACCTTCTGTTCCCACATATTTCATCAGCACATAGTTAAACGCAAACATTGATATAGCACTTGCCATTTCACCGATAAACTCCGATGAACCGTTGAAAAAAGTTTCCTTGTTCACCGCCTTGTCAAAGCTAAAACGTCTGAACTTTATGCTTATTGACAGTTTTAAAAAATAACAAAGCTGAACAAAAACTGCAATTGCCTGAACTGCGAGCGAAGCTATGGCACTCCCTTGTACGCCCATTGATAATTTTCCAACTAAAATATAATCAAGGACAACATTCAGAATACAGCTTACAATACTGACAAGCATACACACCTGGGGTTTTCTGTCCACACGGATAAACATTCCGAGTATAGTTCCGATAACCATCAGAGGGTAATTGAAAAGCATTATCTTGTAATACTCCGTGAAGTAAACGGACAGCTCTCCGTCTGCTCTTAATATTTTCAGGATAGGGGAGAACAGCAGAAATACAGCAAGCGATGTTAATATGCAGATAACCGAGGCTGTAACGATAGTCTGCGAAAACACTTCGGAACCCTTGTTATTATCCTTTGCTCCAAGCAGCCTTCCGCATATCACAGAACCGCCAACGCCTACGCACAGTCCTACGCCAAGGTAAAAATAAAGTATCGGCAAACCCAGATTAATTGCCGCAAGCGCATTTTCACCTACATAGTTCCCGGTGAAATAACCGTCGGTTATTGTAATCACCGTCTGCAGAAGCATTGCTATAATACTTGGAACCGAAAACATAAGGATAGTTTTCAGCTTGTTTTCTTTGATCGCTGTTATTTCCATAATTACATCTCTCCTTTACATAGTTCTATTATAGAGATGTAATATTTTATTTTCTTCTGAATTCGTGCTATCTATAAGCACCTATGCAAACTATGGCATGTCATAATTGGATAAGCCTTATACTAATAACCATTTAACCTATGGATAAAATACGGCGGCTATAATACGCCCACTCTGCGTCAAACTCTCTTGACAGGCGGAAGCCTGCCTGCGGTCGCTTTCCTTGATTGGACGTATTCTATCCACCGTCTTTATCCATAGAACAAATGGTTATTAGTATTAAAAGCCGCCATAATGTGATAATGTTTCGGCTGCAATTTCCGAGCCGGTATTCATTGCCTTTATTATATCCTTTTCAAGCATAAATGAGCAGACAAAGCCTGCGTGATAGCTGTCACCGCAGCCGGTAGTATCAACAATATTTTCAGCCTTTACAGCCGATACCCGATATTTTTTTCCTTTGCAATAAGTAACGCTTCCTTGTTCTGCAAGGGACATATTAAATAATCCGTCAAAGCAGTTTGACATTTCTTCAAAGTGGGGAAGTAATTCTTCGGAACCGCTTATCATAAAAAAGTCTACAAAAGGGGCAAACCGTTTCATATCATCGAAATCTCTGTAAACATCAAAATCTACCGCAAGCTTGAAACCATACTTTTTCTTTAATTCAATGACCTGCGCAAAGCACGACGCCCAGAAATGGATAAAAACAACATCGGCAGCTGCTATTATATTTATTTCCGTATCATTCAGTGTTATATTGTCAAGTATCATGCCGTCCCACGAATCTTCTTTGTAATACCGGTCGCCGTGGTTGGTAAGATATGTTCTGTTGTTTGCAGTCGGATACCGTTCATCTATCCTGATATGACTCTTGTCGATGTTAAGACCGTCAATTGACCTCATCACAGCTTCTGCGTATTTATCCCTGCCGACAATTCCAAGAAGTGTAACGTCTATATCGTTGAACTGTGATGCGTGAGCCGCAAAATTCAATGCTTCTCCGCCGGGTCTGATAATATCTGTTCCGTCAAAAACATCTGCGCATATGCAGGGCAATGCAACAAGTTTAATTTTTTTCATATTTGTATCTCCGTATAAAAAGTTTTGAAGGCTATATGTCACCTTTGTCTATAGAATGATCACATTGACAATTGAACATGCGGAAAACTCCCTTGACAGGCGACAGCCTGTCAAGGGAGTTTTCCTTGATTGGTCGTATTCTATCCACTGCCTTTATCCATAGAACAAATGGTTATTAGTATAAGACCTTTCAAAGAGTTTTCAGCTCGTCCAGACGTTTTTCAAAGTCCTCCACGGGCATAGGCTTGTCAAAGTAGAAGCCCTGCGCAAAGAAGCAGTTGTTTTCTTTCAGCAGCCGTACCTGTTCAGCGGATTCAACGCCCTCTGCGATACATTTGAGCCCGATGTCCTGGGCAAGTGCGATAATATGCTTAAGCATAACGTATTTCTGGGAGTCAGAATCGTTTTCGTCCGGCAGAAAGCTTTTATCTATCTTGAGTACGTCCCAGGGAAGCTCTTTTATAAGATTCAGCGAAGAATAACCCATTCCGAAATCATCGATAGAGGTGCTTATACCTGCTTCGTGCAGACCGACTACGATTTTTTTCAGATCGAAAAAATTAACGTCAGTGGTGGTTTCTGTAAGCTCGATCTCTATGTATTTATGGGGTACATTGTATTTGTCTATGCAGGAAATAATGTGATCCAGCAGATCCATATCGCCAAGATGACGGCGTGAAAGATTTACGGAGACCTTTACAACAGGTCTGCCCTCGTCAAGCCAGCGGCGGATATCACGGCAGGTGTGTTCAAGCATATAAAAATCAAGAACGCATATGGATTTGCTCTGCTCCAATGCAGGAATGAACCTGTACGGAGGTATCATTTCACCGTTTCTGAACCAGCGGCAGAGTGCTTCGGCGCCGTGGAGGGTGTAGTTTTTAAGATTTACCTTCGGCTGATAATATACATGGAATTCTTCTTTGTCGATGGCATCGGTAAATGCGCTTTCGACCATTTTTACCTCGTTGCGGTTGAGTTTGAGTTTTTCATCGTAGAAAACAAAATTGGCTTTAAGTATATTTTTTGCGGTGCTGACTGCGATCCCAAGACTATCCATTATATCGGAGGAATTATGACAGTCCGAGGACATCATATAATATCCTGCATAAGCGGAAACAAATACCCTTTCATTGTCATCTTCGTTATACACTATGCCCACGCCGCTGAGGTGCGCACTGACTGTATCAAGGTTCTCCTTTTTAAATAGCACGACAAAGTTATCGCCGCTGATACGGCAGACATACTCATTGTCCGAGAGCTTTTCCTGAAGCTGTGAGACATACTTCTTCATTACAACAGTTCCCCGTTCGCGTCCGATATTCTGGTTTATTACGGAGAAACGCTTCAGATTGAAATAACAGGCTCCGTACCCGTCTATCTGTCTCGATTCGATAAGCTGATCGATAGTTTTCATAAAGAATCTGAGATTGGGGATACCCATATCCTCGTCGAAGAAAATAAGGCGGTCGATCATTTGCATTATCCTTGAACGTCCGTTAAATGCGAACAGTGCTTTTTCCAGTGTGAAGAGTTTTGTATGATCCTCAACGTCCCAATCGGCGTCGCCTTTCCGCTGCATCATCGTATATATTGCAATACTTCCTCCGTTTGTGATTTCACGCACCGTAAAAATACGGTCATCATCCGCTTCACCATCGGAAAAAAATACTATTGACTTTCCTTCGCCAAGCTCGTCATGCCGTGGGGTATCATAAAATTTTACCGATACCCTTGCTATTCTCAGCACACGGCATATTTCGGAAAGAGCGTCCGACATAGCGGGGTCAAAAAAATCCGAAATTCTCTCTGCCTTGATTATAAAATTATCAAATGCTTTAGAATATTCAACTGCATTAAAACTCATTTTACATCCCTCTTTAACCCTTTACCTCAAGCTGAGGAATACTCAGTCTGAAAGCAGGTTCGCCGCTGCTGCCGTTTCCTGCTTTGACCCTGCCTGACATCTGTTTGGTAAGCGCTGTGATCAAGGATAGTGCAAAATATGATTCTCCGTCTCCGCCGATAGCGTCTGCTGCCGATGTATTAAGGAAGCAAGCCTTTATGCTGTCAGTTATATCGGAGGGGATATTCAGTCCGACGGAGGATATATCAATATCGAGCATTGAAGCATAGGATATTTTTCTGCATGAAGCGTTTATGAAAATGTCCGAGCTTTCGGAATATGTGATGCAGCCTGTGAGAAGCTTGTTCAGTATCTGACCGATCTTTCGCGAATCTCCCAGCAGGTACTCCGGAACGCTTCCGCCGATCTTTATAATAAGTGTAATATTTTTTTCCAGGAGGATGTCCTTTATGCTGTCGGCGACCTGAGCGAGAAGAGCGTTCGGAGCGTATGTTGTTTCATTAAGCTCAACCTCGCCACCTGCCATGCGTATATAGTCCACGGTATCGCTTACCATTGAATAAACATCGGAGCTTTTGTTTATCAGCTCTTTGATAGAGCTTTCCATAACGTTCCTGTCGCCGTTGCTGACAGCTTCCTTGGCGATGGACATCCAGTCGTTGACGTTTTTCTCCATATTAAGGCTCATATTCATTATATAAGCGGATTGCGAACGGGCTGCCCGTTCAAGTTTGCGGCTTTGATTGAGCGCAAGGTAGTTGTTATATGCCATTTCGGAGAGGAGCTTCGCTATCTCATAAAGAAATTCCGCAGCTTTTTCTACGGTTTCGGGGGCAAGTACAGAAGTCTTTTCGGCAGAAGATATGTAAATATCGGGGTCTATATCCAGATCCTTGGCAATAGCCGTCATCTGCTCTCTGTCAATGGGAGAGGTGCGGACTTGTCCACCGATAACGCTTCCGATAAATCTGTCATCCACAATAATAGGGGAGGCAAAATCCACCAGGCCTGCATGGCAGCGGTAAACGGCAGGCTTTCCGTTGCGCAGCGTCTGCAGAGCGCCGCTTTTGTCACATTCCTCGCAGCGCTTGCAGCCTTTTTCTGATTTTCTTGTAAGGTTGGTGCAAAAGTCCGTAAATCCGCTTCCCACGGTAACAGGAATACCGTTTTCATCGGTGATCAGAGCTGCCATTCCGGTAAATTTGGAGAAGCCGTCCTGAAATTGCTGTAAAATATTAGGCGGTATCAAATCTGTCAGTTTTATGTCTTTCATAGCACACCTTCTTTTAAGTCATAATGCTAAGGAAGCGCTGTATAAAGCCTGTCACCGGGTTTACAAAGCTGTCAGAAGAGCTTTTTGCGCCGCCTTAAATATGTTTAAAATGAATATCATAATCTATGAGTATTGTACTATTTAAATTTTTTATTACATTATACCATGTATCAGTAAAAAAAACAAGAGTTTTTTGTTATTTTTGACTTAATTTAGCTGGCGTTTAGCATTTTTTGGCAAAATAGGCTGATTAAATAGTATCTGCCGTTTCTCGTCATACACTCAGTGACGGGTTTTTATATATTCTTCGAAACGGTAAAACTATTGCTTCGCATTGATCGGTGGTTCCTTATACTAAGGAAACGCTGATTAATACGTTTCAGCCGTTTTTCAAAATGTCCTCAAAGAATGAAACTCGTACATTTCTCAAAAGGTTGAAACGAACGCTGCGCTTTAATCAGCTTTTTCCTAATAACCATTTGTTCTATGGATGAAAGCGGCGGATAGAATACGTCCAATCAGGTAAACTTGTTTACCTTGAAGACGACCGCAGGCAGGCCGCCTGTCAAAGGAGTTTGACGCAGAGTGAGCGTATTCTATCCGCCGTATTTTATCCATAGGTTAAATGGTTATTAGTATTATATTCATAAAACGGCTTTGCTTTACTTCTCGATAAAAATTACCCCAAAGGAATTCGGCCCACAATTGCTCGAAACGGTCGCCGAAGCCTTTGTCACGATCAGATTTTCAAAATCGCAGTTCTTTGAAACCTCGGCTTTTATCTGCTCGATCATCTTTGTGTTACAGCCTGCCTGCGTGATGAAAGCCGTGTTCTTCTCAATCGACTTTGTGTTTGACAGCGTCTTTCTTATGTAACGTTTGCACGCTTTTCGGTAGTCGCCGCGCGTCACCGATTTCAGCGTTAGCACGCCGTTTTTCATCACCAGTATCGGGTGAATGTTGAACGCCGTGCAAATTTTTTTCACCTTCTCGGAAACCTTGCCGTTCCTATACAAATAATCCACGCTTTCGGCAATAAAGCTCGTCGAAACCTTATTTTTTAGTGCTTCGAGAGCTGCGAGGATTTCACTTGCCGAGTGTCCGTTTTCAGCCATTTGCGCTGCCTTTATCACGAGGTGCCCAAGTCCCGACGACAGATGCCCCGAATCAAAAACGTGCACGTGTTTGCTGTTTTCGCCAAGCTGTTCGACAGCTTTAGCCGCATTTTCACAGGAAAGACTGATTCCGCTGCTGATCGCAACTAAAATCACCTCGTCATATTCCGTGAGATTTTTCTCGAAAGCATCCTTGTAAACATACGGCTCGGGTGCGGAGGAATGTGCTTTTTTGCCGTCCGCCAGCATATATGAAATGACGTTGTCGGAGGTGATTTCACGTGTGTCGAAAAACACGCCGCGATCTGTCTCGATCGTAAAATATACGATGTCCACATTGTGTGCTTTCAGCCAATTCGTCGGCAGGTCACACACGCACTCCGCAACAATTTTCACCTTTTGTTCAGCCATTTACCGTACCGCCTTTCAAGTTCTCAAGAATTTTTTCGATTTGTCGTTCCGCTTCTTCGTATTCGAAGTCCTCCACAAACTCCTCAACTGCGTTGAACAGGGGCTTAAGGTCAATTCCACCGCAGCTTTTTCCGTAGATTTTTTTGCATACTTCAATCGCTGCGTCAGCATCATAATTCTCGCAAGCCGATCTGATCTCACGAATAAAACTCTCGACCTCATCAATCGATATTTCCGTCAGCTTTTCCTGCAGAGCGTCTGTTTTTGTGGGCGTGGGCTTTTTCTGCGCAATGTATTCGCCTCCGATTTGCGCCACCTTTTCGTAAAGCTCGATCATCGCCGAGTGTTTTTCTTCGATCAGCCTGTAGTTCTCGTTTTTTCCTGCAAGTTCAAGCTCCTTCGCAAGCTCGGAGAGAGGTTTTGAGCCGATGGTAAGAGATGTGCTTTTCAGTGCGTGTACCTCGATAACATAGTTTTTCCAGGATTTTTCCTCAAACAGCATTTGTATGTAATTTTGCTTTTCTTTGGCTTTATTAACGTATATTTCAAGGATCTCCAGGTACGCTTCCTCGTCGCCGCCCGTGTAGAAAATTCCCGTTTCCGCATCAAAAAGCGCAGTTGTTTTATCGGGCTGCGGAGCGGTTTTGCGCTTGTCGTCGGCGTTGAACTTGTCCTCGGTCGGCGCTTTTATCAGTTCCTTAGGCAGCCATGTTCTCAACACTCTGTCAAGTGCCGACAGCTCGATCGGCTTTGCGATAAAGTCGTTCATTCCTGCTTCCAGAAACGTTTCACGTGCACCGCTCACCGCATTTGCCGTAAGTGCGATTATCGGCAGATTCTTGTAATAATCGCCATCTGTTGCACGTATGATCTGCGTTGCCTCAACGCCGTCGATCTCAGGCATCATATGATCCATAAAGACAAGGTGAAAATCCTTCGAGCGCAGCAGTGAAAACGCCGCTTTTGCGCTGTCGGCGGTTATTACCTGCATATGATAAGGCCGCATAAGTCCAACGGCAACTTTCAGGTTTATGGGGTTGTCATCGACTATGAGTATGCGTGCTTTCGATGCTGAGAAATGCGTTGTCGGTGTCCTCCGCTCACCAAGATTTGTCACAACGCTTTCATGGTTGAAAATCGCACCCACCGACAATATGTAAAACGGCTTGTACATACATTTCACACCATTGGGCATCTCGATCGCATTCAATCTATCCTGTACGACAACTACCTCGGCCTTTTTTGCTTGGCTCAAAAAGAAATCCGAATGTTCGATGTAGTGCTCGCGCGGTGTGAAAAAGTGCGTGAACTTGTTTTGTTTCGCCGCTTCCTTCAGCTGGTCCATCGTTTCGTATACCTTGATGTCCGTGTGCAGCGTTTTCGCCAGCTCGCTGATGAGCAAACGGTACTCTTCGGCGATTTTCGGGTGCGAGTATTTTTTGAAATCAATATAGCCTGCTGCGTGGATCTTGTCTGCGCCTGTGATTGTCACAAACGGCTTTGCGTCACTAACTTTAAGCGGTATTACAAACCGAAATTCCGAGCCCTTTCCGTATTCGCTCGTTACGTCTATGAATCCGCCCATCTGCGTTATCAGCTTCTTTGATATTGCAAGACCCAAGCCGGTTCCCTCAACAGCACGGTTTTTCTTTGTGTCAACCTGCTGGAAACTTGAAAACAGCTTCTCAAGATTTTGCTCTGTGATGCCGATACCCGTGTCCGAAACCGAAACCGAGAGATTTATCCCATATTTTTGCTTCGTTTGCGAAACTCTTATCGAAACGCATCCCTCGTGCGTGTACTTGATAGCATTTGTGACGAGGTTTATGATAACCTGACGTATGCGGATCTCATCGCCGATAAGTCCACATGGGATTTCGGGGTCGGCGTGAACGATGATCTCCAGCTTTTTGTCGCCCTTTCGTGTTATCGCCATATTTATCACATCGTTGAGTGTTGAAGCAATGTTGAAATTCTCCTCGATAAGCTCCATTTTTCCCGACTCGATTTTCGAGAAATCCAAAATGTCGTTGATTATCGACAGCAGGCTCCGACCTGAATTTTGTATGTTGAAGCAGTTTTCCTGCACACTTTCGCTGATGTCATGCTCACGCAGAATAAGCTCGGTCATTCCTACGATCGCATTCATCGGCGTGCGGATCTCGTGACTCATATTCGCAAGGAAGTTGCTCTTTGAGCTGTTCGCAGCCTCCGCTTCCTCAATGGCATAGGCAAGCGCTGCGCTGCGATTTGAAAGGTATTTTGTGGTGAACCAGCCGAGTATGCAAAATGACGCAATTATCAGCACCGTAAGCACGGTTTCCGGTATCGCCGAAAGTCCGAAATTCGGGTCAAGCAGCTTTGCAATCAGTCCGGGCGCCATTCCTGCATAGCTGAATATGCTCACAGCGATGAAAAAACGGCGGTTTTCGTAAAGTGCGGCAATTATTATCGGCGCAATGAACGAGCAGAACACAATGAAAAAGTCGTAATGTGAGAAGCACACATCGGTCATTATTGTCATAAGTCCTGCCATTAGTGCGTACCTTTCGGTGTAAATGTTCAGCTTGAACAGCTTTATTGCAATTCTGCTCAAAAAAAGCGCACTGAAATTAATTATCGTTGTTACGACAAGATAACGAAAAAACATATACCCCACATTGTCATCGGTATATCTTGGGTCACCGGTTTTATAGAGTACAGTATTCGTTATGATCTCAATGAAAAAAATGCTGAATGCCATAAACCACTGCGTATTTCTCAACAGCTTGTTGCAGCGGCGAAGGTTTTCCTCGGGCAGATCATTCGTTTTCATAGGTAGCTCCTTTCTGTATTGTTCTATTATGATTATACTATAGTATTGTTTTTTTGTAAAGAAATTTTTATATAATCTGTCGAATGATGTATCTTTAGTATTAAGGAAACGCTGATCAATTCTTCCTCAAAGAATACTGTAGATCAGCTGTTCCGCTGAACGTTTTTTACGGCAGTTTTTGTATTGGATGAATTTTTATAGTACCTTGTTGCTGGAGGTTCAAAAAATCAATATTTACGATATTCTGATCAGTGCTTTTTGTAAATTATTGTTGAAATTGAACACAATGATGTATAAAATGATTCGAATGGTGTTGACTTTTTAACAATTTAATACTATAATGAATGTATAATATTAATAATTATTTATTCATAAAACAAATGGTTATTAGTATAAGTTGAATTTATTTAGTCGGAGTTTCTCTGATTACCTCACATCAAGTCGAAAAAAGGAGTAATGTGTATGACTTTCTTATCAAATATGCCCATCAAAAAGCACATTATTGTTGTAATGCTAATAATGGTACTGCTGCCGCTTCTGATATGCGGATGTGTTGCTATGAAGCTGAATTACAACACCGCAGTCAGATCGACTGAAACAAGTATGGAGGAAATGGCTGTTCTCTGCGCAAATCATATCCGGTGGGAGATCCAGACGTATAAAAATATCGCAAAAGATGCCGGCTGCAATCCGCTGCTTTCAAATCCGGATGTCAGCAACGAATTAAAAGAAGAAACGCTCAATGCAAAAGTTGAGGAAAACGGTTTTGCGTCGTGCGCTATCGTCGATGCTGACGGAAAAGGTATCTTTGACGGCGAGGATTATTCTGACTGTATATTCTTTACAGAAGCAATGAATGGAAATACATATTTCTCCGCACCCACTGTTTCTCCGAAAACCGGTAAGCTGACGACTTATATTGCCGCACCTATTTGGGACAACGGAATTGAAGGCTCTGCCATAGTAGGCTGCGTTTTCTTTGTTCCCGATGAAGAGTTACTTAACGACATCATGAGAGGGATAAAGTTCAGCGACAACAGTGCTGCTTACATGATAGATAAGAATGGCAACACCATTGCGGACGTTGATTCCGAAGTTGTAAGAGGCGGTGAAAATATTGAAGCTCTTGCCGCTGCGGATAACTCAGGTCAGGTAGGCTATGCGACTCTCGCCGCTGCACATGTTAAAATGAGAAATGGCGAAACAGGTTTCTGTGATTATACTCTCAACGGAGTGAGAAAATTCATCGGTTTTGCTCCAATAAGCGGCACAGACGGCTGGTCTGTTGCAGTATACGCTCCTTCAAATGACTTCCTCAGTGACACATATCTCACTATAATAATTACGATTATCATTATGGCCGCTGCAGCTGTAATTTCAATTTTCATTGCGACATTGATCGGAAAGCAGATCGGCGATCCTATAAAAGCCTGCACCGAACGTCTTACAAAGCTGGCTCATGGTGATCTTACAAGCCCGGTCCCCGAGGTCAAGTCCAAGGACGAGATCGGTAAGCTTGCTGAAGGAACTCAGTATCTTATAGATGATTTTAACAAGATCATTGGAGATATGGACGTTAATCTGACAAGCATGGCGAACGGAAATTTCAACCTTAATTCTGATTCCGGCGACGATATATATGTTGGAGATTTCCACAAGCTGAGAGATTCCGTGGAAATAATAACAGCACGTCTCAGCGATACTTTGCGGCAGATAAATGTATCAGCGGCTCAGGTTTACAGCGGCGCAGATCAGGTTTCTGCGGGTGCGCAGGCGCTTTCACAGGGTGCGACCGAGCAGGCTTCCTCTATCGAGGAGCTGTCGGCTACTATCATGTCCATCTCAGAGATGATAAACCTCAATGCAAAGGACGCAGAAGAAGCCAGCCTGATGACCGGAAAAGCAGGCAGCAGGATGATGGAAGCAAATCAGAAGATGGAGAGCCTTGTTACCGCTATGACGGAGATAAGCAATTCCTCTGAAGAGATCAAGAACATCATCAAGGCTATTGAAGATATCGCATTCCAGACCAACATCCTTGCGCTTAACGCTGCAGTGGAAGCGGCAAGAGCAGGTGAAGCCGGAAAGGGCTTCGCAGTTGTTGCTGACGAAGTTAGAAACCTTGCCGCAAAATCTGCGGAAGCGGCTCAGACCACCACAAAACGCATCGAAGGAACAGTTCAGGCGATCAACCACGGAAGCGAGCTTGTGGGAAATGTATCGGACATGATGAATCAGGTTTCCGATGCGGCAGGACAGGTTGCAGTGATAAACGACAAGATATCCAAGGCATCCAAGGAAGCTGCGGATTCTATCACTCAGGTCACCGTTGGCGTGGAGCAAATTTCCTGTGTAGTTCAGACAAACTCTGCTACTGCGGAACAGTCTGCGGCAGCTTCGGAAGAACTTTCCGGACAGGCTCAGATACTGGATGCACTTGTGTCAGAGTTCAAATTAAAGACGGAGTAAAAACAGTGGGCGGTTGTTAAGATGGTGACGATAAAGCAGTATCTGATCCGCCGCTGCAAAGGCTGAAAATGATTTTGACAGTCCTTACAGCAAATTGATCGGAATTTGCCTATACTTTTTGCTGTTAATATTCCCTACGATATAAATTAACAATATGCACACAATGTATAGTATTGACAAGAAAATATTTCTATGCTATAATGCAAATACGATTTTTTTGAAAGGAGGCTTCACAATGAGATTTGTAAAGAATATTGCGATAAAAATTTTATACAGAAAAAGAGAAGCCTGTCCTTTCGGATCAATGCTGCGCTGACTTTGCGCGCTTGTAATACTGTCGATATGCCGTCGGAGCTTTTCCGGCGGCTTTTTTGCGTTTAATACTAATAACCATTTAACCTATGGATAAAATACGGCGGCTATAATACGCCCACTCTGTGTCAAACTCCCTTGACAGGCGTGATCTCCCACTGTGAGGGGAGGTGTTACGAAGTGACAGAGGGGCTGACCGACAGACCGGCCTGCCTGCGGTCGTCTTCAAGGTAAACAAGTTTACCTGATTGGTCGTATTCTATCCACCGTCTTTATCCATAGAACAAATGGTTATTAGTATAAGTATAAAGTGTTTGCAGGCAAAAAGTGGCTGTTGCACGTTAATAAATTTATAAAAAAACAGGCGGCTGATAGCCGCCCCTAAAAGATAAATGCACAAAAATACGCAATTTTATAATTAACGTGCAACAGCCCCTTTTCGTTATACTTTATTCTGTTAATGAAAGGGCTTTTGCGATTTCGTAGTCCAATGGCTTGCTCCATACAAAGCCCTGAATGAAATCGCAATTGTTTTCGTCCAGTTTTTTTAGCTGCTGTTCATTTTCGACACCCTCGGAGATTACTTCACAGTCCATAAGATGTCCCATTGATATTACGGCATTAACAAACTCGCATTTCTGATCGTCATTTTCAATATCGTTGATAAGGCTTTTATCGATTTTAAGCAGGTTAACAGGCAACTGTGAAAGGTAATTTAGTGAGGTATAGCCTGTTCCGAAGTCATCGAGAGCAAACTGAACGCCAATGGATCGCAAAACCTTGATACTCTCGATAGTTGTGTTAAAAGAGCTGACCATACAGTATTCGGTAATCTCAATTTCAAGATTTCCTGCAGGAAATCCCGTTTCTTCAAGAAATCTCTTAACCTTCTCGGGAAAGCCTGCAGAGGCAATATTCTTCGCCGATACATTTACTGAAACGATCAAATTCCGATTATGGTTAAGAACTATATCCTTGTATTCGTTCATAGCCCTTTTGATAACATAATCGTCTATGTAGATGATCTGCTCGCTCATTTCTGCAACAGGAATGAATTCTCCGGGGCTTACAATGGTACCGTCGGGCAGCTTCATTCTTATAAGGGTTTCAAATCCTCGCAGCTTCTTTCCGCGAAGAATATACTGGGGCTGATAAACCAAATAGAAGTAATTTTTCTCAATTCCTTCCTTAATAAGATGTTCAAGCTCTGCATGCCGCTTAATGCTCTTTTCCATTTCCGGTCTAAAAGGGCAGACGGCAGTGGAGTTGGAGCGGAGAGCCTCAACCATTGCCATATCCGCATATTTTAATAGATTTTCGTAATTATCGCTGTCAGCAGGGAAGGAGACAATGCCCGCAAATGCAGTTACATAGCAATCAAGATAATCACCATCGAGGGAAAGAGAGATTTTTTCACGGATAATGTCAAGAAGGTTATTTGCGTCCTCTTCTGCATTGTGTGTATCTTTGAGGATAACAACAAATTCCGCTCCACCCTTACGTGAAGCTATTCCTCTGTTGCCAATGAAGGAATTGATACGTTCCGTTGTTTTCTTTAACAGCCTATCGCCATAAACGGTACCGAAGCTGTCATTGAGAAGCTTGAAATTGCCTAATTCAATATCTATCAGGAAGAAGGGTTTGTTGTCCTCTATTGAATCCTTAAGCTTTTTATAAAGTCCACGCCGATTCAGCAGCCCTGTAAGCATATCGGTAACTGCCGCCTTTTCCTGTTTTGCGAAAATAACACCCAGCCAGATGATTGTAATAATATAGAAGATCTGATTGAAAAGTCCCGACATAGCAACGTTTGCTCCTAATGAGACGATTATTCTTATCAGGTTAAGCGCCGATATTGAGAGCAATATAATAGAAGTAATTATACCCTTTTTATTATTTGTCCGTACAAGAAAAAGACAACTGGCGTATTGGAACGCCGAGCATATACCGCTGAAATGTGAAAGATCCAATTTGTCTAAAAAAGCAGTTCCGAACTGAAAAATAAAGAACAGTATTATACCACAGAAATACTGTATGGCTCTTTTGGTTTTGTTTTTTAATTCTATTGACATTTTATTCTCCCGATTTGTTATGTGTTTATCACTTCCCGTAATTAGCATATCATAACATTAGGCTTTTTTCAATAGGCAATAATTATAACATTTGTACAAAATGGCTCTGCGTTAATTGTTGGTTTCGCCAAATGCTTTTATCGGGTTACGGGAGTGTTCGTCAAACGTTATTTTGGGCTTTGCGGAATGCTTTGACGAAAGAAGTATTGTTTTCGCAGTATTGTAATTTTATACTAATAACCATTTGTTTCCTTTTCTATTCTTGTGTCAGGCTGAAGTTCATACTGTATAAACTGCTCTCCGGCTGCATTTTAATACCATAGCTTATACACGCTGTTTTAAAAAAATCGAAAAAATGTTCGATTTTGTATTGATAGAAAATCCCGATTGTGATATAATAAAAGAAAAAGGGCAGGAGGGATAGCTTTGGAGAACAGAATGTATATAGCAATAGACTTAAAATCATTCTATGCTTCTGTTGAGTGCGTGGAAAGAGGACTTGACCCACTTACTACCAATCTTGTTGTAGCAGACGAGAGCCGTACAGAAAAGACGATCTGCCTTGCTGTTTCTCCTGCACTTAAATCCTTTGGCATACCCGGCAGACCTCGGCTTTTTGAAGTTATACAAGCTGTTTCAAACGCAAACAGGCAAAGGCAGTTTAAAGCAACCAACCGAACATTTACCGGGAAATCACATGATCTTCCCGAACTGCAAAGCGATCCTGCCCTTGAAATTGACTATATCGTTGCACCGCCTCAGATGGCGCATTATATGGAGGTCAGCACGAAAATTTATCAGATATATCTGAAATATATTGCTCCCGAAGATATACACGTTTACTCCATAGATGAGGTTTTCATTGACGTAACAGCATATCTGAAAACATACAAAATGACTGCCCGTGAGCTTGCAATCACGATGATAAAAGATGTTCTCAGAAGCACGGGAATAACCGCAACGGCCGGGATAGGAACAAATATGTACCTTTGCAAAGTGGCAATGGATATTGTTGCAAAGAAAATGCCTGCCGATAAGGACGGAGTGCGTATTGCAGAGCTTGATGAAATGTCCTACCGCAGGCAGCTTTGGGCTCACCGACCGCTTACGGACTTCTGGCGTGTGGGTAAAGGTTATGCCAAAAAGCTGGAGGAAAGACGAATTTTCACAATGGGTGATATAGCGGAACAATCTATTCTGAATGAAGAAACGCTGTATAAAATGTTCGGCATAAATGCGGAGCTGCTTATTGACCACGCTTGGGGATATGAGCCTTGCACCATTGCAGACATAAAGGCATATAAACCCCAGAGCAACAGTATCAGTTCGGGACAGGTCTTGCAGCACCCCTATGATTTTGAAAAGGGCAGGCTTGTTGTACGGGAAATGACCGATCTGCTTGTGCTTGACCTTGTGGATAAGGGACTTGTTACAGACCAAATGGTGCTTACTGTGGGATATGATATGCTTGGAACGGGAAACTATGACGGAGTATATACAAGTGACCAATACGGCAGAAAGATACCAAAATCGGCACATGGCTCAATCAATCTCGGACGGCAGACTTCTTCCACAAAGATAATTATGGAGAAAGTGACCGAGCTGTATAACAGGATAGTTGATAATAATCTGCTTGTCCGAAGAATGTATGTAGTGGCAAATCACGTTGTTCCCGAAAACAGCGTTACCGAGGAAACGGCTGTGCAGCTTGACTTCTTTACGGACTTTGAAGCAGAGAAATGCAGAAAAGAGAAAGAAGAACGTAAGCTTGAACGTGAGAAAAATATGCAGAAAGCACTTCTTGGAATAAAGAAGAAATACGGCAAAAACGCTATCCTCAAAGGTATGAACTTTGAGGAGGGTGCAACTACCGTTGAACGCAATGGACAGGTGGGCGGACACAAGGCGTAGGAGGGATTATTTTGTATTACGGCGAACACAAATACGACAATATAATTGATCTTCCCCGTCCTGTATCGAAGAGGCATAAGCCAATGTCAATGACAGATCGTGCGGCACAGTTTTCTCCCTTTGCGGCATTAACGGGATATGACTCTGAGGTGTCCGAAGCTGCACGATTGACCGACAGCCGTTTGGAACGTGACGAGGACACTATTGCTGTTCTCAATGAACGTATGCAGATACTCTCACGGTGGGAATACAAATACCCCGAAATAACGGTAGAATACTTTGTACCCGATGAAAGGAAAAGTGGGGGAGCGTATGTGACTGTAACAGGCAATTTCAAGTGGCTTGACGATGGAGAGAGAAAACTTGTATTGCAGGACGGAACGAAGATTCCTTTGGAAAACATCTACAGCTTGACAGGCGATATATTTGATGAGAATGAACGGCTGCCATGACATAAATATTATATCATCCCATTTTATTGCCTGTCAACGCATCTGACCACCGTGTTTTTGCAGGTTACCTGCGTTTTATGGCAATACTTTAGCACTCTCGATGGTTGTTTGTTAGCAATCTAACTGAGAGAGTGCTAATTTTCATCTATTTTTCACAAACAGCTCATAAAACACTCATATTGCAGCTTTATTATATAGCTGTTGAAAGAGAAAAGAGGATGATACCGATGGAACGGTAAAAAAGTTCAACCAAAAGAAAAAACAAAACAACAAAACTTTAATGCGGCATATGCCGACCCAAGGAGGAATTTATATGTATGGACTTACACCCTTTGAAAGAAACAGCTACAACCTTTTTAACGCATTCCATGACTTTGAAAAGGACTTCTTCAATAATCACTTCCCTGCCGAGTCCTGCAAAACAGATATAAAGGAAGAAGACGGCAGATACGTTGTTGAAGCCGAGCTTCCCGGCTTTGAAAAGGACGACATCAACATTGACATCAACGGAAACACACTTACCATTTCCGCCGAAAACAGCGTTACCAACGAAGAAAAGTCCGACGGAGGCAAGTACATCCGCCGTGAACGTTCCTACGGCGCTTACAGCAGGTCATTTGATATTTCCAACATCGACGCAGAACACATTGATGCGGAATACAAGAACGGTGTGCTTATCCTGAATCTGCCCAAAAAGGACAAGGTCATTCCTGCCACACGCAGACTTGAAATAAAGTAATGCCCTGCAAGCGCTGATAAGATCTTGCTTTTATCCTCCCATTCCCATAATAAACAGAACTGCCGCAGATCTCTTTACGGGGTCTGCGGCAGTTCTGTTATGTACTGTTTTTATTTGCAGCTCAAAGTTTAACGATAACGCCTGTCTGTCCGGGAGCGGAAGCAACTGCGTTTGCTTCGTCTGTGTCGATGTGCATAGCCTTTGCGTAATTTGCGGAAACTCTGCATACTACATCGCCGAGGATAGCGGATCTGTCCTTGGTGTCGATCTTTACATATACAACGTCCTTATCCTTTACGCCAAGCTCTTCTGCGTCGGCAGGAGTAAGGTGGATATGTCTTTTTGCGATGATAACGCCCTCGCTGAGCTCAACCTCTCCGCAGGGTCCTACAAGCTTGCATGCGCCGGAGCCTGCAACGTCGCCGCTTTCTCTTACGGGAGCGACGATACCTGCTGTACGAGCGTCGGTAGCGGAAAGCTCCACCTGGTCTGCACTTCTTACAGGTCCGAGGATAGAGCATTTAAGGGAGTTCTTAGGGCCGACTACCTCTACCTTTTCCTCGCAGGCGAACTGACCCGGCTGGGAAAGATCCTTTTTCTTGGTGAGCTGATGACCCTTGCCGAAAAGCACCTCAAGGGTCTGTTCGGTAACGTGGACATGGCGTGCGGAAGTTTCAACAATAAATTCCTGTGACATAGCAAATGCCTCCGATTAACTTAGATTTTTGGAGAATTTTCTCCCTAACGTTTTAAGTATATCACTTTTAGCAGTAATGTCAAGGCAAAAATTTATGATTTTTACTCCGACTTGTTGACTTTTTTTAGTTTTTGTATTATTATTATAATATATGATTGTGTATAAGCGAACCTTAAAATGACTATAAACCAAGGACGTGACAATATGAAAAAGATCATTTCGACAATTCTTTCTGTAATAATGTGCGCTGCGCTTATGACAGGCTGCGGAGATAAGGACAGCGCTTCCGGAGAAAATACATACAGCGGAATACTTACAAGGATAAAGCTGGGAATGCCCAGCAGCAAGATAATCTCCATGCAGCCCGACGGCGTTGACCTTTATTATGAGGACGACACCACTATATGGAGCGTAAACAACGATACCGACCTTAAAGCAGAGGTAACGGCTCTTGTTCCCGAAAATGACGCTTATTTCTACGCCGATGATTCCATAATCACATATCTGTTCAAGACAAAAAAGGGCGAGGATGATATTTTCCTTAACGGCTACTCGGAAGAAGTCCACTGCCTTATTGACAGGACTGCCGCAGAGGAATATTTCAACAAAAAGACCGAGGAGCTTATAAAAAAGCACTGCACCAACGAGGGCTGTTCCGCAGGCGGAGCAATGACAGGCACCGAGGATGTTGACATGGAGCTTGTCTACAAGCAGACAATTTCCGCAAGCAGCTATTACCTCAATTTCTCCATGACCCTTACCTACGACACGGTGAACGGCGTTTCCGGCTATTATGCTACGATGTTCAAGATAGAGCTTGACGAAAAGGAAGTTAAGGAAGAAGTTACCATAGACACTCCCGAAACGGAGTAACCCCGGTTCTGTTATTGTAAAAACACGGATATTACGGCGGCGCATGGTCTGTGCCGCTTTATACTAATAACCATTTAACCTATGGATAAAATACGGCGGCTATAATACGCCCACTCTGCGTCAAACTCCTTTGACAGGCGGCAGCCTGCCTGCAGTCGTTTTCCTTGATTGGTCGTATTCTATCCACCGTCTTTATCCATA
>JALEJQ010000039.1 GCA_022769565.1 Oscillospiraceae bacterium
TGCGAGAAACGAATAGCATAATCGGGAGAATACTTCTGCCTGAAAACACTTAAGCTTCTTGATCGAACGTGTTCGCCCTTTTTGACCTCAATAGCATAGATCTTATCGTCCTTTTGCAGAACAAAATCAAGCTCTGCCTGCGAATTTGCTACCGTCCAATAATAAAGCGGATAATTCTTTGCCGCAAGCTGCTGGGCGATGTAATTCTCGGTCACAGCTCCCATAAAAATGTTAGCTTCGCCTGTGATTATCGTGTTCACAGACATTTGAGATTTATTTACAAGCAGCCCTACGTCTGACATATAGATCTTGAATGAAGTCTGGTCTGCATATACAGGCAGCGGCATTGTTCCTTGCTCCACACGCTGACATTCAAGCGTAACACCTGCTTGTTTCAGCCATTCAAGAGAAGCTCCGAAATTAGTTGACGAGCCGCCTTTCTGAACGACCTTGTACTGAAACTTTTTGTTATCTTTAGCAAGCTGTGCAGGGATAGAATTGTAGCAGGCACGTATTTTTACAGCTTCGGAATTGCTTGCGTATTTCGCCATATCGGCGGTATAGCTGTCGATAATGCTCCTCTGAACCAGCCCCGAATCGATGTATGAATTGGTTTCAATAAACACTTTGACCGCTTCGGGCATTCCGCCTACGATAAGATAGTCATAGTACAGACCGATAGCTTTTTTATGCAGAGCCTCGTTCATAGGTGACATATTGTTATAGCATTCGGTTATTTGCTCAATAAGAAGATCATTTCCCGTTGCAGTCAGAAATTCCTCAAAATCCAGAGGATAAAGCCTCATTACATTTACTTTGCCGACAGGGAATGAAGTCTGATTTCGGTTTATAGCAACACCAAGCAGACTTCCTGCAGCTGCGATATGATATTCGGGAGTTTCCTCGTAAAAATATTTCAGCGAAGTTACCGCACGTTCGCAGGACTGTATCTCATCAAGAATAATAAGCGTTTCATTTGGCAGAATACGCTCGCTTGTTTCCGCTTCAAGATACTTTAGCAGCTTTGACGGTGAAATATCATCGCTGAACATTGAAGCGACAGTTCTGTTGCTTTCAAGATTGACATAAACAGTATTTTTATAGTTTTCCCTGCCGAATTCACGAAGAATAAAGGTTTTTCCGACCTGTCTTGCTCCGTTAAGTATAAGCGGTTTTCTTGACGTTGAGTTTTTCCATTCAATAAGCTGCTGTGTGATCTTACGCTTCATTCTATCAGTCCTTTCGGGGATAGTTTATACTTATTTTGGGGATATTATACCATGTTTAGAGATTTAAGTCAAGAAAAATACAAATAATACATAATAATTCTGACTTAAAAGCAAAAAACTCCGAAAAGTATCCGCTAAATGCGAGATACAAATCGGAGATAAAGCATATACATTGTCATATTATCTCAAACCCATAATCCCCGTGAACAGGAATATCCTTCGATTCTATACGCTCAACAGAACCCCACCTGAGATTTTCAAGCGAATCAATTAGAGCGTCAATATCTATCGGTCTACCTTCAGCTTCCATTTCAACAGAACCGTCGTCAAGATTGCGCACCCAGCCTGATATACCATAATTTCTTGCAGTATAGCAGGCTGTGTATCTGAATCCGACTCCCTGCACAAAGCCGTGGAATATAAAGTGTCTGCGTACTTTCTCCATAAAAGCTAACCTTTCACTATGCCAGAATTCTGCCGATCTGCTCGTTTACTATTTCACTCAACAGATCAAGCCGTTTCTTATCAACATTGATCTTCGGATGCTGTTTAAACTCAAAGCCCTTAAGGTTTACAAGCTCCGATCTGATCTCATCGGTCAAAAGTCCTTTTGCGGTTGCAATAAAATCGGAACCAATTGACGGTTTTACCTTTTTCAGATACCAATCAATATTTTTCAGCTGATCGTTGTCCAAATCAAAGCAAAGCGAACGGTTATTGTCAAACACGGGAGCCATTTTTATTACTTTCATTGTGTCATTATCGACTAACACTCCAAAGTTGCCCAAATGTCTGTCAATGTTCAGAATCAAGCTGTCAAATATGCACATTCTTCTGAAGTCATCACCGCTGCCGATACTTTCAAAAAATTTAAGCAGTTCAGATATTGACTTTTTGCCGTTGACTACTCGACCTGCCTTCACAAGTCCGTACTTTTCGTCTGTAAAAAGGCGGCATTTGCTGACAAGCTTGCCGTGAAGGAAATCCATATCGTAAGGTACATAGTCATTACAGATATGCTCTGCAAGCTGTGATGCAAGGTACTCGGACAACGGTTCAAGCTCAAAGGTGGCACTTCCGCTTTTGCAAAGGTATATTCCGTCATCTTCTCTTATCCAACACTTTGCATAAGAACCGTCTGTTCCGAATTCGGGCGAAGTCGATGAAAGATCTGTATCGCTCATTGCTCCGTCAAATGCAGCGTTTGCAATCACTTCATCAAAAGAATTGGAATAAAGGGATATGTCGGACCATTTAAGGCTACTACTCTCTTCTTTGACCCAGAAGGTATCGTTGAGAGAAACGGCATGAGTTACTCTGATAAATCCGTCAATATCCGTACAGCCGTATCTTTCAAGCAGCTGTTCGATGTGTTTTCGGTGTTTCGGTGCTTTTCGTCTGTCAAGGAAGCTGAAAAGGTCGGAATAACCCAAAGGTCTTTTTTTCGTGAACCATTCAAGCTCTGCAAGCTGAACTTCATCATATTCATCTCGTTCACAGCTGAACAAGAGCCAAGGGTTATCCTTATTCATCAGAATATATGTCATTTTCTCACTTCCTTTTAATGGGATTCTATTGTTATGATTATATCACATATATTTTTGACTGTCAAATATGGCTGATATGCAGCGATCGAATTTCATAATGTTTCGTTTATATATTTTAATTATATATCAATGCAAAAACATATCATACCATTCTGCCGGTTGGTGGGATGGTATGATATGTTTTTATTCTTTAAAATATCCTTTATAAGGAGAAGAAGAAGAAACTTTTTATGGTGAGTAATAAGCATTGATATATTCTACCGAATTTTGTAAGATTATGTTGAAGGGAGTGAACTGCCACGAATATCGATTTAGACAATCTTGATGAAACAGGCATCTATGAAGCACTTGGCGTTGAAGGACACGAAGATGATGCGCTTAACGACTGCTATCTTGATCTGTATGAGCTTCTGGGTAAAGATGGTATGCTGAAGCTTTTCAAGCATTTTCGAGGAGACAAGATCGAATGTCCTATGAGGATGTACCGTGCGGAATACATAGCCGATCTTGCCAAACAGACAACCGACAGACGTGAACGAGCTAAAATTGCACGAGCAGGAGGTTATACAATAAAATTTATAGAAGGAATACTCAGCAAACGTAAGAATGAAAATGATGGTAAAGGAGATATATAAAATGTCAAAGATGAGATTACATCCCAAATATCACAAAAATTGTATTTTCTGTACTAATTGGATGGGAAATACAGAATTAAAATTCATTAGCACTATGGTCGGCTATGAATTTGAGGCATCGGCCAAAGGTAAATGTTTACATGGATCAGAACACCCTGCTTCATATGGATGCACAAGGTTTTTTGAACCAAACAGCCAAGCAAAGAAACTTATGTAGATTAATTATGGAGTTATGTTATATGGGATTATTAGATTTACTGGAAAAAGCATATTCCAAATTTATTGACAACGCTCCAATAATAATGGAAAAAATGAACAATGCTATAGAACGTGCAGAAGAAAATCGACAAAAAATGGAAGATAAGGTTAATTCATATATTCCTACCTATCAACATTTAACTTTAAAAATGTTAAAAGATGAGCTTTCTCGAATAAGCAATTCAAATGAAACTGATGCAACTATAAAGAAAAGAGCCATTTCCACTATTATCAGCAATCGTAAAAGTCAAATCAAAGATTTTATATGCAAATATTCCTCATATCAAAGTTCGACACTACAGTTGTAACACACTAATGTCACTCATGGCAGAGCAAATTTCTGCGTTTCACCTAACAGGTTTAATCAGAACTTATCTGATGTTGAAGCTGAAATGAGATTAATTGCTATAGAAAGAGTGCTTAGTGAAAGAAATGATTACAAATAAAAAAGGAGTAATGAGATATGTTATTTGGCCCACAGAAACTTCCGAAAATTCCATATGATCTTGTTTCCTACATACAAATCGAAACAGAAGCTATCAGAGATTATAATGACAAGCAGATGATATCAAGCTAAACAGAAACTTCCCCGTGGGTGAACTTGTGTCTATCTGTTCTTTAAGACTTACAAAATGTACTTTCTTCTTTTCAAACAGATCAACGAGTTCGATCAGGTCTTTGGCGCTTCTTCCAAGTCTTGAAAGTGATTCGACCACAACCGTATCACCTTCGGTCAATCGGTCGAGCATTTTTGAAAGCTCGGGACGACTGCGTTTTGTACCGGTCATTTTCTCGTTGAAAATAATGTCTACGCCGTACTTGTTAAGTGCGTCAAGCTGTCTGTCAAGATTTTGCTGTTCTGTACTTACACGGGCGTATCCGAAAATATAGTTTTTCAGTTTTATCACCTCCCATAAACGTTTGATTTTTCGGACTTTGATTTTGGAACGAGTTTTGAAACAAAATAGGCGCTGTTTTCAATTCATTTTATATAAAAACACGCTATTCAATTTCTCGTTCCTTTAATCACCGTTTTTCAGACCAATGCTTTTTCTGAAAAAGTGCGAATAAAGCAAAACAGAGGACTCCCTGTTATGGGAATCCTCTGTTTGCTGTTATTCGTTTTTATCCTTGCGGATCTCATTGTTCGCAGCCTGTGCTGCAGTAAGCATTACCGATAGCACCGCAAGGACTATTTTGGCTGCTTTACTTCCTGACATTGTGATCACTCCCTTGATTTTTATTCAAGGTAATAATATATAATTGGTGTAACAGAATATACGAAGGAAAAACTGTGTATAATCAATCCAATGACAGAAAAATGCATCTGTATGCAAAAATCTCTCGCAAAAGCATTGACATTTTACTAAAACAATGATAATATATAAATGAAAATTGCATCTGTGTGCAAAAATCTTTTGTAAAGGGGCGCTGTTATGATCATTCAGCGTGATTTTTATCTTAATAAACTTATTAAAAGGAAACATAACGGTCAGGTTAAAGTTATTACCGGTATAAGACGATGCGGAAAATCATATCTTCTGAACAATCTTTTTTACGATCACCTTTTGAACTGCGGAGTTGATGAACAGCATATAATCCGTTTCGCTTTTGATTCCGCTGACGATCTTATTCTTATAGGCGAGAGCTTAATAAAAATGCAGAAGGAAAAGCGTGGTGCTGATCCTGAAAAATTCATGGAATATATCCGTTCCAAGATAGTCGATAAAGAAATGTATTATCTGCTCCTTGATGAAGTTCAGCTGATGGATTGCTTTGAAACGGTGCTGAACGGTTATCTTAGACATGACAATATGGACGTATTCGTTACCGGCAGTAATGCAAAATTCTTATCTAAAGACATTATTACCGAATTTGCAGGACGGGGAGATGAGATACACATGTATCCACTCAGCTTTGCGGAATTCATGTCTGTATATAACGGTGATAAATATGAAGGTTTGTCTGAATATATGCTCTACGGCGGAATACCGCAGGTTGTATTAATGGACGAAGAAGACGATAAAGCAAAGGTTCTTCAGAACCTGTTTGAAGAAATATATATAAAGGATATATTCAGACGTCATAAAATCAAAAACCAAGGAGAGCTTGAGGATCTGCTCAATATCCTTTCCTCTTCGATCGGCTCGCTTTCCAATCCCGAAAAGCTGAAAAACACATTTCGATCAGTAAAAAAATCAAGCATAACATCAAATACTATTAAAAAGTATCTTGATTACCTCGAAGATTCGTTCTTGATAGAATCTGCCCAAAGATATGATATTAAGGGCAAAACCTATATCGAAACTCCGAAGAAGTATTACTTTTCGGATCTGGGACTTCGCAATGCTCGAATCAACTTCCGACAGATTGAGCAGACCCATTCTATGGAGAATGTTATTTACAACGAACTCTGTATGAGAGGGTACAATGTTGATGTAGGCGTTGTTATTGTTTCAGAGAGGGACGAAAAAGGTAATTCTGTTCGTAAGCAGCTTGAGGTTGATTTTGTATGCAATTCAGGCTCTCGCAGGATCTATATTCAGTCTGCATATTCACTTCCGGATGAAGAAAAACGTGCGCAGGAAATACGTCCGTTCAGAAAAATTGATGATTCCTTCAAGAAGATCCTTATTACGAGAGATATTGTCAAGGCCAATTACGACAGCAACGGCATACTGACGCTGAATATCTTTGATTTTCTGCTTGATCCAACTGCTATTGAAAAATAATTTTATGCTACCGCACAGTAGGCATAAACAAACACAGCCGAGGAATCTCCCCGGCTGTGTTTCATTTCAATATCTTTTCAATAACGCAGGAATGGCCTTGGTTTTCATCGTAATTGATACCTACAAGAAGTATTTCTCCGCTGAAAGCGTTAAGCTTTTCGGTATAATGCTTTTCCTTGATCTGCTCCAATGCAGTCTACTTTGCGCGGTATTTGTACAGACGGGGGATTGGTGGGTGGGTACGCTATATATTCCGTAATAAGCAATAACCCATATTAAAGCAAAACCGCCCCCACAAGCTATATAGCTCACGGAGGCGGTTTGTTTATTCGTTTTTTACTCAGCCGCCTTAACAAGAAGCTTACCGTTCTTTATTTCAAGCTTATAGCTTCCGTTTTCATCGCTGATTTTGATTCCGTCGGTGACAGTTCCCTTGAATGCGCTTGAAAGCACATAGGCTCCCGTCTTATCAAGAGGAAGAGGCTTTACCGCGTCCTTATCTGCGCCCACAATACGTATTGTCAAGGTATTATCGTTTGTGACAATTCCCTTTTTCGTAGATACGTTGAGATACTTCTTCATAAGTATATCAACATTTGTATCGCCAAGACAGTTGATTGCTCCTGCGGTTACTGTATCGTTAAAGGTTATGTCTCCGTTAAGGTTAAGAGTTCCTGCCTTTACTGTGCCGCCGATTGCGGTGTTCTTAAGGGTTACTGTTCCCGTTGCGGAAATAGCCGCCATTTCAGGATTGCAGTTTTCAAGAACAAGCTCGTTTGCGCCTGCATTTACTGTATATTTCACCTTTGCGCCCTTTGTGTTAAGGGAAACAAGCTCTATATCCTTAAGGATAAGCTTGCCTGTTGCGGCAACGCTTGTGCCTGTGAAGGAAATGCTGCGCTTAATTTCCTCGTTATCGGACTTGATCTCTATGGATTTGTAGGTGCCCTTTGCAGGAAGCTTAAATGCGCCGCCAACGTTGTAATCGCCGAGTATTTCGATTACATAATCTGCATCTGCATTCTTCTGATTCCGGATATATGTCACCATATCGTTCCATAATGCGAAGGTTTTTTCGCCTATCTTAAGCTTCTTTCCTCTGAAATATACCTTGCCGGAAATGTTGTTAAGATCGTATTCTAATCCGTCATCGGGAGTGATTTCCGAAGTATCGAATATGCCGAGGTCTGCTGTCTTTGTTGTGAAAAGCTGTGTACCGTCGGTTACTGTTCCGGTGATTGCGATCTTGCCTGTTGCTGTGCCGGTAATTTTAATCGGAGAAATTCCTGCCGCAAGGTTAAGCTTCGCGCCCTCTGCGCCGCTGACGTCCTTTAACTGAACCTTTGCGCCGGCAGGCACCATAAGCTCTCCGTTTTCGCCGATTGCTAAATTTGCGGCAACTGCGAAGGAATTTCTTGCTCCGAAGCTGCTGTTGAGATTTACTGTTTTGAATCCCGATACGCTATCAACCATATCACAGCCATTTACTGTAAGGGCAAACTTTGCTGAACCCTTAATAGCCGTGATTTTTTCGGATTCTACATTCTCAATGTTAAGATTCTGAGAAGCCGAAATTGTTATGGGCTTAACTGCGTCGATAGTGATGTTCTTAAGGGTGAAGTCTGTCTTTGCTGCGAGAGAAGTGAGCTTGATGAATCTTATACTATTACCGTTACCGTCAAGCTCAATGGATTTTGCTGTGTTGGGTAAAGTCAGGGTATCAACATCCGCGTCGTTGTTAAGTACAAGTCTGTAATTCTTCGTCTTAACCTTTCCCTTGTCGTTGATGTTCTTGACTGCGGTTTCGAAGTCACAGTAATCGCCAACCTTCTCTTCTCCGTCGTAAAGGGTTACAAGCTCTGCAAAGCAAGCTCTTATTTCCTTGCCGTGAAGGTGAGCTGTGAGCGCTTTTTCTGTTAAATCGCTGTTTGCGATTGTGATGTTATCTGCCTTATTGCAGGTTACAACAGCTGTTCCTGAGGGGAGGGCAATCAGATTGCCGTTTTCATCAACAATGCCCATTGTCAAACCATTTTCGGTTACTTCGGTTATTGTTGCCTTTGCAAATACGGGCTTGCCGTTTGTATCAACTGTTCTTACTGCTTCAAGAGCAAGACCGTCCGCCTTGGTAATCTTTATTGTTGCCTTGGGGGAGGTTTCTGAAAGCTTTCCCCTTGCCTTTACGACGCCGGAAATATTACCGTTTACGGTAAGCTTCTTTTCGCTTGCAATATTGAGCTCGCCGAAGGTGGAAACTGCACCTGTTGAAAGGTCGCTTTCTACATTCAGAATTGTGGTATTGGTTCCGCTTAATGTACCTGTACCGATTACGTTTTCGAGGGTGATTGTGCTTCCTGCTCCGCCCTTGATGTCGAGAGGCATTGTTGATGCAACATCCTTAAGGGTAAGGCTGCCGCCTGCGTTTATTGTAAGCTTCTTTTCGTTTACGATATTCACGTTTTCGAGGGTAAAATCATACTTGGGGGAGAGGGCGGTTACGCCTGTGAGGGAGAGCTTATGACCGTTACCGTTGATGGTTATGGACTTCGCCTTAGCCGGTAATACAAGCTTTGTTCCGTCAGTATCAGCGTTAAGTTCTATCTCGTAATCTGCGCTTTCCTTATCCTTACCGAGTTCGGCTTCGTTAGCCTTAATCTTAGCGAATACCAATTCTAAGTCGGGATAATTCCTGTCCTTTTCATTGTTGATATAAAGAGAAAGCTGGTCTGCATAGCAAGCCTTTATCTCCTTGTTATAGCGGAAGGCTGTAAGCTTTTCATCTGCGGTATTTATGTTTGTAACAGTAATTTCGCCTGTTGTGTCGGCAGCGGTGCTGAGATAAAGAACAGTGGCCTTATTCTTAAGCTTAACCTCATCGCCCTTTTCGTCAACAACGGTTATTTCAAGCTTTTCAAGCACGTTCTTTACCGTTACCTTAGGCATTATGAAATTACCCTTTGTATCAGCGCCCGAAGTAAGCTCAAATACTGCGTTTTCAACATCGGTAATTGCAGCCGTAGCCTTGGGATTTAGAAGCTTTAAGGTGCCGCCGAGCTTAGCTACGCCGGAAACATTACCGGTTACCGTAAGAGTACAGTCGTCCTTTATGTTAACTTCCTTAAAGCTTGAAACCGAGGCGGCTGTCATATCGCAGCCTACATTCAGAACGCTTGTAGCGGTACCCGAAACGGTGACAAGGTTGGCTAAAGACTTTTCAAAGGTAAGCGCCTTGCCTGCTGCCGCCTTAACCGCTATTGTTTTGCCTGCGGACTGGGGGGTAATATCGCAATTAAAAATTACATCAGTCGCTGTTGAAATGCTTGTGCCGCTGAAGGTGATTACAGCGTCATCTGTTGTTATAAGGCTTATGCTCTTTGCCGCCTTGGGGAAGCTGAGAGCCTTTTCGGTAAGGTCTGTATTTACGGTAATAATATACTCATTTTCGGGTTTGTTGAGCTTTGTTATACGGGTAAATGCAGCAGCAACAGTACCTACTTCTTCATAAACATCGCCGTACTTAAGCACCGCGCCTTTATATTCGTTCGGAGTTGCGGTTACGATGTCTTTGTCCGTCCATTTGCTCCAGCCGGAAGCATTTCCTGCCAGTACGATAAATTCGTAAGCTTTGCCGTTGGTAAGACCTGTTACGTTGTAGCTTGTGTCATTAGTTTCCTGTTCTTTCCATTCGGTTGTGCCACTTAAGCGATACATAACCTTGTATTTTGCTGCGCCTTTGACAGCATTCCAGGTAAGGGTTATATTGCTGTCGCCGGCTGTTGCCTTAACGTTAGAAGGCTTTTCGGGAGAAGGCTTTTCGGGAGCGGTCGTAAAGTTCCGGTAAGCATAAAACGCTGCATCAGGCGCGTAAGATATATCTGCTTCTTCGCCGGTGATGGTTACGGGAGTGGAATTGGTGAATGAAAGACCCTCGTCAGGCCAAAGCTCTATTTTAACGGTGTACTCCTTGCCAGCCTCGAATTTGTCGTTTTCGCGCAGCAGAGTATTGCCGCAAGACCACTCTACGTTTAAAACTTCATATCCGCCCACAGTATCCTTGATGGTATATTCAAAGGAGGGAGTTTCACCGGCAACCGGTGCGGTAAACTCCAGAGACGGAGCGATAGCAACCTGCGGGAAATAAACGAGAAGATCATTGCGTTTCTGCTCCCGGGCTAATTCGTAATGTGTAATGCCTATATCCGCTGTGGGGTCGGCAACAGTTGCTTTACTACCCATGGATATACCGCCGGTAGAGGTATCGCAAGCCCATAATTCCCACTCATCCTTGTTATACGTCATACCTGCCGTCGGACTGATTTCAGCTGTCAGCTTGGCGGCAAGGTCTGAAACCTTTACAGGATATTGTTTGTCGGTATTCACGGTAATGTACTTCCCGGAAAGATCGATGTTGCCGTCCTGGTCAGCCTGCGTTGAGGGGTCTGTTGCGGTTATATGTAAAATATTCTTATTGCTCAAGTAGACCATGTCACAGGCGTATTCATTCAGAAATTCCTTGATTCCGTCATCGAAAGAATCACCGGATACGAATTTATTTGGATATATGTATAAGCCAGTGGGGCTTATTTCACTGCAAGATATATTCCAGATACTGCCGGAATTCTTTCTTTCGTTAAGATAATTTATATCGACTTCATTAAGCAAATCGACTGAGGTGAAACGGATAGTATTGAAAATGATAGGATTATAATAATCTTCATAAGAAGCGTCATAGTTAACATATCTTACAAGTTTTGCCTTAGACACGTCAAATTCACTGTGTTCATTGGCAACAGCTTCGATAGCGTTCCACAGGTCGGCTTTGTTTGTGAACGCAGCGGAAACCTTTTGGGTAGAGGAATCCTTGTCATATACCAACACATAAGAGCCATTGAGCGCCTCTGTCTTTCCGTCGGGAATCAAATCGCCGGTGTCGCCGTCGGTTACGGATACTTTATCGGTGGTGAGTTTGCCCAAACCGTCATACACGGGGATTTCAAAGGTTTTGTATTCCGTGTCAACCTGAATCAAGGTTACGCCAGCTACAAAATTTTCCCAACCGTCGCCGTCCTCAAGAATGTCCGCTGTGTATAAACCCTCAAACGTTGACATTGGTATGGATATTGAGTCAGCGGGCTCTAAAAGAGTTGTCGTGTCGCCCGCCTTAACGGCAGAACCGGCGGAAAGCGTATCGCTGTAATCCACAACACCATACCACACAGTATACCCTGTTATGGATTTCTGCGGGTCGGGGCTGTCGATAGTCACCGGGAATGTTGTTGCATTAGCGGAAGAAGCTGCGCTTATATCTGTCGTTTTTGGGTCGTCGGTAGTGACAACATATTGGTGACTATACTTTATTGATGTATCGTAGTAAGTGGTGTCTGATTCTTTATACTCATTCAATTTCCCTGCCAGATTATTACCTGAAACAGTAGCATTAATATTACCGCTGCCCGCACCCGGAACAATATAGCATGACCCAACAGCCCACATATTATTGTCATTGAGATAATCGGGATTCTCACTGAGGTAGCCCGAACTGAAACCACTGCTCGTTATTTGGCTTGGGTCGATGGTGGCAATCGGGTTTGGTCCGTCCACAATTGTAATTGTGCCGTCTGTAATTGTGCCGCCAAGCGTCGCCGAAGCCGACATCGGCAGCGCCGTTGCAGCAATCGAGCCGGCAAGCACCATGGCAAGCAGCCCTTTAAGTCGTTTCTTGAACAAAATACATCATCCTTTCATAAAGCATAATATGCCATTGTTATTGCTATTTTACACCCAAAGATACCACCGTGTCAATATTATTTCA
>JALEJQ010000051.1 GCA_022769565.1 Oscillospiraceae bacterium
CTGATAAAAGCTATCCTTACCAACGCAGATGCAAAGGGCAGGATAAAGCTGGATGATATTGTTGCTTATTTCAGAAATTACTATGAGGACAGACGAAACAGCGGACTTGTTGTTGAAAAGGCAAACAGCATTTTTGCAAAAAGCGGGTATCGCTGAAACACGGCTTAATCATATTATGGAGATTATTGCAGGGCATTTGAATATACATAAGGAAGAATAAGCCGAAAAATCGCTGTTTTTCTTGACTAAGGAAGAAATATGTGATATACTAAATTTAACAAAATATGTTATTTTCGTAGGTTTATGATATGGCAAACAAGCGTACTGTTAAGAAATCCGCAAAGAAGGAAGTCACAAAGGCAGCAGTTACTCCTGTTGTGGCAGAGGAAGCAAAGGCAGAAACAACCGCTGCGGCTCCTGCTGTTGAGGAAGTAAAGGCGGCTCCCGTTGAGAAGGCTCCAAGGGCAAGGAAAAATGCCGAGAAAAAAGCTCCTGCAAAGTCTGCAGAGAAGAAGCCTGCCGATGATAAGTTTATCATTCAGGGCAGCAATGGCGAATATACTATGTCGGACGTTGTCGAAGTCTGCAAGACAGCTTACGGAAACGGCACACGCAAACAGGTCAAGTCTTGCGACGTTTACCTCAAGGCTGAAAACGGTGTGATTCGTGCATATTATGTTATCAACGGTAAGGCAGAGGGCGCATTCATTGATTTATAAATTGTTGTGTTTATATCAGATCATTACATTGAGCAAAATTCGCCCTTTCAATTGAAACACTTGATACTGCAGATCAGGTAAGATTCTGAAATGATAAAACTTTTCAGCAGCTGTCAGTTTCTCTGATCTGCTGAAATTGCAATGATTATGAAGTGAGTGTTGTACGGTAAGCTCATATCGAACAACGCGCACAATTAAGTCTACCCAAACATATTTTTACAAGCCGTTGTATATATTTTGAAAATATGAAAGCATAAAACAGCAAAATGTATAAAGCATAAGGAGGAGCAACATGAAAAAGGGGCTAAGTGCGTCAACTCTGAAAATCATAGCAATAGTAACAATGGTCATCGATCATATTTCCTGGGGATTTTTTGATTTTTACTCCTGGCAGGGCTATATGCTTCACATTATCGGGCGGCTGACGATACCTATAATGTGCTTTTTCATTGCTGAGGGTTTCAGAAAAACTCATGATCTGAAACGGTACATACTGCGTATGGCAGGCTTTGCCGCTATCACAGCAGTTCCGTTTTATTTGTTTTTCCATGAAGAATATGCATATCGGCAAAATATAATTTTTGACTATCTTCTGGCACTTCTGCTGCTTACGGTGCTGGAGAGCAAACGTTTCAAAAAGCCCGCAAAGGTGCTTCTCAGTGCACTTCTTGTAACAACTTCTATGGTAATAGGCGGCTGGCCTGTGATGCCTATGGTATATGTACTGATATTCTATTATGCGGACAGCTTTAAAAAACAGGCGGTGTGGTTCTGTGGGGCAACGGTTGGGCTGGTGCTGTTTATGATGATCGGTATCACCCTTAACAAAATGTACAATTTCTATCCCATGTATAACTATTGGGTATGGTGGGACAAGGCATATTTTTTAGGGTTCATGCTGGCTCTTCCGCTGCTGAAAGCGTATAATGGCGAAAAGGGCAGCTATCCGATGGGCAGATACTTTTTCTTTATCTTCTATCCTGCACATTTTCTGGTGCTCTACGCATCAAAGAAGGTCACCCAGGTTTATGGAAGCTATTGGCTTTATGTGGGACTGCAGTTGGTCTGCATAATGATCGTGGTTGGATTCATAATCCGTATCATGCACGAAAAAAGCTCAAAGGCGCAGAATTCTGCTGTTCTGTTCAGCGTAAGCGGACTTGTATATACTGTGGCATTTTTCATTGAAACTACCGCAAAAACAAAGGAGCTTGCTTTTGGTGCGGTCACAATGGAATATCTTGGAGAAGCAGGGGCGTTTCTTGGTCTGACAATATTTTTGTCAGAGTTCGGACGTTTCAGAGTGCCGAAGTTTTTCTATATTATTGAGGGGATCTTTTTCGGAGGTGCAGTAGCACTTGTATATACTTCGGAATATAATCATCTTTTCTATACAAGCGTTAGCTTGGATAATTCCGGAGATTTCTCAAGGCTGGTGCTT
This sequence comes from Oscillospiraceae bacterium, assembly GCA_022769565.1. Taxonomy (GTDB): domain Bacteria; phylum Bacillota; class Clostridia; order Oscillospirales; family Ruminococcaceae; genus UMGS363. The sequence continues at coordinate 2,161 of JALEJQ010000051.1, forward strand.
GAGTATGGTATTGGATTTATAATCTTTTATGTATTTCTGGTGGCAATATTCTTTGCGGGAGTCGTAAAGCTGATACAGACATTCAAAAGATCCGGCGATCTGGAAAGAAAGCGCATATTGCTGCTCTTTATCGCAATGGCTTTCCCGTGGCTTGTGGTAATAATACGGTCTATGGGGCTTACGGGCGGCTATGAGATATCATTTATGGGGATAATCTTCGGGACTGTTTTTGCAATGCTGTCGCTTATCAAATACGGCTATTTTGACTCTGTTCAGGCAGCGGTGACAAATGTTATCTATAAAAGCAGCGAGGGACTGCTTGTTCTTGACAACAGTAAAAACGTGCTTTATTACAACAGTATAGTTAAGCACATATTCCCTGAAATTGCAGTAAATAAGCCTGTGGACCGTGAAGTAACAGAGAAATGCTTTTACGAAAACGGCTGCATTAATGAGCAGCGCACTCAGAACACGATCGAATCAAACGGCAGGATATACGAATTAAAAGCTGAGCCTATCTATGAAGCGGGATATACTCAGGGATATATGGTACGAATTTTTGACTATACCTCTCATTACCGCAGCATGGAGGAACTGAGAAGAACTGTTCATATTGATGCACTTACCGGACTTTACGACAGGGAATTGTTCAAGCAGGAGATAATCCGTCATCTGTCCGGCGGCGGAACAGGCGCACTGGTAATGTCGGATATTGACTTCTTCAAGCAGATAAACGATAATTTCGGGCATATGATCGGCGATGAGGCGCTGGTAACACTTGCCGAAGCAATAAGGTCGGTCTTTTCGGGACATCTCTATTGCCGTGTGGGCGGTGATGAGTTTATGATGTTTGTGAAAGATACAAACGATACGGATATTATTGGTGAATTTGCGGAAAGACTCAATGCGGTTTTTAGGGAAAAAGTTAAGAATGTTTCGGAGGGGCTTGACTCGTCCCTGTCAATGGGAATTGCTTTGTCATCTTCCATTTCCGACGGCACCGAAAGCGATGAAGTGTTTGAAATGCTGTACGGTCTTGCAGATACTGCGCTCTATAATACCAAGAATAACGGCAAAAACGGTTTCAGCTTCTATGAAACGATGCCTG
>JALEJQ010000053.1 GCA_022769565.1 Oscillospiraceae bacterium
GTGGATAAAGTTGGTAGATAGAATTGCTCCAATCAAGGAAAGCGACCACAGGCGTGCTGTCGCACGGCAAGGGAGCTTGACGACGAGTGGTGCAATTATAGCTGCCAAATTTATCTACAGGTTAAATGAGGATTAGTATTACATAGTGGTTTTATTTTTTCTGTTTTTCTTCATTGTTTTTACCGTTCTGCGGTATGCTTCATAGGCTTTCTTCGCTTCGCCCTTTTCCGCAGGATATTCTCCGTAGCAAACTCTTTCAAAGGGACGGATGATCTCTTCCGCAGAATAATCGGTCTTTGACATTACAAATTCCGTAAGCTGATCGGGAGTAAGATTTTCCGCCTTTATTCCGTATATCCTGCTTATTTTATGCACAAGGCGGCGGTAAACAAGGAGCAATCCCTTTTCTTCCGCAGAAAATCTTATTCTGAGCGAAAATCCCAGTTCTTCAAGCTGCGGCATAAATATTACCAACACTGCTACAAGTATTATCAGCGCCGCTGTGGTTATGCAGGTAACAAGCATTGCAAGATAATCGGTTTCGTCGCTGTTTGCTCCCCCTGCGCCTGCTGCGTCGCCTTCTCCGCTGCCCACGGTTGGCTCGTATATGGTCCAGCCTGCTCCGGGGATATATACCTCGGGGTAAGCGTGGGCGTTTTCCGTCAATATCTGATACATATTATTGCCCGTCATTTCTCCGCAGATAAAGCCTTCCGTGAAGCGCACCTTAAGTCCTGCAGCATTTGCAAGAAGACAGTAGGCTGTGGCAAAATCGGAGCAAGTTCCCCTTTTGCTTTCCGTAAGGAAAAATTCGGGAGTGTCGCTTTCCTCGGGCGCTTTATAGCCGAGGTCGTAAATAAAGCCGCTGTTGTAGAAATACTGCTCTATCGCCTCCGCCTTTTCCCAATCATAGGTAAGTCCTGCGGTTATCTCATCGGAAATGCGCTGTATTTCATCGGAAACGACAAAGGTCTTGCGCCCCTCGGCATTTCCTGCGTCGCCCCATTCCAGACCGAACTCCTTTGCCGTTTCGTAAGCCTCGGAACCCATATCTGCCGTTAAAACTATCTCCGCAAGCAGTTCACCGAATTCATCAAAGGAAATGCTGCAAAGTCCCGAGCTTATCCAGCCGCTTTCCCTTCCATAGTCGCCGTCGTAAAAGCTTACGGAATAACCCTCCGCACCGCCGAGCCGTCCGCCGTTGGGGAAAACCTCTCCCGAATAGGTCATTCGGCTGAAATCCTCTGTTCTGTCCGTGAAAACCGTTCCCGTTATCCTTTCGGGAGCAAGGACATACTCTGCAGGGAAGTCCACCGCTTTGATTATTGCCGAATATTCCTTATCCTCTGCGGCGGAAAGAGCGGCAAGGGCAGCTTCGTCCACATTGTCAAGAATATCCGCATCGTATTGAAGGTATGCGTCAAGGAGCGCCGAAAAGCTCTTGTATTCTGCACCTTCCTCCCAGTCGCCGTAACCGTAGCCTTTGTCGTAGTCTGAGGGTACCCAGTAGCGGTTCGCCGTATCGTAATCGTCAAAGACCTGTATCTTAAAATACTGTGGCTTGTCCGTGCTTACAAGGTATATCAGCTTTGATTCCATATCGTTGAAATCATCGGCGTTGCCCGAATGGTCGGTGTAGCTGCCCGTTGTTCTGCCGTACCGTCCTCTGAAGGAAAAATAGCTTGTGAAGGTCTCGAATTTTTCGTAAAAGGGCGTTTCCTTGGGCTTTGGTATGATTATTGCAATAAGAACTACCGCAACGGCAAAGTCCGTGTACGCCGCAAAAGCCGCATTTTTGCCTGCCGCCTGACGTTTGTTTACATCCCTGCTGCGGTATTCACTGATATACATAAAAATATTCATAGCCGCAACAAGCACAGGAAGATAGTTCGGTATCGGCTGCGCAGCCTTGACATATATCGCAAAGGGAATAAGGCTCACAAGGGTCAGAATGGTTGCACGGTAAATTATATGCGTGAAATAATATGCAACTGAGCTTATGAAAAAGCTGAACATTACCGTTAAGCTGATAATGAACGGCGGTATGGTTTCAATAGTGGCGCCGCCCGTCATGAACCACTCGGCAAAATCTATCCTGTTGGGAACGGAACCCAACAGAACGTTCACCGCCGCAAGGAGTACGATCATCAATGCGATGTAAACGGGTATACCCAGCTTCCTGTGGGCGTTGATAAAATCGTAAATGCGGAAAAATATCAAAGTCAGCAGGGCGGTGAGCAGTGTATAAACGTTAAATATATTTCCAAGAGAAAGTGTTCCTGCCGCAGCTGCCGTCAGCACCGAAAAAAGGAACGGCAAAGCCTTGCGGCTAATATTCTGCACGCTGAAAAAAGCTGTGCTTTCTTTGGCTTCTGTCATTCCTTACGCTCCTTTTTATGAAATAAGCTCTGCGGTGAAGTCCGACCCGATCATCCAGTAGGGCGGCTCAAGCACGCCGCTTTCTCCTGCGATAACAGCCGTTACCTCCGTTCCGCTGCGGCGCAGTTCCTCAGCTTCTGCGGCAAGTACAGCATCGGGGCAAGGAGTGAAAAGCATTATCCCTCCCGATTTTCCCCTTTCCGCAAGCTCCGAACGGGGTATACGGACAGCCGCTTCTTCCGCAGGCAGGAATTCATATTCCGCAAAAGCCGTCTGCAATGCGGAAATATCCCCCGGGTCGGTTATATCAAAGGGAACAAAGCCGTCCTTTGAGTTATACCATACCGTAGATTCAAAGCCAAGGCGGAAAAGCGAGAACGCCACAGCAAGCACTCCCTCAACGGCTCTTTCGTTGAACGCTCTGCCGCCGCCTGCGCTGTCAAGGACTATCATCTGCTGCATAGCTTCTATCTCATCGTCAAGGCGCACCATATAAACGTCCTTTTTAGAGGACAGCTTCCAGTTTATCCTGCGCACGGGGTCGCCCTCGGCATATTCCCTGTGAGTATATCCGGGCATTCCGCCGAAAAGGTTAAGCCCGTCATTTTCCTTTGTATCTTCGCTTTCATCGGAGAAGCGTATAGTGTCCGCAGCGCTTCGTACAAGTGGCATATCGGAGGGTACGTCGGGAATGTCGGGAAAGACCTTTACCTTTTCGGAATAACGGTGTTCTCCCGTTTCTTTATATAAGGGAAGAGAAAAAAAGTGCAGGAAATCCTCAATTCGGATATTTTCTATCCCTATCTGCGCAGGACCCCACATTTCCGCCTTGAACCTCACTTCAAACTCCGTTTCGCTTCTTGGGGCAACTCCTGCGGTGTATTCTCTGCCGCCTGAAATGCTGAAGCCCTCACATTCCGTAAGCCTTATTACGACCGCAGGAACGGGGAACAGGCTTTTGTTCCTTATTTTTATTTTAAACGAGAATTCTTCGTTCTTATAGACCGTATTGCCGCTTGTTTCTGCGGAAATTTCCAGCTTTTTGCCAAGATATACCGCCAGCGTTACCAAAGCGGAAAATACGGGAGCCGCCGCAAGGGTCATAAAGAATATCCAGCCTGTGTACGCCGACATATAAAGTGCAAAGAAAAGGCAAAATCCCATTGCCGCAAGATAGCCGGCTATACGCAGGAACATTGCCGCAGCTTTGCTCTGCCTGTGTTTTTTCATAAGCGCAGCACCCCGTTTATTCGGTAGGTACGGCAGTATCGGCAACCGCCTTTTCAATAGCCGCTTCCGCCGTTCCAAGCGCCGCCTTGCCCTTGGGAGAAAGCATTATCCTGTGAGAAAGCACGGACACGGCACAGTTCCTTACATCATCGGGAGTTATATAATCCCTTTCGTCAATGAACGCCAGAGCCTTTGCCGCCTTGTAAAGCGCAATGCTTCCTCTGGGGCTTACTCCGAGCTTAATATTTTCGCTGTTTCTTGTAGCTGCAGCGACAGCAACGATGTAATTCTTGACGCTTTCCGCCGCTCTTATCTTTTTTACCTCGTCCTGGAGTGCGGCGATGTCGTCCACCGAAAGCACAGGCTTTATCCTTGCAACGGGGTTTTCAAACTCGTTTCTTTCAAGAATTCCCGTTTCCTCCGCCGCCGTGGGATAACCCATGCTTATTTTCATTGCAAAGCGGTCCATCTGAGCTTCGGGCAGGTGATATGTTCCGTAGGTCTCAACGGGGTTCTGCGTGGCAAGCACCATAAAGGGACGGGGCAGGATGTGGGTCTTTCCGTCAATGCTGACCTGCCGCTCCTCCATTACTTCAAGCAGAGAGGACTGCGCCTTGGGGGAGGCTCTGTTTATCTCATCAGCAAGGAGAAAATTGCAGAAGGCTGCACCCTTTTTGTATTCAAGCTCTCCCGTTTGGCGGTCAAGCATAGAAAATCCCGTAATGTCCGAGGGCATTATGTCGGGGGTAAGCTGTATACGGCTGAACACACCGTCAACGGAGCGTGAAAGTGCCGCCGCAAGCTGTGTTTTGCCCACGCCGGGAACGTCCTCGATAAGAACGTGTCCCTCCATAAGCAAGGCGGTGACAGTCTGTATTATGACCTCCCGTTTGCCTATAATGACCTTTTCGATATTGTCGATAAGTGCGGATATACGCTTGTCCATAGCTTTTCTCCTTGATGTTTTTATTATAATTATATCCTGATAATACCGTACTAAACCTTGCTTTTTAAATTATGCCGCCATTGAAGCATAATTAAAATGAAGTTTCAAATGTGATAAATCCTATCAAGCAGTCAAATGTTAATTTCTTTTGCTTGATAGGATTATTATCATTATTTCCACTCAAATATATGTCACTCATACCACGCAGATTGCAACCTGCTTCAACTCCAAATCGTTGCATATTCTGCCAACTCGCAGTACACTCATACCACGCAGATTGCAATAGTCTCCCACAGTCTGAACGCCGTCCCTCTTGCACTCGCAGTACACTCATACCACGCAGATTGCAACAACCTTTGTGTTTGCAAGCTGTCCTAAACCATTTCTCGCAGTACACTCATACCACGCAGATTGCAACGACAGCACTTCCAAAACAACAGATATTTATATGTAACTCGCAGTACACTCATACCACGCAGATTGCAACGTAAAACAAATACTTGAAAATGACGGTTTAGACTCGCAGTACACTCATACCACGCAGATTGCAACTCAAAAGGCAAGCCGTACATAGTTGGAGCTATTCTCGCAGTACACTCATACCACGCAGATTGCAACAAATCTGCGTCCAATGCGTTATTTTACCGTGCTCTCGCAGTACACTCATACCACGCAGATTGCAACTTTTCTGCGGACGCTTACCCCGGAACAGATACACTCGCAGTACACTCATACCACGCAGATTGCAACAGAGCAGTTTATACGATTAATGGAAGTAATTAAACTCGCAGTACACTCATACCACGCAGATTGCAACTGCGGCGATCAGACAATACGGGCGCTGTTAGAGCTCGCAGTACACTCATACCACGCAGATTGCAACGCAATAACGCCGTTAAGAAATTCCCCAAGAATTTCGCTCGCAGTACACTCATACCACGCAGATTGCAACGGATAGACTTACAAGCATAAGTTGTCCTATGGGTCTCGAAGTACACTCATACCACGCAGATTGCAACAGCAAAAAGTAACAAAGTGTAACTGAATACACGGATTAAATGTGTATTGTTTTTACCTTATCGAGTGTATCTATCGCTGATATTGATCAGACTTATATATACTTTCTCGATTATCGGACGCCGAGCCGCCCGAAAAAAGTGCGAAATCTGCACTAAAAACTGTGTGCATAATATTCGCAGCTCTGTTATTGATTTTTACTTATCAGATTTTCAATATCTTTTATTGCAATGTTCTGACTGGCATTATAATCAGCATTTGCTTCAAATCCGCATTTCTGACAACAGAATTGAGCTTGTGTTTTTCTGTTATCCTTGCTTATATATCCGCATTTGCTGCATCGTTGGCTTGTAAATTGTGGATTTATATAAATAACGTCTATACCTGCCTGTTTGGCTTTATATTCTATTTTGGATTGCAAATCAAAATATGACCAATTCTTTAAAAATCTGTCGGAATATTCTGTAATGCCGCTCAGATTTTCCATTTGTATAGTTCCGCAATGGTTTTTAATTGCATAATCTATCAAAGCACGACTATATTTATGATTTGCAGTATCACGAAATCGAGCAATTTTATCTTCAATGCTATACACAGGTTTATTTCTGGTTTTAATACCATGCCCTATTCTTCCGTCACCACAGTTTTTGCCTTGCTTTAACAAAGAATGTTTCCTTGATTCTATCCTTCGCCTATATTCTTCAATTTCACCACCGTCAATCAAAAAACGTTTTAAATCTCCATATACAGATGCACATATAGGATAATGAACACCTAAATCAACACCAAGAATTATATTTTTGTCTAAATTGTTTTCTGTTGAAGCTGAAAAAGAATACGAAAGATTAAGATTCCAACATTTTTTCTTTCTATCATAAATTAATTTGCTGGCACTTATACTGTATATTCCGTCCAAACAGCGCAAAAGAATTTGTTTCGTTGAATTATCACGCACAATAATTTTAAATTTTATTTCTGAATTAACAAAATTGTTCTTTTTAGCTGCGGAGCGATTCAAAAGTTTTAAATAAACATAAAAAATATCTTCGGAATATTCAAACCGTATGCTTTTGTTATGTAAATCAAGAGGTTGATTGTCTTTGTAAGTAATTATCGATCTTGTTCCTTTTATAAAATCCTTCTTTGAATTATTAAATTCACTACATACGCCTCTTACAGTTGTTGAACAATTACCTGAGTACAAATCATTTCCGGTTTTAAATTTATCATTTACAAATCCTCCTAATGTATATGATAAAACATCTTTTTCCTTTGGGTACTCGTGGTTCAACTTATAGTAATCACTTGAGAAATTATTGTACTCCCAACAATATTGTATGGATTTGTTTTTTATTTCACGAGTCTGCTTTTGAAGTTCCCATAGTATTTCATAAATTTCTTTATAATCAACTACAATTTTATCTTTGTTGACTTGTTCACATATTAAAGCTAATCTAACAACTTTTGTCATAAAACAGCTCCTTTTTACTCGCCAAAGCTTTTTTACTGGATCTTTTGGCAATGAGCGGCAATGGCATATTACTTATCCGATTTTTTTCTGCTCATTACAAGTATAGTTGCAAGAACGGCGATTATAGCCGCCATAACTGCAATTGCAACGGTAACTCCAACGCTCAGACCACCGGAAGTTGATGCAGGCGCAGCTTCTTCCGTTACAGCAGTTGTTTCCGCAGCCTCAGCTTCTTCGGACGCTTCCTCGGCAGCCGTTTCTTCCTGTTCTTCCTGTTCTTCCTCAGAAACGGGCGCAGCTTCTGTCACAGCCGTTTCTTCCGTTTCGGCAGGCACTTCCTCGGGTGCAGGATATTCTCCCGTAAGATCCTCTGCCACCTTAACGTTGTTTATCTCCCAGGAAGAAAAGCTGTCGGCGCAGCCGTCATAAACGTGCACCGTTGCTCCAAGGTTGAGAAATGCTCCCGAACCGCCGAGAACGGGCGCATTTTCAGAGTAAACATAAATATCCTTAAGGTTTCCGCAGTCGGCAAATGCGCCGTCCCCTACCGATGTTACCGCAGGTCCGATAATTATTTCGGAAAATCCGCATTTGCTGAATGTATAAGGCAGTATCTCTGTCACCTTTGAGGGAATGGTGAAGGAGGTAATAGACTTGCAATCCCTGAAAGCGCCCTCGCCGATGTAAGTAACGTTTTCGGTAACGGGTATCTCCGCAAGAGCCTCGCAGGCTTCAAAAGCGTAGTCTCCGATGCTTTGTACGGAAACGGGCATATTTATCTTTTCCAGCTTTCTGTTGCCGGAAAAAGCGCTTTTGCCTATTTCGGTCGTGTTCTTGGGCAGGCTTATGTAAGTGAGCTGATTTCTTGAAGGAAGAGCGTTTTCGGGTATCTTTCCGTCCTTTGTTTCCGTTTGTGCAAGCTCGATGAATTCAAGGTTAGGTATGGCAGTAAGAGCGTTCCAGTCCTCCGCCGCCATTGTTCCGCTGAGAACGGCTATTTTCGTTATAAAGTTGTAGTCCGTGCCGTCGGCAGCTTCGCTTATGGCTTTGTCCAGCTTGCCCGTTTCAAACTCGGCTACCGTAAGGGCGGAATTATCCTCCTCTGCGTAGGCTCTCAGCGCCGAGCTTATGGGCAGAGTAAGTATTCCTATTGCAAGGGCAACAGCCAGCACGAGCATTGTTATCCTCATGCCGAGATTACGCTTTTTCCGGCGGTTTTCCGTTTGTGCGGATGGTTTTTTGTTATTTTTAGGCATAGTTATTCAGTCTCCTTTGAATATTATGTAATGCTTCTTCCTGCTTCCGAGGGTTCGGGCTTATCCCTTACCGCAAAACGTCCTGCTATCTGGATATTGTCGGGGGTAAAGAGCATAACGTCTGTAGTAAGGGGATATGCCGACTTTTTGTATTCCTTTATTATTACCTTTCCAAGCCTTTCAAGCACGTTGTTGGTTATATTTCCAAGTATGAGCAGGTTTTCTCTTGAAGGGGCAACTACAAGGAACTTGGGACCCATAGTTTTCCCCACAACTCTGCGGAAATCGCTGCACATCATAAGCGACACCGCCAGATGCCTGCAGGGCAGCTCAAACTCCATTACCTTTATGCCGTCCGATATTTCCGATTCCTTTATCTCAGCCCTGCTTAAAAGTCGGCACATATTCCTGTCCGCAACGGAGAAAAGCACCTCTCTCGGAACTGCCCACTGCTTCATGGCGCTTTCGGGGAGAATATCAAGCTCCTCATCGTCGGCTGTGCAGACCATTACCTTTTTCAGCCCGTCCACAAAGTCTGCGGCTATCATATCGCCCTTAACGTCACGTTCTCTCATTACAACGCACCGCAGAAAGGACTGGCAGTTTGTGAACGAACCCATGCGGCTGTTCATATCGCAGCGTTTTTCAACGTGCCGCACCAGCTCCTCCAGCTTTTCCTCGGGAGAATTTCCGCTTTCGTATTCCCTGCGAAGCTCCGTAAGATCCATTTTTATAGCGGTGCTTCCGTCGGTAATGTCGTAAACGCTGCCGTTTCTTCCTGCAACGGTAAAATTACGGCGTTTCAGTGCGTTCCTCAGGTCGGCGTCAAATTTATCCTTGTTAAACACTCCGCCAAGTCTTTCCATTAACCCGTTCAAGCAAAAGCACCTCTTTTCTTCTAAAATAAATGACAGAAATATTATATCACATTTTCCTTTATTTGTACAGAGGTTATTCAATGTGAAAAGTGAAAAGTTGAAAGTGGAATTATATGCGCTGCGCTAAATGAATAATGAATAAGTGAATAGTGAAGAATGAATAATTAATGTATCGCCTGCGGCGATGTTATTTTCAAATCAATTTTTAAATTCGTGAGCGAAGCGAACACCTTAATTATTCACTATTCATTATTCATTCTTCACTATTCATTTAGCGCAGCGCCCATAATTTCACTTTCCACTCTCCAAATTCCACATTAAAATAATTCCGCATTCCGAATTCCTAATTCCGAATTTTTATAAGTCCCAGTTTCCCGAGCCGTACACGAATATCGTCGGGACTTCTGCCGTGGGCTTCGCTCATGGACATAATGGAAAGACCGCTCTTGTAGTCGCGGCGCAGCTTTTCGTCCTCTTTTTCCGTCCAGCGATGCTCCTCCTTGGCTTTTTGTGCATATTCGTTTATGACTTCAAGGAAAGCCTTGCCGTAAAGCTCGCATTTTTTCCGTCCAACGCCTGAAATACCGAGAAATTCATCTTCGTCCTTCGGCAGCTTTCTGCACATATCACGTAGCGAAGCGTCCGTAAAGATAATGTATGCAGGAACGCCCTCTCTGTCGGCAAGCTTCTTCCGCAGCGCTTTAAGGCTGTCAAGCAGTTCTGAATCCACGGGTGCCACCGCTTCTTTTTCCTTGGGAACGGCAGCCTTCCGCTCCTTGGGCAGCTTCATTTCTATTTTCAGCTTTTCCTTTATTACCGCCGCTGTGTTTGCATTGGCTGTAAGAACGGGGTACTCTCCGCTTGTAACCCCGAGATAATTCTTCTCCACAAGAAAATCTATAATGGCTCTTATGCGGTGCATGGGAACATCCGCCATTATGCCGTAGGTAGTCAGCTTGTCGTACCCCATACGGGCAAGTTTTTCCGACTTTGAACCGTGAAGAATGTCCGCAATGGTGGATTTGCCCACACTTCTGCCGTTCAGATTGTAGACCCTGTAAACGCAGGATATTATTTTCTGCGCTTCAATGGTTATATCGGCGGTCTCGAAGCTTGTGCAGCAGTTGGAGCAGTGTCCGCAAAAATGCTGAGGCCTTTCACCGAAGTATTTAAGGATAAAGCCTCGCAGACAATCGGTGGTGGTGCTGTAGAAGGTCATCTGCGACAGCCTGTCAAGGTCACGCTTTTTCAGCTCGGAACGCAGCTTTGGGTCAAGCTCCTCGTTATCCTCTCCCGAATTTTCTATAAGGAATTTGTTTGTAACAACGTCCTGTCCGCTGTAAAGAAGTATGCAGGAAGCAGGCTCGCCGTCACGCCCTGCACGCCCTGCCTCCTGATAGTAGCCTTCAAGGTTCTTTGGCATATTGTAATGCACCACAAGGGAAACGTTTGATTTGTCGATACCCATTCCGAAGGCGTTTGTTGCCACCATAATATTTTTGCGGTCGTAGATGAAATCGTCCTGGTTCGTGTGGCGCTCGGCGTCGGAAAGACCTGCGTGGTATCTTGTTGCGGCAAAGCCCCTGTCTTCAAGCTCCTGACACACAGCTTCAACGTTTTTCCTTGTAAGGCAGTACACAATGCAGCATTTGTCCTTGTTTTCGTTAAGTATATTGATAAGAGCCTCCAGCTTTTTCGCAGGGCGGCGCACTTCAAAGTAAAGATTCTGACGGTCAAAGCCGGTGGTTATCACAAAGGGGTCGTTAAGACGGAGAATGGCGGCAATATCCGCCCTTACCTCCGCCGTAGCCGTTGCCGTAAAGGCGCTTACAATGGGGCGGTAGGAAAGACGGCTTATAAACTCGGTTATTTTAAGGTAGCTGGGTCGGAAATCCTGTCCCCACTGTGAAACGCAGTGCGCCTCGTCCACCGTTACCATAGCTATCCTGCTTCTTTCCGCAAAAGCAATGAATTCATCGGTAACGAGCCGCTCGGGGGCAACGTAAATTATCTTGTACGCTCCGTTTGAAGCACGGCGGAACACTTCAAGATACTGGCTGTATGTAAGAGAGCTGTTTATGAACGCCGCAGGCACTCCCGACTGCACAAGTGCCTCCACCTGATCCTTCATAAGAGAAATAAGAGGGGAGATAACTATTGTTATGCCGTCAAGAAGCATTGCAGGTACCTGATAGCAGACGGATTTTCCTGCGCCTGTGGGCATTATGCCTAAAACGTCCCTTCCGCTTAAAATATTGTCGATTATCTCGGACTGACCGCTGCGGAACTCGGTGTGTCCGAAATACTGCTTGAGAACTTCAATTTTATCCATTAAAACAACGAACCTTTATTTCTTTATATGACACTCATACTTCCTGCCGTCGGAGTTAAGGAACTGACGGAGAGGACATTCTTCACACTTGGGACTTCTTGCCGTGCAGTATTCCCTGCCGAAGATCACCAGCCTGTGGCAGAAATCCGAACCTTTTTCCGAGGGTATAATTTTCAGCAGATCCTGCTCAACCTTTTCGGGAGCGTTCTCCTTTGTAAGACCAAGCCTGCCGCATATCCTTATGCAGTGTGTATCGGTGACAATGGCAGGAAGATGATGAACGTCACCCATAATAAGGTTTGCGGTCTTTCTTCCTATGCCGGACAGGGTAGTAAGCTCCTCCACCGTTTTCGGGATAACTCCACTAAGCTCGTAATAGAGCCTGTGTGCCATTTCAACTATGCTTTTCGCCTTTGTTTTGTACAGACCGCAGGGCTTCACTATCTCGGCAATGTCGTTAACGTCAGCGTCGGCAAAGGACTGCAGGGTGGGATATTTTGCAAAAAGCTCCTTTGTAACGATATTTACCCTTGCATCGGTGCATTGTGCGGAAAGCCGTCCTGCTATCATAAGCTCATAGGGGTGGTTGTACACAAGAGAACACTTAGCCTCGGGGTATATTTTTTCCAGTCCCTCCACGGCAAGGAGGGCTTTTTCTTTTTTGGTCATAACGGCCTCCTTTAGAAAATAAATGCCAAACTACATGGGGCAATTTTTTCCTTTTTTTGCAGTAAAATAATCACTTTTTAAACAAATATATAAATATGCATAAAAAACATCTTGACAAACAGAAATTTTTTTGTTAAAATCAATATAGTGCAAAAAATGTTATCACTTACATAACACATTATAGCACATATAAACAGAATAATCAAGGAATAACGGGCATCTGTTCCTTGTTCCGCAGGGTTATTTATGTGTATTTTTTTCGGAGGTGTACGGAAATGGCTGATATTGCCAACCCAACAGAGCATGCGCCGTCTTCTGAGAGTGTTATCGGCGCAAAGAAAAAACCGACAGTGATAAAATCGCCTCGTGAAAAGGCGGCTGACAAGGTTTACTGGGTAGTGCGTTTATTTACGATTGTAAACGTTATCATGATGTTCTTCCCCACATTCAACCCGGCGAAGATAAGCGACCAGATAAACAAGAATCTTTCGCTTTTCACCTGCGGCGTTTCATATTCTTCACTGGTAACGAATCTGGGACGTTCATTTACAAGAGGCTGGGTGCCCGAAGATGCATTCAAGCTGCTTAATGCATCTTGCCTTATTATAATCGCTGCGGCGGTAGTTCTTATCGTAGGCGGATGTATGTCACTTGGCAACAACAAGATGAAAAAGACAGGTTCCCTTGTTGCTGCTGTAGGCGCAGTTATTGAGCTTTGCTCACTTTTCGGCATCTACCGTTCATACAATATGCTTACCGCACCCGAGGTAAAGGCCGAAAAGGTAAATCCTGTACTTCCCGGCATGATCTGGGTGTATATGGCAATTGCCGTTCTGCTTCTTGCTCTTTCCGTTCTGCTTATATTTATGGTTCCCAAGCTTGAAGTGGGCGAGGTAATGGAGATGGCGCCTAAGTTCAGGCTGTTCCTTATGATGCTGCCTATACTTGTGCTTGCATTCGTGTTCTGCTATCTGCCTCTGTTCGGCTGGAGATACGCTTTCTTCGATTATAAGTCCGGCGAGACCCTTACAATGGAAAAATTCGTCGGCTTCAAGTGGTTCACACAGCTTTTCCAGAACTCTGCCACAAGAAACGATATTGTGAGAGTTATCAAGAACACTCTTGCAATGAGCGCTCTCGGTATTCTGACAAGCTGGGTGCCTATGGTATTCGCTATCTTCCTTGCCGAAATAAAGAATACCCATTTCAGACGCATTGTACAAACCTTCACCACTATCCCTAACTTCATAAGCTGGGTACTTGTTTACGCTATCGCACTTGCTATCTTCTCAACAGACGGCTTCATAAATACCCTTCTTACTTCTATGGGTCACTCCACAACAACAAACTACCTGCTGAGTACCTCACATATGTGGCTTAAAATGCTGGCATGGGGCATCTGGAAGGGTCTTGGCTGGAGTGCTATCATTTACATTGCATCCATTACCGGTATCGACCAGCAGCTTTACGAGGCTGCAACCGTTGACGGCGCAGGACGATTCCAGAAAATGTGGTACATCACCATCCCTGAGCTTATCCCTACATACATGGTTCTCCTTCTTATGTCTATTGCAAATATCCTTTCAAACGGTATGGATCAGTACCTTGTATTCTCCAATGCAGTAAACAAGGACAGCATCGAGGTCCTCGACCTTTATGTATATAACCTCGGTATCGGAAGCGGACTTATCCCTATGTCGACCGTTATAGGTATGATCAAGTCTGTTATAAGCGTAATTCTTCTCTTCTCCGCAAACGGCATTTCCAAGCTCGTCCGCGGCGAGAGCATTGTATAAGGGGG
>JALEJQ010000057.1 GCA_022769565.1 Oscillospiraceae bacterium
GGGAACAGGCGTTGAAGCGGCTCTTAAAACGGTGAACCTTATCCTTCTTTCCAAATCGGAGGACGAGATGTTCACTACCGCCGACCTGCTGCGGATAAACCTTTTCAGCGGCAGAGCGGATATTTTCAAGGCAGGCGCAGCAAAAAGCTTTATCAGAACGGGGGGGACGGTGAAAACTGCCGAAAGCGCTTCCTTTCCTCTCGGCATAATGCCAAGGATACGCCCCGAACAGCGCACTTTGCGGCTTTCCGACGGTGACTGCGCCGTTATGTTCAGCGACGGCATAGGCGAGAGCAGCTTCCCGAAGCTCCGTGAGCTTATACTCAGCGATGGTTATTCCCCCCAGCGCTGCGCCGATGCCATCATCGACTATGATAAAAACGGTGAAAATACCCCCTCCGACGACCGTACCGTCCTCGTTGTCAAACTGCATAAAATTTAAAACGGAAAAAGTTTTTGCAGTAGCGGTTTTTCACAAAAAAACGGACATTTGTGTACAAATAATTGTGTAGAACGGGTCATATTCCTTTTTATGGTAGATTTTAAATGAAAATTTTGTATATTTTGCATAAGTTTAACTATAACTTTACGTCAGATGTATAAAATAATAACAAAAACACTTGAAATGTGATACATAATCTGTTAAAATATAAATATAAAAATAGAAGGAGTATGATGTATGTCTTCCAATAAAACAGAATTTCCCGACGGCTACGAATTTCCCCTCCATATTTTCCATGAGGGAACCAGCGCAAACGCATTCGATTTTTTAGGCGCTCATAAGGGTACCCAAAAAGGCAAGAAAGGAGTTTTCTTCAGAGTATGGGCTCCCCATGCCAAGTCTGTGTCCATAGTTGGCGATTTCAACAAGTGGGACAGAAACAAGAATCCCTTGAAGCTGCTCCCCGACGGCACGGTGTGGGAGATATTCCTTGAAAACGTTGATACGTTCTTCCTGTACAAGTACAGCATCGAGACCGCTCACCAGAGCATCGTGATGAAAGCCGACCCATTCGGCACACATATGGAAACAAGACCCGGAACCGCCACAAAGTATTTCGATATTGACGGCTACAAGTGGGAGGATAAGGCTTGGTACGACAAAAAGGCAAAGACCAATGTCTACAAAAGTCCTATGAACATCTATGAGGTACACTTGGGCTCATGGCGTACATATGAAAACGGCGAACCCTTTAGCTATGTGAAATTTGCCGAGGAAATGGTGCCTTACCTCAAGGATATGAACTATACCCATATCGAGCTTATGCCCCTTGCGGAGTATCCCTATGACGGCTCCTGGGGTTATCAGATAATAGGCTATTATGCACCTACTTCCCGTTACGGAACGCCCTTTGACTTTATGAAAATGATAGATATTTTCCATAAAAACGGTATAGGCGTTATCCTTGACTGGGTACCGGCGCACTTCCCCAAGGACGGGGCAGGTCTGTTTGAATTTGACGGCGACTGCTGCTACGAATACACCGATCCTCTTAAAAAGGAACACGCTTCCTGGGGAACGAGAGTGTTCGATTTCGGCAAGCCCGAGGTACAGTCCTTCCTTATCTCAAACGCTGTTTACTGGATAGAAAAGTTCCACGTTGACGGTCTGAGAGTTGACGCTGTTGCTTCAATGCTTTACCTTGACTATGACAGGCGTGACGGCGAGTGGCGCCCCAACAAGGACGGCGGCAGGGAAAACTATGAGGCTGTGGAGTTCCTGAGAAAGCTCAACACCATTGTTTTCGGCAGGAATCCCGATGTTCTTATGATAGCTGAGGAATCCACGGCGTGGCCTCTCGTTACAAAGCCTGCGGATATAGGCGGTCTCGGCTTCAACTTCAAGTGGAACATGGGCTGGATGAACGACTGTCTTGACTATATGCGCCTTGACCCTATTTACAGGGCAAACAACCATAACAAGCTGACCTTCTCCTTCTTCTACTGCTTCAGCGAGAACTATATACTTCCTATCTCACATGACGAGGTAGTTCACGGCAAGGCTTCTCTTTGGAATAAGATGAGCGGCGCCTTTGAAATAGACAAATTCTCCACCCTTAAGACCTTCTTTGCCTATATGATGGCTCACCCCGGCAAGAAGCTCAACTTTATGGGCAACGAATTTGCACAGCGCATCGAGTGGAACTACAAGCAGGGTCTTGACTGGCAGCTCCTTGATATGCCTATTCACAAGCAGATACAGGATTTCAGCAGAGATCTCAACAAATTCTATCTGGACAATCCGCCTCTGTGGCAGCATGACGATGACTGGAACGGATTTTCCTGGATATGCCACGATGACTATCTGCAGAGCGTTATCGCTTTCCGCCGTATAGACGATTTGGGCAACGAGATCATCATTGTCTGCAACTTTGTTCCCGTTAAGCGTGAAAATTACCGCATAGGCGTACCTTACGAGGGTTATTGGGAGCAGATACTCTCAACCGATGATGTAAAGTACGGCGGCACGGGAACGGTCAACAACAAGAAGTGCAAGACAGAGAACTTCTCCATGCATGGCTATGAGCAGTCCATAACCCTCGACATTCCGCCTCTTTCGGCAATGTTCTTCAAGCACATTCCGCCGAAAAAGCGCAAAACCTCAGACAGCGCAGCAAAAACGGCAGCCGGAAAGAAAAAGGCTCCCGCAAAGACAAGCGCAAAGACAAAAACTGCTTCCGAAGCCAAACCTGCGGCTAAAAGAAAAACCGCCGGCAAGGCTGAAAATAAGACCCCGGCTAAAAACAAAAAGTAAATCCATTGGGAGGAAAAAAGAATGTATACAAAAAAAGAATGCGTCGCAATGCTGCTTGCAGGCGGTCAGGGCAGCCGTCTGTACGCTCTGACTCACGATATGGCAAAGCCTGCCGTTCCTTACGGCGGCAAGTACAGGATCATTGACTTTCCGCTTTCCAACTGCGTAAACTCGGGTATTGACACAGTTGGCGTACTTACCCAGTACCAGCCTCTCGTTCTCCATGATTACATCGGAAACGGTCAGCCCTGGGATCTTGACAAGCAGTACGGCGGAGCTCACTGCCTGCCCCCGTATCAGACGGCTCTCGGCGCAGAGTGGTATAAGGGTACCGCAAACGCTATCTATCAGAATATCTCTTTCGTTGACAGATACGATCCCGAATATGTTGTTATCCTGTCCGGCGACCATATCTACAAGATGGACTACAACGATATGCTTGAACACCATAAGGCTAAGAACGCAGACGCAACTATCGCCGTTCTTGATGTTCCTATGGAAGAGGCTTCACGTTTCGGCATCATGATAACAAACGACGAGGGCGACATCATCGACTTTGAGGAAAAGCCCAAGCAGCCTCGTTCCACCCTTGCTTCAATGGGTATCTACATATTCACATGGAGCAAGCTTAAGAAATATCTTATCGATAACGAAAATAATCCCGATGAAGACAAGGATTTCGGCAAGGCTATCATCCCCAACATGATGAAGGCAGGCGAAAAGCTGGTAGCTTACGCATTTGACGGCTACTGGAAGGACGTTGGAACCCTTGATTCCCTTTGGGAAGCTAATATGGACCTTCTTAACCCCAACATTCCTATCGACCTTTACGATCCCGATTGGAAAATGTATTCAAGAAACCCCGTTCTTCCTCCTCAGTACATCGGCGCCGATGCAGTTGTTGAAAATTCAATGATCACCGACGGCTGTGTTGTTGAGGGAACCGTGGACTTCTCGGTTATCTTCGAGGGCGTTAAGATAGAACCCGGCGCAACCGTTACCGACTCCATCATCATGCCCGGCTCTGTCATTAAATCCGGCGCAAGCGTTGAATACGCTATCGTAGGCGAGAACTGCGTTGTAGGCGAGGGTGCACAGATAGGCGCAAGACCCGAGACCTTCGACAACAGGGACGATTGGGGCATTGCGGTAGTAGGTCATAACATTACTGTCTCCGAAAATGCAAAGGTTCTTCCGAAGCAGATTATTTCGGAAAATGTTTAAAATGAGGAGGAGCTTTTACAATGAGCAGAAATAAAAAGGTTTTGGGACTTATTTTCTCAAATATGCACGATAATACTATCGCCGATCTTACAAAAGAAAGAACAATGGGCAGCGTTCTTTTCGGCGGACGTTACAGACTCATTGACTTCCCTCTTTCCAATATGGTAAACAGCGGAATTGACGAAGTCGGTGTTATCACAAAATCCAATTACCAGTCGCTTCTTGACCACCTTGGCTCCGGTCGTGAATGGGATCTTGCAAGCAAGAACGGCGGACTTCATCTGCTTCCCCCTTTCAGCCACGTTTCCAGCGGTATGTACAGGGGCAGACTTGAAGCTCTTTACGGCGTTTGGGATTTCATAAAGACCTCCGACGCAGATTATGTTGTTCTTTCCGACTGCGACGTTGTTGCAAGCGTTGATTTTGCATCTATTGTAGATTCACATATCTCGTCCGGCGCAGATATTACAGCTGTTTACGCAAAGGACGTTATCACCGTTGAACAGGCTCAGAAAGCTACCGTTTTCGGTATCAACGATGACGGAAGGATAGTTGACGTTCTCACGAATCCTTATATGAGCGGCGCCTGCAACGTATCTCTCAATATGTTCGTTCTTTCAAAGGAATTTCTCAAGAATCTTGTTCTTGAAGCAAATTCAAGAGGTCTTGTAAGCTTTGAAAAGGATATTCTTCAGGCAAGAACTCACGATTACAAGATAATGGCTTACCGCTTTGACGGCTATTTCAGCAGAATTTGCTCTATGGATACCTTCTATAAGGCAAATATGAACCTTCTCAGCACCGCAAACAGAGAAAAGCTGTTCCTCCAGACCCGTCCTATCTATACTAAGGTAAGAGATAATCCGCCTGCTAAGTTCGCTATCGGCGCAAAGGTAAAGAACTCTCTTATCGGCGACGGCTGCATCATCGAGGGTACGGTTGAAAACTCTGTTCTCTTCAGAGGTGTAAAGGTCGGCAAGGGTGCCGTTGTAAAGAATTCCATTCTTATGCAGGATACAGTTATTGGCAGCAAGTGTGAAGTTAGCTGCGTTGTTTCCGATAAGAACGTTAAGGTCAGCGATATGCGTATGCTCACAGGTTCGCAGAATTATCCTCTGTACCTGGGCAAGGGCGCTGTGATCTAAGTGCAGTAACGGATCTGTCGGAAGCAATTCCGACAGATTTTTGTGCGTAAAATAATGAAAGGATTGATCTATACAATGAAAATTTTATATGCTGCCTCCGAAGCGCTCCCTTACGCTGCCTCAGGCGGACTTGCAGACGTTGCAGGCTCCCTTCCTCCTGCGTTTGTAAGAGCCGGACACGATGCAAGAGTTGTTCTTCCTCTTTACAAGAACGTTAAGCCCGAGCTGAGAAGCAAGCTTGAATTCATGACCAACTTTACCGTTGACGTTGGCTGGAGAAAGCAGTATTGCGGCGTTTTCAAGGGCGAGGTAAACGGCGTTGTTTACTATCTTCTCGATAACGAGTATTATTTCGGAAGAGACGGACTTTACGGCTTTTACGATGACTGCGAGCGTTTCGTTTTCCTTTCAAGAGCAATAATGGAAATGCTCAAATATATCGGCTGGAAACCCGATGTTATCAACTGCAACGACTGGCAGACAGCTCTTGTTCCCGTTTATTACAACATTTTCTACAAGTACCAGTACGGCTATGACGACATCAAGACCGTATTCACTATCCATAACATCCAGTATCAGGGCAAGTACGGTATGGAGGTGCTTAACGAAGTTCTTGGCATACCGATGTATCACACCAAGCTGATCGAATACGATGGCTGTGTAAACCTTATGAAGGCGGCTTTTGAAACTGCCGATAAGATCACAACCGTTTCACCCAGCTATGCGTGGGAAATACTTGACCCTTGGTATTCACACGGTCTTGACAGAGCGCTTGCCAACAAGCAGTACAAGCTCTGCGGCTTCCTTAACGGCATAGACACGAACCTTTACAACCCCGAAACAGACCCGCTCATTACAAAGCACTTCTCCGTAAAGAATATGAAGGGTAAGGCAGAGTGCAAAAAGGCACTGCTTGCTGAACTGCATCTTCAGGAAGGTGACGAGCCTGTTATCGGTATCGTAACAAGATTCGTATCCCATAAGGGCATCGACCTTATCAAGTATGTGTTTGAGGATATGCTGAGTCTTGGCTATAAGTTCGCTATCGTAGGCTCGGGCGAGAAGATATATGAGGATTTCTTCAAGGAAATGGCTTGGAGACATCCCGACAGAGTAAGCGCAACAATAGGCTTTATCCCTGCTCTTGCAAGACGCATTTACTCCGGTGTTGATATGTTCCTTATGCCTTCACAGAGCGAACCCTGCGGTCTTGCACAGATGATCTCCATGCGCTACGGCACTATCCCCATAGTTCGTGAAACAGGCGGTCTCCGTGACAGCGTAAAGGACGCAGGCGACGCAGAGGGCAACGGCTTCACCTTCAAGACCTACAATGCGCACGATATGCTTGACGCAACAAGACGTGCAAGAGAAGCATACGGTGACAAGGAACGCTGGAAGTACATTATGAAAACAGCGATGACAACCGACTTTGGCTGGGATAACTCCGCAGAGCTTTATCTCGGTCTTTACAGAGAGCTTGTAGGAAACAAGTAATACTTTGCAAAACTGCAAAACCAAAATAAAATCGGGAGCCCAAAGGAACTTGATACCTTTGGGCTCCCGTTTATTGCTTTGCTGACGGGGACAATTATGCGTTATAATTGAACCTTCCTGCAAGCTCTTTAAGCACTGCTGCCTGGCTGGAAAGCTGTTCGCTTGAAGCTGCGGTCTCTTCCGAGGTAGCGGTATTGGTCTGAACTACAAGGGAGATCTGCTCCACGCCGGAATTTATCTGTTCAATAGCAGCAGCCTGCGCTTTGCCCGATTCGTATATGCGGCGTATGGAATCCGCAAGATGACGGGAGCTTTCAACGGCTTCGTTAAGGAATCCCGAGGTCTTGTCTGCAATTTCCGTACCTTCCTTTACTGCGGTCATAGACTTCTGGATAAGCGCTGCAGTGCTGTTTGAAGCCTCGGCACACTTGGTCGCAAGGTTTCTTACCTCGTCTGCAACTACAGCAAAGCCCTTTCCTGCTTCACCTGCTCTTGCGGCTTCAACTGCGGCGTTAAGGGCAAGGATATTTGTCTGGAATGCAATATCCTCGATAGTTTTGATTATGTTTTCTATCTCGCCTGAGCTGCGGCTTATCTCGTCCATTGAAGCTATCATTTCCTTCATATGCTCGCCGCTCTTTTCCATTTGTCCTCCGGTGGTCATAAAGCTTCTGCCAACCTCTTCGGTTATCTCAACGCTGCTGTTTATCTGTTCTGTTATGGATTCGATGGAAGCTGCAAGCTGTTCAATGGAAGCAGCCTGTTCGGTAGCGCCCTGTGAAAGGGTCTGTGCACTGGAGGATACCTGCTCCGCTTCCTCCGAAACAAGGTCTGCTGCACTGTTTATCTGTGACATGAGGTCAGTAAGGTTTTCTTCCATTTTTTCAAAGGATCTAAGTATTTCCTCATACTTGCCGACATATTCCGCCTCGGGCTTTACGGTAAGGTCGCCGTCGGCAATTTCTCCGAGACATCTTACGGTATCGCCGATTATTGCACCTGTTTCCTGCACTGTAGTTCTTATTGAAGCGGCAAGACTGCCCAGCTCGTCCTTATTGTCCCACTTCACATCTGCGGTAAAATCGCCCTTTGCAACGGCAATAGCAGCTTCTTCCGACATTCTTATAGGAACAACAATGTTCTTTCTGAGATAAACAAGCATTGAAATACTTACTGTAAGAGCAATTACAAACAAAGTAATGATTATTATCAAACTGTACAGCTTTTGATTTCCCGTGCTTTCCACAGCTGCGTCTGCTGCCGTCTGTATTTCGCCGCATAGTATTTCGATCTTCGCAAAGGTATCCTGAAGAACAGGCTGGTACTTGTCATAGAAAAGAGAAGTTGCCTTTTGAGAGTCGCCATTTCTTATGCTGTCAAAAATTTCTTCCTTTACAGAAGCACCGTTCATCATTGAATCGTATATGCCGGTCACCATTTCTGTTTCTTTGCCGTAAATACCTTCTACAATATAGTAATTTTCCTGCATTATGTTCAGTTCTGCCTGAGCCTTTGCAATATATCTTGACGCTTCTTCCTTATTGTCGGAGATAACAGCCGAAAGGATATGCTTTTCCGCCGCTTCAATTGCGGTATCCATTGAAGTGGCAGCCATTGAAGCCTCATGAGTTTGGGTAATGAAGCTGCGGTAATTATTCGTCAGATAGTTGATGTTTATACAGCCGTATATCGCTATGATGCCCATAAGCACGTTAACGATTGAAAAAGAGATGATCAGTTTTTGTTTTACGGATAAATTGTTCATAATATCCCTCCGATTTTTCTGCTATTATACAAATTATACCGTTTTTTTGTCGAAACGTCAATAGCATTAGTTTAAAATGCGCAATTTGTCGAATTTTTCATTATAAAATATGGCAGATTCAACTATAGCAGCAAAAGCAAAAAGGAATATTTGATTTCCCTGTTGAAATAGGGAAAAAATTATGTTAAAATGATAGCATTAAAAAGAGAAAAGAGATGCTTTATTATGAATAAAACAAATGCTGTGCGCCTTCTTGAAGCGGCTGGAATAAAATTCCGCACCGCCGAATATGAAGTGGACGAAAACGACCTTTCCGGCGTTCACGTTGCCAAGCAGCTTGGTCAGCCCCCCGAGCAGGTATTCAAGACCCTTGTTCTCAAAGGCGAAAAAAAGGGATATATAGTCTGCTGCATACCCGTTGCAGAGGAGCTTGACCTGAAAAAAGCGGCAAAAGCGGCAGGAGATAAAAAAGTCGAAATGCTGCCGCTGAAAGAGCTTCTGCCCGTTACAGGCTACATAAGAGGCGGCTGTTCTCCCGTGGGTATGAAAAAGAAATTCCCCACCTTTATTGACGAGACCGCCGTGCTTTTTGACGAGATAGCAGTAAGCGCAGGAGTAAGAGGCGGACAGATAATCATTGCTCCCGACGACCTTTGCGGCTACACGGGTGCAGAATACGCCGAACTTACGGTTTAACGCCATGACGGGCTTCATACTTTTCGCCGTTTTTATGATTTTTTCGGCTGCGCTGCTTTTTCTGGGCAGGGTATTTAAGCGCCGCAGAGAAAAATACATTGACGGAATGAACAGATTTATCGACAGGTGCAGGCGGTTTGACGGCGTTGTAACGGCTTGCGGAGATATTCCTGCTGACAGGGAGGGGAATACCGTAAAAGCGGTAGTTGTCAGCTTCCGTGACCCCGAAATGAAGCGCACCGTCGTGCACCGCTACACGGGCAGCGGCAGAAGATACGACAAGGGCGACCGTGTGGAGATATACTACTGCGAGGAAACGGATTCCGCCTGCATAAAGAACGATAATCCTTTTTTCCGCAAGGCAAGGCTATGCCGTGTGCTGTGCATTTTGTGCCGTATTGTCGCCGCTTTTTCCGCCATTGCAGGAGTTATCTGCTTAATAATTGTTTAAAAAGGAAACATTTTAGCTTGTTTCCTTTTTATATTTACGGAAGAAAAATTGTAAAAATTATGTGAACGTGAAAAATTTTGGCTTTCCGGATTGTATTATATATGAAAGCACAATGAAGCCGCATAACGGCTTCGGATATATATATTTTCTTATGGGGGGAAAATAAATGAATTCTGAAATTACCGGAATACAGCCTTCCGCTGAAACGGAAAGTGCTGAAAAGCCGGGATTCGGAACAGATGAATATATCCGCTCTGTACTTGAAAAATATTCCTCCTGCGTGGTAAAGCTGAGCTACACCTATGTTCAGAACATCTGCGACGCCGAGGATGTTGCCCAGGACGTATTTCTTGCACTTGTAAAAAGAAACAAGCCTTTCGACAGCGAGGAACACGAAAAAGCATGGCTTCTCAGAACTGCCATAAACAAAAGCAGGAATTACCTTAAATCCGGCTGGGTAAAGCGCACGGTATCCCTTGAGGAAAGCGGCGGAAACGAACTTTCGGACGAAGGCGCTGTTCCGAGTGAGGAAAGCGAGGTCCTTGAAGCGGTCTTGTCCCTTCCCGAAAAGTACAGAACACCTATACACCTGTTCTATTACGACGGTTATTCCATTAATGAAATTGCAGAGATACTGCATAAAAAGCCGGCTACGGTAGGTACGCTGCTGGCAAGGGGCAGAGAACGCCTTAAAGCTATGATGATCGGAGGTTTTGATGATGAGTAAGTCTATTAAACAATACAAAAGCGCTATGGACAACGTCAGAATTTCCGACAGCTTTGCAAAAAGAACAGAAACACTTCTGAAAGAGGAAGCGGAACGGGAAAACAAGATAGCTATAAGTTCCTCGGGAAAGCGGTTCGGGAAAAAATATATCGCCGCAGGAACGCTTACGGTTCTGGCTGCCTGTATCGCCGCTGCTTTTATCCTTAAACCGTTTACCATCACGGAAGATACAGCGCTTACTGCCGGAAACGAAGCCGCTGTGACGGAGATATCTTCGGAAAGCGATGAAGAACAGGTTTACTACGAGCCTGAAGATGATGATTTTGCAGCAGCTGTTAACGGAGCGGAGCTTCTTGATGACGATTACTTCGAGGACGAGTCTGCCGATTTAGACGGCGGTGCAAATGAAGCTGCGGAAGAAGACAGATACTATGAAGACGATAACAGCGATGCCGCACCTGCAGTACAGGCGGCTGTGACTCCGTCCGTTACGACTGTTCAGGAAACTGCGGTATCTTCTTCCGCACAGACGGAAAAAGAAACTTCGGAAACGGCGCCTGCAAAGCCTTCCGCAGAAGACGCCGTGCCAGAGGATGACATTACCGAAGTACCTGTTTCCGATGATACGGATTCTGACAGCCCCGATATAAAGTTCCTTTACGATATAGATTTTGAAAATTCGGATTTTGAGATAAATTTCTACGACCATACTGCAGGAAACGTTGTTGAAGAAAAAGCGATCAAGGTCGAAGACAGCACAGCTGCAAAGCAGAATATCATATCTGCTGTCGGCGGCATTATTTACAGCAAGAGCAGGAGCATTTCCTCCGAAATAAAATATACGGCTGAGTTTATCCTCAGCATATCGGACAAAAGAACAGGCGAGGAATGCTTTACCGTCTGCGTTTCCTACAATAACGCCGTTATCGTTACTGCGCATACTCTGACGGGTCAGATACGGAACACCTATCTGCTTTCTGCGGCGGATCATGCGGAAATAGAGCGTATGCTGTATCTTTATTTCGGCACGGAAAGCGACTATGAAGCCTTCTGTGCGCTGAAAAGCGGCAAATGATCTCTGCGGCTTTTCATATATCATGCAACAAAGCTGCGGAATTATACTAATTCCAAATCAACCTATAGACAATGGAGGCAGCCATAACCCAGCCACTCGGCGTCAAGCTCCCTTGCAAGGCACCAAGCATTGCGGCGGTCGCTCTCCAAGGTAAACGTGGTTACCTTATTGGCTGTGTTCTATCTGCCGTCTTTGTCTATAGAACGATTTGAAATTAGTATTAAAGCTGCGGTTTTGCACAGGAAATTTCTCCTATAAAAAGCAAACGCTCCGGGAATCCCCATATCCCGGAGCGTTTGTTTTTATGTTATTCAAGAAAATAGGGCAGACTGTCAAAGCGTTCAAGCATAATGTCAAAGCGGTCTGCCCTGCCGAAGCCGTAAGAAGCGTATGCAAACCTTGCTCCGGCATAATAGGCGCTGTCGCAGTCGCCCTGTGTATCGCCCACATAAAGTGCATCGGTTATGTTGTTCTTATCCATAATGAGCCGTATATTTTCCCCTTTTTGCAGCATATTATCTCCCCAGCAGATATGCCCCTTGAAATATTTTCCCAGCTTGTAATGCTCCAGAAACGCCTCGATATATCCGCTCTGGCAGTTGCTTACAATAAAAAGCCTGTGCTTGTCCGACAGCTTGGCAAGGGTCTGTTCAAGATTGTCGTAAAGTCTTCCGCCGTGACGTAGAAGATACCCGTTTTCGTGGTCTCCGCAGGCGGTCATTATCTCCATGCTGCGGCTGTGGTCATCCTTGCCGAAAAATTTGTCTGCGATAACGTCCATGGTCTGCCCCATAACGCTTTGTATATCTGCGGCTGTAAAGCGGACAGTTACCTCGGGGAAGCTGTCAAGAGCCTCGTTCCACGCCTTTGCAACGCTTTCCGAGCTGTCCCACAATGTGCCGTCCATATCAAAAATAATGCTTTCCGTCTGCATTTTCTTCCGCTCCTTTCATAATTAAGAGTATTATATCATATTTTTGTTTCGCAGTAAACATATTTTTGAACGCTGAAAAGCTTTTAAAAACTCAAAAAAAATTTGAAAAAACTCTTGACAAGCAGCAAAAAATGATATATAATTATTAAGCGTTCAGTTGATAAGAACCTGAACGTGTGCTAACTTAGCTCAGATGGTAGAGCACATCCTTGGTAAGGATGAGGTCGTCAGTTCGATTCTGATAGTTAGCTCCATAATTGGATGCTCCGCAGGCTGCTTTGGCTTGCGGAGTTTTTATTTATGCACTTTGATTCCCTAAATTTGCCATAATATTCACACTAAATTTTACATTTCCCTTGACTTTTTTACAAAGTATGATATAATATTTATTATAAGCTATCTATTATTTGATTATAGTTAGCTCTGCAAAGAGCCGCTCCGAGTCTGCATAGGAGCGGCTCTTTTTTAGTTTGAAGTGTGGAGAGTGAAGAGTGGAGTTGTTTGAATTTGGAATTATTTTGGGACGCATATCGTGTCAAAGAAAAAAGGGCGGCTGTCAGCCACCCTTATTTTAGTTATTATAAGCGCAGAGTATCGGAAAGCAACAAATGAAAGTTCAACTTCACTCTCCACTCTTCACTCTTCAAACTCACTTAACTTCCACTGTCCAGCCGAACTTGTCTTCGAGCTTGCCCCACTGAATGCCTGTGAGAGTGTCATAGAGCTTCTGAGAGATAGTGCCGATCTCGCCGTTGTTGATCTGCATTACCTTGTCGCCGTATTTAAGCTCGCCTACGGGAGAAATTACAGCAGCGGTGCCTGTGCCGAAAGCCTCGTCAAACTTGCCCTCGTCGTAAGCCTTGATAAGCTCGTCAATGGTGATGTCACGCTCTGTAACCTTGTAGCCCATATCCTTGAGGAGAGCGATGCAGGACTTTCTTGTGATGCCGCCCAGGATAGAACCTCTGTCAAGGCTCGGTGTGATAACTTCGCCGTCAACAACGAAAAATACGTTCATTGCACCAACTTCGTCAATGTACTTTCTGTGTACGCCGTCAAGCCAGAGTACCTGCGCATAGCCCTGCTTCTCGGCTTCTTCCTGTGCCTTAAGGGAAATTGCGTAGTTTGCAGCAGCCTTTGTGAAGCCTGTGCCGCCTGTTACTGCACGAACATAGTGTTCTTCAACGTAGATCTTAACGGGAGCAAGTCCGTTCTCATAATAAGCGCCAACGGGGGAAAGAATGATAGCAAAGATAAGGTGCTTTGCAGGGTGAACACCTACCATTGGGTCAATTGCGAAAATGTATGGTCTGATGTAAAGGGAAGTACCCTCTGCTGTGGGTATCCAGTCCTGATCGACCTTAACAAGAGTCTTTATTGCTTCAACGGCAAATTCCTCGTCTATTTTGGGAATACAAAGACGGTCGTTTGAAACGTTAAGTCTTGCCATATTCTGGTCGGGGCGGAACAGCTGTATCTTGCCGTCCTTTGTTCTGTAAGCCTTAAGACCCTCGAAATCAGCCTGACCGTAGTGGAGGCACATTGCAGCAGGGTCCATAGGGATAGGACCGTAGGGAACGATGCGTGCATCATGCCAGCCCTGTCCCTCGTCATAGTTCATAAGGAACATATGGTCAGTGAATATTTTGCCGAAACCAAGCTTGGATTCGTCAGCAGGCTTTGCTTTCGGGCTTGTTGTTCTGGTAATTTTTATCTCCATAATAATACACCTTCCGATAAAATAAACTTTACTTATATAATATCATACGTTAAATAAATTTTCAAGAAAAAAATGAATAAAAAACTCTTGCAATCTATATTTTTTTATGATATAATTTATAACGTTGGTTTATATAAGATGTTTGTCGTTGTAGCTCAGCAGGATAGAGCGGCCGCCTCCTAAGCGGCAGGTCGGAGGTTCGAATCCCCTCAGCGACGCCATAGGTGCCGGAATCGTTGTTTTCAGCGTTTCCGGCTTTTTCACCATATGGGCGGATTTTTTGTCTACAGTTTTATTGGTTATTTGTATAAAGCATTGGTTATCATATAATATAAATACGGCTTAAAGTACAGCTTTAGGAGGAAGATAAAATGGAGCCTGAAAAATTTTTGGAAGAAGCCTCGGCGCTTCAGGAAACTATTGTAAAAAACAGAAGATTTCTTCATACCCACGCAGAAACAGGCTTTGATCTGAAGGATACACTTGAATTTGTTAAAAAAGAGCTTGAAAGCATGGGTTATTCGCCCGTGCAATGCGGAAAAGCAGGACTTGTCGCCCTTGCAGGCGGTAAAAAAGAGGGCAAAACCTTCCTTATAAGAGGTGATATGGACGCACTTCCCGTTAAGGAAGAAGCGGAGGTGGATTTTGCCTGCACCAACGGCAGGATGCACGCCTGCGGACACGATATGCATGCGGCAATGCTTCTTGGTGCCGCAAAGCTGCTCAAAGCCCACGAGGACGAAATAGAAGGCACGGTAAAGCTGATGTTCCAGCCTGCGGAGGAGATTTTCGAGGGTTCGCAGGATATGATAAAGTCGGGACTGCTGAAAAATCCCGACGTTGATGGCGCACTTATGATACACGTAATGGCAGGAATGCCCTTTGAACCGGGTACGGTCATCGTTTCACCTGCAGGGGTAAGCGCCCCGGCTGCGGATTATTTTGAAATAAAGGTAAAGGGCAAGGGCTGCCACGGTTCAATGCCAAATATGGGAGCAGACCCCGTTAACGCCGCTGCACACATCATTATCGCACTGCAGGAAATAAGCGCAAGAGAGCTTGCAATAAACGACCGTGCGGTGCTGACCATAGGCACGGTGAACGCAGGTACCGCCGCAAACGTTATCCCCGATTCTGTGACCCTTGGGGGAAGTCTCCGTACATTTGACGAGGAAACACGAGGCTTCATAAAGGAAAGAATGACGGAAATAGCAGAAAATACGGCAAGGACCTTCCGTACAGAAGCGGCAGTTGAGTTTGGCAGCGGCTGTCCTACCCTTAATAACGATAAGGAACTGACGGTCTGCGCATTAAAGTATGTAAGAGAGCTTCTCGGAGAGCAAAAAGCCTTCTCGGCAGAGCAGATGAGTGCAGCAGGAGGCGGAAAGCAGTCCAAGACCGCAGGCTCGGAGGACTTTGCATATGTAAGTCAGGAGGTGCCCTCCGTAATGCTTGCATTAGCCGCAGGACAGCCGGATAAGGGATATATCTATCCGCAGCATCACCCTAAGGTCAAGTTTGACGAGAACGCTCTTGCAGGCGGCAGCGCAGTTTACGCATATACGGCAATGCGCTGGCTTGAGGAGCACAAATAAATTTTGTTTGATTTTACAGCGAAGCGATAATGGGATTCCAAAGGGACGAGTCCCTTTGGCGAGGATTTTTAAGGGCGAGGAGCCCTTAAATCGCTCCCGCAGGAGCGAAACACCCCTAAAGTTTTGCATATGCATTGTAAAAGCCAAGCAAGAAAAGTAAAAAAATCAAAGGCGCAATTCACATCAAGAAGAGGAACCAAGTAAAATGTCCTATGACATAAAACCCGTAAAACCGACTATGTGAATTGCGCCTATTTCTTACATATCAAGATAAAGTACCCTCGGATAAAATGTGTGGAGCGTAGCGACGGACATTTTATCCGACACAGCTTATCCGACACAGCTTATCCGACACAGCTTATCCGACACAGCTTATCCGACACAGCTTATCCGACACAGCTTATCCGACA
>JALEJQ010000069.1 GCA_022769565.1 Oscillospiraceae bacterium
AGAAGAATATGAGCAGCGCCGCAGGAACACCGAAAGCAATGATGAAAAACAAATTGTCCTGTCGGTAGGCTATACTTTCCGGCTCTCGTTTGTCATAGATTATCTCCACGGTATCGCCTATCTCGTGTTCGCCGATGTGACCGAATGTATTGTCTTTGCATTTCTGCCCCTGCTTTGTTGTGTAGTCAATATCATATGCTATCATATTCTGTTCATTGCCGTTTTCATCCTGATAAAAGCAGTTTGGCACCACCCTTACCTCATATACCGTTCCCGTTGTTTTAACAAGGAAGGAGTTTTCATAAAGCTGATGTACGGCAAAACCTGAGGCAAGCACCGCAAGGGTAAGACCTATGTTGAGAAAAATGCGCTTTACATTTATGTGCTTCATATATGTTAACCCCAAAAAGCTAAAGGCGGAAGCGGCATTAAATACAGATAACCAATAAAAATACAGCCAAAAATCTGCGCAAGATCCATATTTTTTGCATTTTTGATCGGTTATAAGTATTACACCACTTCCGCCGCTGAGCAAATTTAAAACTTCACTCTTAACTCTTCACACTTCAAACTCAAAAAACGTTCTGTCCGCTGAATATCTCTATCATTTCACGGCGGAGAGCGTCGTTTATTTCAAGCCTGCGCTTTGGTGCAAGCTCATAGGTGTCTGTATTGAAAAGATAATTCTGAAGGAATATCTCCTTTATCATCATCTTTGTGTGAAAAATATTGGACTGGTAAACGTTGACGTCAACAGCGTCGTAACGGTCGAGGGTCTCCTTGGCGATATAATCCTGAATGGAGGTTATATTGTGGTCGATAAAGAGCTTTTTGCCCTGTTCGTCACGGGTGAAGCCTCTGACCTTGTAGTCTATGGTGATTATATCGGAATCAAAGCTGCCGATAAGGTAATTCAGGGATTTCAGCGGCGTTATCTTTCCGCAGGTGGAAACGTCAATATCCACTCTGAATGTAGTTATGGCGTTGTCGGGGTGAAATTCGGGGTAGGTATGCACGGTAAGGTGGCTCTTGTCAAGATGCCCTGCAATGCTTTCCTTTTCCACCGTTCCCATATTGCAGGATTCGTCTATCCCGGAGCTTACACGGTGTTCGTCCGAAATAAGGAGAGTTGCCGAAGCGCCCTGAGGCTCATAATCCTGCTTTGAAATATTAAGAACCGTTGCGCCTATCATTTCGGTAACATCGCAGAGAATTTTCGTCAGACGGTCGGAATTATACTGTTCATCAATGTACTTGATATAATCCTGCTGTTCCCTCTGACTTTTTGCGTAACAAATATCATAAATATTAAAGCTAAGCGTCTTTGTAAGATTATTGAAGCCGTAAAGTTTGAGCTTTTCGTTCAACCCTATCCTCACGTTCCTTTCGGTTAAATTGGTTTAATTTCCTTTTGGCAAAAATAAACCGTCATTATGAATGATACGATAAAAACGCCTTAATGTCAATAGATTTCTGCAAATTTCTTTAGAAATCCATTCTGAATATTTATATTCTCCGTTTTTCTCCCGAATGCTCTTTAATGCTCGCTCATTCTCGATATGGTAATTATTGTATATAACATTCTTCCGCATAAAATTAAGGGGCAGTTGCACGTTAATAAATTTACAACAAAAACGGGCGGCTGATAGCCGCCCCTACAAGATAAATGCGCTAAAATACGCAGTTTAATGTAGGGGCGGATATTATCCGCCCACAATTATATAATTTTTAAATTAACGTGCAACAGCCGCACTGCATTTATTCTTCCGAAGAAAGCTCCTCAAGAGCAGACCTGAGGGCAATATTTTTCCCTCTTTCCAGCTTTACACTGCCGCCGTTCCGAAGCCGCACCGAAGCGTTCTCAACTCCGTCCACAGCTTCAAGATTAACAGTAAAGCTGCGGTGGCAGCGGAAAAAGTTTTCCGGCAGACCCTCGGAGAACATACTTATACTCTGCAGCACGGGATAAGCCTCGTCATCGGTATGAACAACGCAGCCTCTTCCCTTGCCCTCTATGTACACAATATCAGCAGAGCCGAGAGAAACCGCTCTCCCGTTGGAAGTGAAGGAAACGACCCTGCGTTTTTTATACTGATCGATAAAATCGTCCATTGTTTTTTCAAGGGCTTCCTGCTCCACAGGCTTTGTAAGGAATCTGAACGCATTTACCTCAAAAACGTCATAAACTATCTCGTTAAAGCTGGTAACAAAAACAATAGGGCATTTAAGGCCCTTTTTACGCAGCTTTTTCGCAGTTTCAAGTCCGTTCATTATTCCCATTTTATAATCAAGAAAAATCAAGTCGTACTTTATTTCGGAGATCATAAGCTCCAGACCGTTTGAAAAGGCGGAAACGCTTATATCCGAGCTGCAGCTCTGAGCATAGTTGTTAAGCCGCAAAACAAGAGTGTCACGGAACGCATAATCATCATCGCAGACGGCAATGTGTATCTTGTTATCGCTCATAGGCAGACGGTTCCGCAGGCTTGCACAAGCGGAGTTCCCCTTTCCGGCGCAGAAAAAGCCGCACCTGTTATTATTGTAATTATAACAGTACGGCTTTTTTCATTCAAGTATATTTTTTAAACAAAGTTACTATGATTTTATTTCGATTCTTCCGCTTCGCCATTATCCTCGGGCATATCAATTTTAAGACCTATCCTGCCCACGCTTCTGTCATCGCCTTCAAGCACTGTAACGGTGAAGATGCCGTCTGTGGTAACGCTGCCCTTTTCGGGAATACAGCCGAACAGCTCCATTACCCAGCCGCCCACGGTGTTGCTTTCGCTTTTTATGATACTTTCGGGAAGTCCCAGCTTTTCCATCATATCGGAAAGGCTGAAATCCGCCCTTATCTCATACATATTTTTGCCTACGGTCACAATAGGCTGTATTACCTCGTCATTTTCGTCATATATCTCGCCCACAAGCTCCTCGATAATATCCTCCATTGTAACGATACCGCTTGTTCCGCCATATTCATCCTTGACAATAGCCATATGGATCTTGGAACGCTGCATTTCGTAAAGCACCTCGGAAATGAGCTTGTTCTCCGAAACGTAAATGGCCTTCTGCACAATGCTCTCAATAGAGTTCGGGCGGTTCTCTCCGCTTGTATAAAGCAGCGTAAAAAAGTCCTTGTCGGTAATAAAACCGATAACATTGTCAATACTGTTTTCATAAACGGGCATACGGCTGTAGCGCTCGCTTATAAACAGCTTAAGTATCTCGTCAACGCTGTCCGAAACGTCCACGGCAACGACCTTTACTCGTGGGATAAGTATCTCCTCAACGGTGGTGTCGTCAAATTCAAGAGCGGAGCGCACAAGGTCGCTTTCCTTTTCTTCAAGAACGCCCTCGTCCTCGATCTCTTCAATAATGTATTTCAGTTCGTCCTCGGTAACGCTGGGCGCATCCGTGCCTGACCTGAACATACGGGACGCAAGCTTCTGCAGCTGCATAAACACCGCCGAAACAGGCGTTAATATAAGGCAGATAAAGTTAAGCACTCCCGATGTTCCCACAGCAAACTTCTCGGAATTCTGCTTTGCAACGGATTTGGGCAGTATCTCGCCGAAGATAAGCACCAGCACCGTTATAACGGCGGTAGACACCGCAACGCCCGAGGGTCCCATCATATCGGTGAAGAACACAGTTCCTATAGAAGAAATGAGAATGTTTACGATATTGTTTCCTATAAGAATAGTGGTAATGGTCTTATCAAAATTTTCGGCTATCCTCAGCGCCCTTGCAGCCTTTTTGTCGCCGTTTGCGGCGTCGTGCTTCAGACGTATCTTGTTTACCGAAGAAACGGCGGTCTCCATAGATGAAAACATCGCCGACAATGCCAGAAGTATCAAAATTGTCAGAATACTGACGGCTGTACTATCCACAATAATTATCCTTTCAAAATTTCTTCCAATAAATTATACGCTCATAATATCACATATGCTAAAAAAATGCAAGGGTTTTTCCTGCATTAAGGCTTTATTAACATAAAATCATTGTTTTTTAACAGATTATTGTACAACCCGTGATATAATAAAAAGGTTAAGACTACAGAAAAGGCAGGATAGAAATGTTTGACAGAATAATAAAAAAAATAGTGGGTATTCTTCCGGAAGGACTGCAGAAGCTGTACTATAAATATGAATCCGCCATACTGTATATATTTTTCGGCGGACTTACAACGATAGTTTCCATAGGCACACAGTACCTTGCCCTGTGGCTGGGTGCAGGAACGGCTTTATCCACCACAATTTCATGGATATGCGCCGTGACCTTTGCCTTTTTTACCAATAAGGTGTGGGTGTTCCGAAGCGGCAGCTTTGAAAGAGGGCTGTTTCTCCGTGAATTTTTCAGCTTTTACGGCGCAAGGCTGGTGTCCTATTTTCTTGAGCTGGGATTTATGCTTCTGACGGTGGACGTTCTGGGCTGCAGCTCCTATATAATGAAGCTGATAGCGCAGGTCTTTGTGCTTGTTATAAATTACCTTTTCAGCAGGTTCGTTATCTTTGCGAAAAAGAAGGGGCCAAAAGAAAAAGAAACAGAAAACAACGGGGAATGATAAAATGTTCAAACTTGCAAAACGCTACCTTGGCGCAGTCAAAAAGGAAATAATCATCGGACAGACCTCCAAGCTTATCGAAGCGATCTTTGAGGTAATAGTGCCGCTGATAATGGCTGCGATCGTCGACAACGGCATAAACGGCGGACGGGGAAAGCCCTACATCTACAAAATGGGCGGACTTCTTGTGCTTCTCGGAGTGCTTGGACTTTGCTTCGCTCTCATATGCCAGTACCTTGCTTCAAAGGCTTCGCAAAGCGTTGGAACGGTATTGCGCAACGATATGTTCCGCCGCATAAACAGCCTTTCCCACGCAGAGCTTGACAGGCTTGGAACCCCCTCTCTCATCACACGCCTTACCAACGACATAAATCAGGTGCAGCAGGCGGTTGCAATGTATATAAGACTTGTAGTCCGTGCGCCCTTCATCGTTATCGGCTCGGCAATAATGGCTGTGAGCATCGACCTTAAGCTGTCGGTGGTTTTCGTGTTCGTTATACCCCTTGTTGTGCTTGTGCTTTACCTTATAATGTCCCGTTCCATCAAGTATTACAAGGTGATACAGAAAAAGCTTGACCGTATCTCCCTTGTTACAAGAGAGGGACTTTCAGGCGTAAGAGTAATAAGAGCCTTTTCCCGTCAGGAAACGGAGCAGGAACGCTTTGACGAGGCAAACGACGAGTACCTGCGCATCTCTCTCAGCGTGGGCAGGCTTTCCGCTTTGCTCAATCCTCTTACCTATGCTGTACTTAACCTTGCTATCGCAGCAATAGTATGGTTCGGCGGCTTCCGTGTAAACATCGGCGACCTTACCCAGGGTGAGGTCATTGCCTTCGTTAACTATATGACCCAGATTTCCCTTGCTCTGGTAGTCGTTGCAAACCTTGTTGTGCTTTTCACAAAGGCTGCAGCCTCCGCTTCAAGAATAAACGAGGTGCTTGACATTGAACCGTCAATAAAGGGCGGCGGATACAAGGGCGGCAGCGATAACGGTCCTGCCGTAAAATTTGACAACGTTTCCTTCTCCTACAACGGTTCGGGCGAAAACGCTCTTGAAAACATCAGCTTTACAGCGGAAAAGGGCGAAACAATAGGCATTATTGGCGGTACAGGCTCGGGCAAATCAACTCTTGTAAGCCTTATCCCCCGTTTCTATGACGTTACCGACGGCAGCATTTCCGTCTGCGGAACGGATGTAAGAGAGTACGACACCAAAGCCCTCAGAAATATGATTGGCACAGTTCCTCAGAAAGCCGTGCTTTTCTCCGGCACTATCGCTGAAAATATGCGCTGGGGCAAGGCTGACGCAACTGAGGAGGAGATACGCTCCGCAATAAAAACTGCGCAGGCAGAGGAGTTCGTGAACAAAATGCCGAACGGACTTGAAACAAAGATAAGTCAGGGCGGAAAAAACCTTTCGGGCGGTCAGAAGCAGCGTCTTACCATTGCAAGAGCCCTTGTTTCCAAGCCGCAGATACTCATTCTTGACGACAGTGCCTCCGCTCTTGACTTTGCAACGGACGCAGCCCTGCGCAAGGCTATTGCCCGTGATACGGAAAATATGACGGTGTTTATAGTTTCACAGCGAGCAAATTCCATTCGTCAGGCGGACAAGATAATCGTTCTTGATGACGGCAAGCAGGTCGGCATAGGTACGCACAAGGAGCTGCTTGAAGGCTGCGAGGTATACAGAGAGATCTGCTACTCCCAGCTCAGCAGAGAGGAGGCTGAACAGTAATGAAAAATACGTCAACTTCCCAAAAACCCGTTTTAAAGCGTATGCTTTCCTACACAAAGCCTTATATGGGATTCCTTATCCTGTCCTTTGTTTCGGCAATAATAAGCGTTGCGGCTTCGCTGTATGCACCTGTGCTTGTGGGACAGGGCATCGACTATATCATCGGCAGGGACAACGTTGATTTTGCCGCAGTTCTTCCCATTGTTATAAAGCTGTGCTGCGTTGTTCTTATATCGGCGCTGTTCACCTGGATAATGACCGTCTGCACCAACACCGTTTCCTACCACACGGTAAACGACCTGCGCCGCAGCGTTTACGCAAAAATAAACACACTTCCCCTTAAATACATTGACGGCAGCTCAAGGGGCGACATCATCGGACGAGTTACCGTTGATATTGAACAAATATCCGACGGTATGCTCCAGGGCTTCTCACAGTTCTTTACGGGCATCGTCACCATTTTCGGCACTATTATTTTTATGCTTAGCATCAACGTAAAAATAGCTGTTACGGTAATTCTTATAACGCCGCTTTCCCTTTTCGTTGCTGCGTTCATCACAAAAATTTCCCACGACAAGTTCCGTGAGCGTTCCGCAGTACAGGGCGAGCTTAGCGGCTGCATTGAAGAGCTTGTGGGCAGCCAGAAGGTGGTAAAGGCCTTTGCCTACGAGGACAGGGCGCAGGAAAAGTTTGAGGAGATAAATTCCCGTCTTTACACCTGCGGATTAAAGGCGCAGTTCTATTCGGCGCTGACCAATCCCTGCACACGCTTTGTAAACGGTCTTGTTTATGCCGCAACGGGCGTATTCGGCGCAATTTCCGTGCTTGAAGGCATAGCTTCGGGCAATCCCGTTATGTCTGTCGGTCAGATAGCCACATTTTTAAGCTATGCAAACCAGTACACCAAGCCCTTCAACGAAATAACGGGCGTTATCACCGAGCTGCAGGCGGCATTCGCTTCTGCAAGGCGTGTTTTTGCGGTACTTGACGAGGAGCCCGAGGTCTCCGACGAGAACGGTCTTGAAGTAAAAGACAGCAAGGGCAGCATTGAGATAAAAAATGTGTCCTTCTCCTACGACCCCAAAGTACCTCTTATACAGAACCTTAACCTTTCCGTAAAGCCGGGTCAGAAGATAGCTATTGTCGGACCTACCGGCTGCGGAAAGACCACCTTTATAAACCTGCTTATGCGCTTTTATGACGTTACCGAGGGCGAGATCCTTATTGACGGCGTGAATATCAAGGATATGAAGCGGAAAAACCTGCGCAGCCTGTACGGAATGGTGCTGCAGGACACATGGATATTCACGGGCACGGTAAAGGAGAACATTGCTTACGGACGTCCCGGCGCTTCGGACGAGGAAATAAAGAACGCCGCTTCAACGGCTCATGCCCACAGCTTCATCAAAAGGCTGGAAAAGGGCTATGATACAATGCTTTCCGAGGACGGCGGCAGCCTTTCGCAGGGTCAGAAGCAGCTTCTTTCAATTTCAAGAGTAATGCTCACCGATCCGCCTATGCTTATCCTTGACGAGGCTACCTCAAGCATAGACACAATGACGGAGCAGCGTATACAAAAGGCGTTTGCAAAGTTGATGAAGGGCAGGACCAGCTTCATAATCGCACACCGCCTTTCCACCATCAAGGACGCAGACCTTATCCTTGTAATGAAGGATGGAAACATTATCGAACAGGGCAGGCATGAAGAGCTGCTTGAAAAGGGCGGCTTCTACTCAACCTTGTACAATTCCCAGTTTGAACAGGTACAGCAGTAACCACGCCGTATTAACTTAAAACCAAAATTATTACAAAGTCACTTTTGATGCAATGGGTCAAGGGTGACTTTGCTTTTTTGTCGTTGACTTTTTTCGATAATTTTGTTACAATGAATATACTTACAAACCCGAAATTTGTGGAGGAAAATCAATATGAAAACTGCACTGATTGTCATAGATATGCAAAATGACTACCTTTATGAAAAAAGAAAGGATATATTTTCCTACAACACCGCTGAACTTACAGCCGCAGTCAATGAACTTATACACCAA
>JALEJQ010000072.1 GCA_022769565.1 Oscillospiraceae bacterium
TTGTATAAATGGTCAGTGGTACATTTTCTATCATAGAATGACCAATGCAACTATTACATCAAGACGTGCCTGTGTCGAGCGGATAGAAATACTTCCCGACGGAACAATTCCTCAGGTTGAAATGACATCTCTTGGCTTTGAGAAGTCTCTTAACCCGTACAGAATAACGCCGGCTGATATTGCCTGCGTGCTTAAAGGCGGCTGCTTTGTAACAGAGCTTGATTATTTTACAAGGATAATAACCAACATAAAGCCCGAAAGCGTTATCGGCTACAAATATTTTGATTTCGGTGAAGATCACGGCTCGGAAACAATGGAGTTTGCCGTAAAGGTAAACGGCTCAGGCTGTAACGCCACGATCAGGATCATGCTTGACGGTGAGGACGGTACGGAAATAGGAAAATGTGTAATTGGCGCGGCAGGCGGAGCATATTCTGCTGTTGTAAAAAATGTAACAGGCAGACATTCCGTGTTCTTGAAAGTTGAGCACAATTATACAGGCTGGTTTGTGGACTGGTACAAGGACAGAAATCTTTTTGAACTGGAAAGCTTTGTGTTTATGAAATAAAACAGTTTTTTTGAGATACAGCTTTTTGTCCGTGAAAAGGTAAGATCAATAATTGAGCATCATTAATTTATATAGGACTAAATTCGGAGGTAATTATGGAACGCTGGGATATGCTTGAACTTACATTTGACGGAAAGACCGATGGTAATCCGTTTACAGATTATGAAATATACGGAACTTTCACAAATGAAAATGAAACAAAGACCGTAGAGGGCTTTTATAATGGCAACGGCAGATATATCGTTCGGTTTATGCCTTCATTTGAAGGCGAGTATCATTACCGCATTTAC
The DNA here is from genome assembly GCA_022769565.1 of Oscillospiraceae bacterium. Taxonomy (GTDB): domain Bacteria; phylum Bacillota; class Clostridia; order Oscillospirales; family Ruminococcaceae; genus UMGS363. The sequence goes on from JALEJQ010000072.1 coordinate 859, forward strand.
GGCAGTTTTTCAGATAAAGAGTTTGAGGAAGATTTCACTGTTACAGCACCATCGGAAAATAATCATGGACCTGTAAGAGTCAGCAATACGTATCATTTTTCTTACGCTGATGGTACGCCGTATTATCTTGTTGGTACGACTTGTTATGTATGGCATATTCAGAGCGAACAGCTTAAAGAACAGACACTGAAATCTCTTGAAAAAGCAGGTTTCAACAAGATACGTTTCTGTGTTTTTCCGAAACATTACGACTATAACTTTGGCGAGCCGCCCTGCTATCCATTTGAAGGAACTCCTGTGGACAGCAGCACTATTACAAGCGAAAATTTCAGTCAGTTTAATGGTGATCCGGAGGGCAACAACTGGGATTTCAGCAGATTCAATCCTGAATATTTCAGGAATATCGAAAGATGTATAACAGAGCTGCAAAAGCTCGGTATTGAAGCGGATATTATCATCTTTCACCCTTATGACCGCTGGGGATTTTCGATGATGGATATGGAGTCGGATATGCGGTATCTGAAATATCTGACGGCAAGATTGTCGGCATACCGAAATGTATGGTGGTCACTTGCAAACGAATACGACCTTTTATCTGCAAAGACGGCTGAGCACTGGGAAACCTTCGGAAATTACCTTATGAACAACGACCCATATGATCATCTTCGTTCCATACATAATTGTGTCAACTTTTACGACCACACAAGACCGTGGATAACTCATTGCAGTATCCAGCGCCACGAAATTTTTATGACTAATGAATACCGTGAGAAGTATAACAAACCGATTGTACTTGACGAGATAGCATACGAGGGTAATATTCAGTATGGATGGGGAAATATTACGGGCGAGGAAATGTTAAGACGCTTCTGGGAGGGTGCTTTAAGAGGCGGCTATCCCGGACATGGCGAAACATACCTCGGTTATGATAACGTTTTATGGTGGTCACACGGTGGTGAGCTTCACGGCGAAAGCCACAAGAGAGTGAAATTCCTGCACGAGATAATGTTGCAGACTCCGTGCAACGGGCTTAAACTCGGTAACAGGGACTGGGACTGCGTATGCGGATTTCCGCAAGATGATGATGTTGCTGAAAGAACGGGTTATTGCATATTTTATTTCAGTATTATGCAGCCGTTATTCCGTGATTTTTATTTAGACGATGATAACGAATATATCGTTGAAGTGATCGATACATGGGAGATGACCATCACCGAAATCGGCATATTCAAGGGCAAATTCCGTGTACCGCTTGCAGGTAAGCAGTATATGGCAGTAAGGGTAAGAAAAACGGATAAACAAAATGGACAAGTACTGCAATGAATTAGATATTGCAAAATGTTGTTCAAAGAGTTATAACACCGCTGTTTTTTCTCTAAACATACAACCTATACTCCCCACATAAGCGGTCGAAAAACCTATTTAACTCGCTTCACCATCAACAAATTTACACAGCAGGTGGCGTTCACAAATGAATGCCATCTGTTTTATTTATTTATCTTCAATCGCTTAGCCAGATCCTGCAAATCCTGACAAGCATCAAAGCACATCTGATGATATAATTCCACTTTCAACTTTCCAAATTCCACATTAAAAAAATCCGCCTGAGAAGAACAGCATCTCCTCAGGCGTTTTCCTATTTCAGAAAGAAATAATAAATTAGTCCGTAAATAACGGAAGCGGCGGTGCCGTACAGAATAACGGGACCGGAAATAATGAATATCTTTGCGCCAAGACCAAGGACAAAGCCCTCTGTCTTGAACTCCAGTGCAGGTGAGGAAACGGCGTTTGCGAAGCCTGTTATCGGCACAAGAGTACCTGCACCGCCGTGCTTTGCCAGCTTTTCGTAAAGCCCCAGACCAGTAAGGAGTACACTTATAAAAACAAGGGTTATGGAAGTCCAGGTCGCCGCAGTTTTTGTGTCGAAGCCGTTGGCGCTGTAAAGGTTGTTTATGCCCTGTCCGATACAGCAGATAAGTCCGCCGATGAGAAAGGCTTTGGGAATGCTCACCCAGCTTTTTGTGTTGGGCGAGGCTTTCTTTACCATTTCGTTGTACTGCTGAGGAGTTATACTTTTTAAGCTCATAACAAATATCCTCCGGTAAAAATTTTTATACAAAAGTATTTTTACCGCTTTTTATACATTTATTCCAAACATAAGTCAAGACCTGCCGTGAAAATAACACAGCAGGTCTTTTTGTCATTAATTCTCCCCGTAAAGCTCGCTTACAAGCTCTTTCATATATTCAACGGGAAAAGGCGGTTCTGCCAGAGGCTTCAGCGCTATCGCCATAAGCCGCAGAGGATTGTCATCGGCGGCAATGCGGTTTGAATCCAGCTCGCCGCAGCGCTTGCAGCGGTGTATGACCGCCCATTCGCCGCCCTTGCGGACCCATACCGAAACAGCCTCCATTATTCCTCCGCAGCCGCTATCTCTGCCGCCTGTTTCGCTGTCAACGTGAACGCTTGAAAGGCAGTTGGGACAATGATTTCTGTGCATAGTCCCTGCGCCTTCGGGTATGCATATAAAGCCGCATACTCTGCATTTGAAAACCTCATTGCAGGGAGCATGACGGTAATCTTTTTTATGTGACAATTTAATTCCTCCAAAAAGTTAGTATAAAACCTTTGGGAGGCTTCGGAAAAACCTTATCCTTATCGGATAAGTGCCTCCCGAATCAATACTATTACCTTTGTACCTTTAAATTTCAAACAAATTCTCCTTTAAAATAAATTTCATTGAGCGTTTTTTATTCCGTCAATATTACTGCTGACGGAACTTAATTTCTCCCGTTTCAGCGTTCATATCGTCAACGATAGCAAGGGATTCAAGGCGCACTCCCTTTTGACGGATAAGCTCTCCGCCCGGCTGGAAGCCCTTTTCAATGCAGATGCCTATTCCCTCAACGGCTGCTCCTGCGCTTCTTACAAGGTCGATAAGTCCCTCCAGAGCGCAGCCGTTGGCAAGAAAATCGTCAATAATAAGAATACGGTCTTCGGGGGTTATGTACTTCTTTGAAACGATAACGTCGTAGACCTTGCCGTGGGTAAAGGACTGTATTTTTGTGCTGTAGACCTCGCCGTCGATGTTGATGCTCTGAGCCTTTTTGGCAAAAACAACGGGAACGCCGAAATGCTGTGCGGCGATACAGGCGATGCCTATGCCCGAAGCCTCGATGGTAAGTATCTTGTTGATATTTTTATCTGCAAAAAGGCGCTTGAATTCCTTTCCCATTTCGTTGAAAAGCTCAACGTCCATTTGGTGGTTGAGGAAACTGTCTACTTTAAGCACTCCGCCTGCCTTGACAACTCCGTCACGGCGTATTCTCTCTTCAAGAAGCTTCATAAAAACAAGTCCTTTCGTGAATATTTACTTGCGCTGTAAGTTAATATAAATTTTATCACATATGACCTGTTTCGTCAATATCCGCCGCACTTTTTTTCGTGAAAGCAGCAGAATTATCCGACCATTTTGCAGATAAGCTCATTGAACCGCTTTGCAAACACAGGCGGAATATTATGCGCAGCCTTATCCCATATCTCATAACTGCAGTTTTTGTTCATTTGGCTCAATTTTACCACGCTGTCCGTAACTATCTTCTGCTCTTTGCCGCCTGCCAATGCCATAACGGGTATAGTCACAGCGTCAAATCCGCTGAGCGATTCCAAGGTTATGCCGTTGTCAACGGAATTTCTTATCGTTTCTATAGACACCTTCTGCATCTGTTCAACGAATTCAATTCTTTGTGTTTTCGGCAGTCCGTTCATTGCTCCTATCAGACCGCAAAGCTGTTTTTTCTTAAACGAAGCAAACTGCTTTTCATTTACTTTCATTACCTTGTCTATTGATCCCTTATCCTTGCAGAGCCACGGGCTTACCAATATTGCGCAGGTAAACAGCTCTTGGTGCTCCGCCACAAGCCTGCAGCCTATCTGAGCGCCTAAAGAGAATCCTACAAGCGCCGCTTTTTTCCCCAGTGACGAAATGAATTCCGCAAGCACCCTTACCTGCTCATCGGCGTTGAAGGTTTTATCCGTTTCATTGCCGAAACCCATTAAATGGGGAACAATGATATGATACCTGTCGGCTAACGGGTACTGCTTGCCGAAAGAATGAACAAAATTAGCGCCGTGGAGCATAACTATTATCTTTTCATTTTCTTTTCCGTATTCTTCACAATACATTTTATCTGCTCCTTTCACAGACATATTCTGTCATATTCATTATATCATCTGCACTGCAACAAGTCAACGGCACCAAAATATATAAAACAAAACAGCCTTAGAATGTATTTTTCTCAAGCTGTTCATTACCACATATATATTCCCGAATCTGCTTATTATATCATATAAATATCTTAACTATGCACCATATCACAAGCACCCATATAAGCACCACGGGCAGGGCATAATACCACCGTTTTGGTCTGCCGTCTTTCCATAGATCCTCCGCTTCGGCACGGCACTTTTCAAGTTTTTCCTTAGGTATAAATTTTATTGTCAGCGCCGCAAGCGCAGGCAGGAGCAGCACATCGTCCAGATACCCCAGCACGGGTATAAAATCGGGAATAAGGTCAACGGGCGACAGGGCGTAAGCCACCGTTGCCGCTGCGAATATCTTTGCGGCAAGGGGTGTTTCCTTATCCTTAAGCGCAAGAAAAATTGCAGGTATATCCGATTTCAGCTTTTGGGCACGGCTTTTTAAGTTCGTACTCCATTTTTCAATAAAAGCGGGCTTTTTCAAGTTTAACTGCCACCTCGGTCTGACGGGTTTAATATCCGATCACACGGGAATCCATATTAAAAATGACCTTCCACTTGTTTTCGTATCTTTTCCACGTTGTAGTGATATGGAAAACGCCTTCAAGGTCTTTGTTTTCTTCCTTTGTGACTTTTGTTTCTATCATATAATGCACCTGACAAATGTCCTCTGTTTGGAAAATGACTTCAAACGCCGATATTTCAAAGGACGCAATATCAAAATCCTTAACGATCTCGCCGTATTCCGCACCTGTGCATCTGTAGCCGCCGCACACCATAACGGCATTTTCGTCCACCAGCTCCATAAAGCCTGCCCCATCCCTGTTTTTTGCGGCTTCCCACATGGATATTTCATATTCTTTTATATTCATCTTTACATCTCCCTTGAATTTTAATGCTCTTATACTAAACACTATTTAAAATATGGAAAAAATCAAGCCGACAATCTTGCGTATAATGGATTTCGGCGCAGATTTTTTCCCGTTTTTTAATAAGGAAACGAACGCTATGCTTTAATCAGCCTTTTCCAAATGCTGATAACCAATTATATCACAGCCTGTAAAGCAAGTCAACAGCCCCAAAATTATACGGTTCAAGTATACACAATAACGAAAAAAAGCAGCCTCAGGAAACCTGCCCCGAAGCTGCAAATAAACCAATAGCGCAGAACAATTGGTTATTAGTATTATTTATTTTCTCCCTGTTTTCTTTGCCGCCTTGACCTTGTACATATTCTCGTCTGCGGCGTTTATCATTGCGTCTATGGACATAAGCTCCTCAGCTTTAAGGCTCTTATAGCCGCAGCTGCAGCCTACCTTGTATTTCAGACCGCTGCATCTGTTGTACTTTTCAAGATATTCGTCCACAGCGGCTATGCATCTTTCGGGGGATATGCTGTCAGCTCCGCCGCAGATAACGCAGAATTCATCTCCGCCCGTTCTTACGCATATGCTTCCCTTGGGCATTGCCGCTTCGATCGCCCTTGCCGTCTGCAGGATAGCGTTATCGCCGCCTTCATGTCCGTATTCATCATTGATAGGCTTGAGATTGTCTATATCGGCACAGAAAATAGTTACCTCTCCGCCGTTTTTCTTTACCTTGTCGATAATGTTATAACCAAGCTGTTTCATTCCTCGCCTGTTGTAAAGCCCCGTCAGAGGGTCTCTTATGTAAAGATTCTGAAGCTTGTCCACAACATATTCAAGCTCCCTGTTCATATAAAAGGAACCTGCGTTGTTGGAAATGTTCATCAGCCAGGTCTCAAACAGATTGCCGTTGCCCTTTATACACGACGGCTCGTATGCAAGGTAACCGAGGAAGCTGTTCTTGAAATACATGGGGGAAAATGCGTACATAACAGCCTTTTCGCCGTCAAGGAAGCCTTCGGGGATAAGCTCCTTTGTGGAAAATTCCGTTCCCACAGGTACGCTGTGGCCGAATTCAAGCATGGATACCATTTTTTCCGAAAGACCCGTATACTCCGCCTTCGGATTAAAGTCGTCAAAGCATATCGCACCCTGTTCAATGTTGGAGCATATGCAGATGTAGAGCTTTTTCAGCTTGAAAAATTCTGCTATTTTCTTGGTCTCGGCATAAAGCTCCGCCGAGGTCTCCGCACAGGAAAATTTAGTGTTCATTTCGAGAACGTAGGAGTTGAACTCTTTAAACCTGTCCTGTACGCTGTAAACGGAATTATAGAAGTTGATATTTTTCTTTTCCGATGTACAGCCGCAGGAGCCGTTTCGGATAAGCACCGAATCCACGCTGACAAATTCCGGTGTTTCCTTTCCGTTCCATATATCGTTAAGAATATTAACGGCAGCAACGCCGGACTCCTGAAAGCCTCTTCTTACGGAGGTAAGGGGAGGATCGTAAAATTCGCAGTCCTTCAGGCCGTCAAAGCCTGTTACCGCTATGTCCTCGGGAACTCTCAGCCCTTTTTCTTTTATTGCGTCCATACAGAAAAATGCCATAGTGTCGCTGGCGCAGACGATAGCCTGAGGCAGCTCGGGCGCTTCAAGGAATTTTTCCGTACATTCAATTGATTTCTTCCAGAATTCGCCGTATGCGATGCGTTCTTCCTCAATGGGGATATTGTACTCGGAAAGAACTTTTTTATATGCAGCAAGCCGCTCCTCTGTTTGTAAGTTTCCGGGAAATCCGCCGATAAAATTTATCTTTGTATAGCCATGATCCTTAACAAGATGACGTACCACGAACTCCATAGCTTTTTCATCGCTCAGAAGAACGTTTCTGAACAGCTTATGTTCGGAATCGTTTACATTAACAATGGGAACATTGTGCTGTTCCGCCCTTTGGGAAACATTGGCAATAATACTTTCTTCTATCATGGAGTCGCCGAGGATGATTATTCCATCAACAAGGTCGTAATTAATGAGGTTATATATTTCCTCTTCGCCTCTTGCGGCGCTTTCGGGAAGAGTTCTTGTGGAATTTATTTCCGGGCGTCTCATAAGATTTGCAAATACAAGAAGATTAACATCAAGCTCTGTGCAGCGCATATATATACCGTTCACGACACGACTCTCATATTCCCAGTCATAGCCTGTTACGCATACTGCAACGGTTTTGCGCTTCATTGTTCATACCTCCTCTCAGGCAGAAAATGCCTTTTCCAAATAATGACTGTTTATCCTATATTCAATATTATTATAACACAAAAAAACGTATTCTGCAACGCCCGAAATAAACATTCCTCATATTGGAATGTACAAATTGGAGTTGACTTTTAGTTACTTTTAACTATAAAAATCGTCTTTTTAATCAATATATTAATATATTGTGACGCTTATCCGCCTAAAAACGACATTTTGCTCCGATTTGCTGTGCTTTTCTATATGTCCTTCTCAGAAATACAGCAGTATTCCACAAAAGGACAAAATATTAGACGATATTTTTGTTTCATATATCAATTGATTATCGGAACTATTTTTTATATAATAGTATATGTATCATTTTCAATAAGGAGATATATGCTATGAGCAATATTAAAGTAGTTAAATTCGGCGGCAGCTCCCTTGCGGACGCTAAACAGTTCAGAAAGGTTGCCGCTATTATAAAATCCGACCCAGACAGACGCTTCGTTGTCGCTTCCGCTCCCGGAAAGAGATTTTCAGATGACATAAAGATAACGGATATGCTTTATTCCTGCTACGAAAAGGCTGCAAAGGGCGAGGATTTTAGCAAAGCCTTCGACGCTATCGAGGAACGCTATGATTCCATCATCAGCGAGCTTGGCGTTGACATTTCCCTTGAAGCGGAATATGCAAACATAAAGAACGCTTTTGCACACAGAGCAGGACGTGACTTTGCGGCAAGCCGAGGAGAGTATCTTAACAGTCGTGTTCTTGCGGCTTATCTTGGCTACAAATTCGTTGACCCGGCAGGCTTTATAAAGTTCGGCGAGGACGGCGTGTTTGACCTTGACACTACGCTTTCTCTTCTTGCACCTAAGCTTAAATCACTTGAAAACGCTGTTATCCCCGGATTCTACGGCTCAATGCCCAACGATACTATCAAGACCTTCTCCAGAGGCGGCTCCGATGTTACAGGTTCTATCGTTGCAAGAGCCGTTGACGCAGAGATCTATGAAAACTGGACGGACGTCTCGGGCTTCCTTATCTGCGACCCCAGAATAGTTGAAGACCCCCATCCCATTACTACCATTACTTATAAGGAATTGAGAGAGCTTGCATACATGGGCGCTACCGTTCTTCACGAGGACGCTATCTTCCCCGTTAGAGCCGCAGGCATCCCCATCAATATCAAGAACACCAACCACCCCGAGGACAGAGGAACAATGATCGTTTCCGAATCCGCAGATATAAGCAAGTACGTTATCACGGGTATCGCAGGCAAAAAGGGCTTCTCCGTAATCAATATCGAAAAGGATATGATGAACAGCGAGCTGGGCTTCTGCCGCAACGTTCTGAGAGCCCTTGAAAAGAACGGCATCAGCCTTGAACATATGCCCTCGGGTATCGACACCATGAGCGTTCTTGTAAGCACAGACAGCCTCAGAGATAAGGAAAAGGCTGTGCTTGACGAGATAACCTACCGTGTTCACCCCGACCATATGGAAATAGAAAACAACCTTGCGCTTATTGCTATCGTGGGCAGAGGAATGAGAAAGGCGAGAGGTACTGCAGGCAAGATCTTCTCTGCGCTTGCAGAAGCGAAGGTGAATGTAAAGATGATCGATCAGGGTTCTTCCGAGCTTAACGTTATCGTTGGCGTGAATGAGGAGGATTTCGAGGACGCAGTAAAGGCATTGTACCATGCTTTTGTTACGGATTGATCTGTTTCTTAATAGGGACTATTACACGTTAATTATTTTATAATAAAAACGGGCGGCTGATAGCCGCCCCTACAATATCGACCTGCTAAAAGCATGGTTTTATGTAGGGGCGGATATTATCCGCCCGTAATTTTTAATTAATGTGCAGCAGCCCCGTTTTTATTGATAATTCAGTGATTTTACCGATTCCTTGAACTGTATCTGTCCCTTGACCTGTATTATGCCGATATGCGCAGAGGGGCTTTTTATCTTTGTGAGCAGCGATTCCACCGCAATGGCAGCCATCTGTGCCGTATTGACTTCGATCGTTGTTATTTCCGGAACGCTTATGCTGCTGTAAACAGAATTATCGAAGCCCGTTACGGAAATGTCCTCAGGCACCTTATATCCGCTTTCCTTCAGCACGGATATGAGCTTGCACGCCGTTTCATCGCAGTTGCAGACAAAGGCGGTGGGCATGATTATGGGCAGCTCTATGGGGATGAACTTGCCCGTGTCGGTGTCACGGTCGCTGATAACATAGTAGTCTTTAAGGGGCAGCTTATGCTCGATAAGAGATTTTGCATATCCCAGGTAACGGTCCTGGATACTGCTTGTTGCGTAAATATTGCCTACAAAGGCTATATTTTTATGCCCGTTGCGGATAAGGTAGTTTGTCATTTCGTAGGTGCCGTAAAAGCTGTCGGAAATAACGCAGCAGTCGGCTGTAAATTCGTTGTAAAAATCGAGGAACACAACAGGTATTTTTACCTCGCTTACAGCTCTGGTATAAGCGTCGGAGAGCTGGCCGAGGATTATTATGCCGTCCACTCTGCGGTGGAAAAACAGGTCGGGAAGTATGACGTTCTCTTCGTTTTTTGCGGTCAGGGTATGAAAAACGGCGTAATTATTGTGCTGCTGAAGGACCTTTGAAATGATATGTATAAATTTGAAGTAAAAGGAATTGTCAGAAATGTATCTTTCGGCAACGATTATTCCGATGTTTCCGCTGAATGCATCTTTTTTGTTTGCACCCGAGTCTGCCCGGTAGCCCATTTCTTCGGCGGTGCGCCTTATTTTGCTTCTCAGCTCTGCGCTGACGCCGCTTTTGCCGGAAAGTCCTTTGGAAACAGCAACGACGCTTATCCCAAGTTTTTCGGCAATATCACGCATTGTCACATTTTTGCTCATATTATCCTCCCTGAAGTCTTTTACGGGAAATAACGGTTCGGCGCAGAGCACGGTTTCCCGATCATGCAAAACGGCCGCCCGACATTGTGAAATTTTTCCGCAATAACTTATGTCGTTCTCTACATTATATTGTATCACAAAAGTAACAAATCTGCAATATGTTTAACAGATTAATTTTTGGATAACACGGTTAACAAACTCGGCTGTAATCGTTTTTATTAATCTCTTTTCTAAATTAATTTAATCTTGTAACTATAAATTTTCGTTCTATAAACTATGAACAAATATAGCTAATACGATTTCGTAATTTTCGAAATAATGCGGAAAACGATTTCCAAGGCGGTTTTTTATTATGCATTTTGCACAATAAGCAGCGATTTTTAAGAAAGTGATAGTAAAAATGCATTAAATTAACAGAGATTTATTGTTCAATTTGCCCCTTGTTGTTTTTTTCGTTGACAACTTCCTTTTTAATGCTATAATTACAATCACAGCAAACATATTTTACATTATCCACTTAATTGGGAGGTTAATATTTATGGAGAACAGAATTAAAAAAATAGCTGCTGCTTGTACAGCGGTTATCATGGCAGGTACATTATTTACTGCCTGCGGCGGCTCAACTGCCGATACCGGTGACACAACAACAAAGGCTGCTGACACAACAAAGGCTGCTGACGCAGGCAATGCAGATGCAGGCAATGCAGATGCAGGCAGCACAGACGCAGGCTCCGCTGACGCAGCAAGCGGACTTTCCGGCACTATCAAGGTGCTTCACCACCGTACAGACCGTGACCAGGACGGTACAATGGCAAAGCTGACAGAAGGCTTCAACGCTCTTTATCCCGATGTTACAGTTGAATACCAGTCCTTCACAAACTATGCAGATGATATTGCAACTCTTATGCAGTCCGATAACTACGGCGATGTAGTTATGACACCTCAGGCTCTTAAGCAGGCTGATTTCCCCAGCTTCTTTGAATCCTTCGGCTCTTACGATGAGCTTTCTCAGAAGTATTACTGGCTTGAAAATTACAGCGTTGACGGTCAGGTTTACGCACTTCCTACAGGCGGTACAGCTTCCGGTATCCTTTATAACAAGAAGGTATGGGCTGACGCAGGCATCACAGAACTCCCCAAGACAACTGACGAGTTCCTTAGCTGTCTCAAGCAGATCGGTGAAAAAACAGACGCTATTCCTTATTATACAAACTACGCTGCAAGCTGGTGCATTACTCAGTGGCAGTCCCTCGTAGTAGGCGCTTCCGGCGATCCCGACTACAACACCAAGCTCCTCACCGAAAAGAACGACCTCTTCTCCGCAGGCAGCCCCTATGACGCTGTTTACGGCACACTCTTCAAGATCTATGCTGATCCTTCTCTCCACGAAGAAGATCCTTCCACAACAGACTGGGAAGGCTGTAAGCCCGCATTCGCACAGGGCAAGATCGCTACAATGGTTCTCGGTTCTTGGGCTATCTCCCAGTTCCAGGAAGCTGCTGTAAACGCAGGCTGCGACCCTGCTGACGTTGGATATATGCCTTTCCCCAACAGCATTGACGGCAAGATCTACTCCGTATCCAGCAACGACTACATGATGAGCGTAAACAAGAATTCCGCTAACATGGACGCTGCAAAGGCTTATGCAGTATGGTTCTGCACAGATTCCGGCTTTGCTCAGAACGAAGGCGAGATCTCCGGTCTTAAGGGCGCTCCCATGCCTGAAACACTTTCCTCCTTCGATGAACTGGGCGTACAGCTCTTCGTTGAAAATCCTACTCCGGAAGAACTCCTCGGCAAGTATGACGAGATCGCTAAGGCTTCCGAAGTTGATCCTTGGGGCGACGCTTCCACAAACTTCAAGTTCAGAATGGCTGAAGCTGCATTCAAGGGCGAAGGCGAAGATTCCTACAACGCTATCTGCGCTGATGTAAACAAGGCTTGGGCTGATTCCAGAGATTCTATCCTCGGCTAAGCTTCGGCAGCAAACATTCCAATGTTTTAACGGCATTTCAGATGCATTTTCTCCTTAAATTCATATAATTTTCGTTCCCGGGAGCCTTTCGGAGGTTTCCGGGAGTGCGGAAATTATAAATGCAGATCGTTTGTCTGCAAAGACGCAAAAACGTTAATGGGCTGTAGCAGCTTGCTTTTGCTGTTTTGCAGACCGATGATAATCAAGTAAATGGGGGCAATTTCTATGGCAAGATCCGGAACACGTGCAAGCAATTCCGGCACACACACAGGAAAAAAGCTCAGCGGACAGTATGTAAACAAGATGGTAACGGTTATCCTGTTTCTTCTTATTCCGACGGTGCTTTTATTTGTTTTTACATACATCCCGGCATTCAATATGTTCAAATACAGCTTGGAAGAACGTGACCAGTTCGGCGCAACGGTAAAATTTGTAGGTCTTCAGAACTATAAGACCATTTTTACCACCCCCGAATACTTTTCAACATTTAAGAACAGCCTTTACTATCTGGTTGGTTCGTTTGTACAGCTTGCTCTCGCACTTTTCCTTGCAACTATCCTCTGCTCCAAGATAAGAGCGAGCAACTTCTTTAAGGGAGTGCTTTTCTTCCCTTATATGATAAACACAGTTGCGGTTGCAGTAATCTTCCGCCGCTTTTTCCAGAGAGGCGACGGCGTTACCAATACCGACGGTACTCTTAACTCGATAATTACCCTTTTCGGCGGAGAATCCGTAAAATTCCTCTCTACCGAAGGTCTTGTAAATGTATGCCTTGTGTTTGTTTCCATTTGGAGATACATAGGCTTTGACCTTGTAATGTTCATCGGTGCTATTCAGTCGGTATCTCCCGACATTTATGAAGCAGCCGACCTTGACGGTGCAAACCGCTGGCAGGTATTTAAGTACATAATCGCACCCAGCATCCGTCCCATTATCCTTCTTCAGATGATCCTTGCAGTAAAAGGTGCTATCAGCGTTTACGAAATCCCTTATATCGTTACCGGAGGTAAGTTCGGTTCAAGCACATTCGTTATCCAGACCACCGAAACGGCGTTCAAGTTCCAGAAAGTGGGACTTGCCTCGGCAATGGCGGTAGTCCTGACGATAATTATTATAGTCGTCACGGTCATCCAGAAGCTGGCGTTCAAGGAGGAAAAGTAAATGACAAATGTAAAAGAATATCCCGATACTGCAGACCACACCAAAATAGTAAGCGGCATATTTACTTTTCTGAAATATGTAATTCTTGTTGTGGCGTGTCTTATAGTTCTGATACCCCTTGTGGTAGTTTTTCTCGGTTCTTTGAAGGGCAATACCGAGTTCCTTTCGTCAAATGTATTTGCTCTCCCCACAAAGATAGAATGGAGCAACTACAAGACTGCATTTATCGAAGGTCAGGTACTTGAAGGGTTCAAAAACACCATAATCATACTCCTGTTCTCCTGCGTGGGAACAATAATCACAGGCTCCATGACCGCATACGTTCTCCAGAGATTCAAGTCCTCCTTCGGAACGGTAGTTAAAGCGGCATTCCTGCTTGCCACACTCTTCCCGAACATTTCAATGCAGGTTACGGTATACCGTATCGTAAACTCCTTCGGACTTGTAGGTTCAATGGCTGCGCCTATCATACTTTACATAGGAACGGATATTATTTCTATCTACATCTTCATCCAGTTCCTTAACAACATTTCCTATTCCCTTGATGAAAGCGCAATTATTGACGGAGCAAACTACTTCACGGTATTCTTCAAGATAATCTTCCCTCTGCTTAAGCCTGCTATCGCTACCGTGCTTATAATAAAGATCGTAAGCATCTACAACGACTTCTACACTCCCCAGCTTTACATGGGCAAGACCAAGCCTGTTATTTCGACAGCTTTGTACAACTTTATCGGACCCTTCGGTGCAAAATGGGAGATCATTTTCGCCGGAATCGTAATTTGTATAATCCCGACGCTGATAATCTTTATTACGCTCCAGAAATACATTTATGCAGGACTTGTAAACGGTTCTGTTAAAGAGTGACACACCGCAGAAGCTTCTGCAAAGATACATTCATCCGCCGCAAGCGTTCTCTCCTGCTGTCGGGAGAACGCTTGCGGTATTTTTTGACCCTGCCGCAGTTTACTGCATATATTGTATCAGGCGTTCCGTTTAAAGGAACGTTCGGAAAGGAACTGCATAAATGGGTATTATAACTTCAAATAAGGAACTCATACTAATAACCATTTAACCATAGAACAAATGGTTATTAGTATCAGAAAAGCGAACCACTTTATCCGAATTCTTGAAAATCCGTAAAAAAATCCGACCGTCCGTTTGGTACAAGGCAAACAGACGGTCGGTTTTTGTTATTAGTATTATTCATCGGAATAATCAAGAGCAAAATTATCAAAAGCGGCGGTGTTTTTTCCCACGGCATAAAGTCCGATAACAACGCCCGTAAATCCTCCCGAAACCTCGCTTGTAAGATATTTTGTCTGTCCGCAGCCGAGGTGGGTATCTCCAACATAAAAGTTATAAAAAAGGTTGTCGGCAACAATTCTCAGCTTTGCGCTGCCCGAAGCAACAGGCACGACGGTCTGAATGTGCTTTATGCCGCCGATATTCAGCTTCAGCACAGCTTCAAAGCCGCTGTCCGTTTTCCGCAGAGCCACTTCGTAATGCTCAGCCTCACACATATAAAGTGTAACGCCTGCCTCGCCCTTATCAATGGAAAGGTTTACCGAAAGGTCAAACTTGAAATCCCTCTGTCGTATGCCAATGAATGTGGGAGAATCCGTATCATCAAGGGTAATATCCGTTCCGTGCAGCACGGCCTTGTCTGCCGAAAGCTCATAGTTTTCAAGGCTTGGGTGACGGAGATAGCACCATTCTATATTCCAATCGGTGTTTTCAAAGGTGTAATTCTTTTTAGGTGACTGAACAAAATCACCTTCCAGCTCATAGCTTTCGTCACAGGTGCCGTTCCTGCCTGCGGTGAACCAGCCGTCACCGTCAAACTGCGCAGGAATAAGGAAAACCTCACGCCCCAGATTATGATAGGGCATCCACATATGTATCTGACGGAAACCAAGACAAAGAATGTGCCAATTTCCGTTATAGTCCTCAACAAGATCGCCGTGACCTATGCCCTGAATGATAAACGGAGCTTTGTTTCGGTTTGTAAGCACGGGATTGTGGGGATAATTTTCAAAAGGTCCCCAGACCGACTTTGAACGTGCGTAGGTTATCATATGACCGTATTCCGTGCCGCCCTCGGCAGCCATAAGATAGTAATAACCGCCTATCTTGTACAGATGAGGGCTTTCAAGATAGCGTCCGCCGGAGCCTTGCCATATACACTTGCTTGCAGACAGCTTTTCGCCCGTTTCAACGTTTATTTCGCACTGTACAACTCCGCCCACGCCGTTGTCGTCGCTGCCGTTGCTCATAAAATACGTTCTGCCGTCCTCAAAGTAAAGAGAAGGGTCGATTCCGCCCTGGTCGACTGTGATAGGCTCCGACCATTCGCCGTAAATATCATCGGTGTAAACGTAGAAATTCTCGTGGGTGGTGTCGTTTGTTGTTACCATGTAAAAGCGTCCGTTGTTGTAACGGATAGTGGGTGCAAAAACGCCGCCCGAGCTGTTTATCTTATCAAGCATGACCTGGCTTTTTCTCGTTAGAACGTGTCCGATCTGCTTCCAGTTCACTAAGTCTTCGCTTTCAAAAAGGGGAACGCCGGGGAAGAACTGGAAAGAACTGCAGACCATGTAATATTTGCCGTTTGCCTTGCATACGCTGGGGTCGGGGTAAAAGCCTTTCAATACGGGGTTTGTGTATATCATAAAATTCTCCTTATCCTTGTCCGTAATAAGCGTTTGCGCCGTGCTTGCGCAGGTAATGCTTGTCAAGAAGCGCCTGCGGCATACGTCCTGCATCGGGGTTTATCTCCATAGCATGATAGTTCATAAACGCAATTTCTTCAAGCACCACCGCATTGTGAACAGCCTCCAAAGCATCCTTGCCCCACGCAAAAGGACCGTGGTTTTTTACAAGCACCGCAGGTATTGTCATAGGGTCAACGCCTTTGAACGCTTCGATTATGACAGTTCCCGTTTCTTTTTCGTACTCGCCGCCTATTTCTTCGGGGGTCATTGCTCTTGTGCAGGGTATCTCGCCGTAAAAATAGTCGCCCTGAGTTGTTCCCATGGGAATAATACCCCTTCCTGCCTGCGCAAAGGAGGTCGCCCAACGGCTGTGGGTGTGGACGATACCGCCCATGTTTTCAAAGGTGCGGTACAATTCAAGGTGGGTGGGTGTATCGCTTGAAGGCTTGTATCTGCCCTCTGCCACCTTGCCCGTTGTAAGCTCCACAACCACCATATCATCGGCTGTCATACCCTCATATTCAACGCCCGAGGGTTTGATGACCACCATTCCCGATTCCCTGTCAATTGCCGAAACGTTGCCCCAGGTGAAGGTGACAAGACCGTATTTCGGCAGCATAAGATTTGCTTTAAGAACTTCCTGCTTCAGATTTACAAGCATTTATTTCACCTCGCCCAGTAATTTTTCTGCGCCAAGAGCGCTCTTGTATCGTTTCATATATTCACCAAAACCGTTTCTGCCCTTTTCTTCGGGGGCAAGGGTCAGCTTCTCCATTCCCGAAAAGACTTCGCTGTCAAGCCAGTCCGGAAGAGCTTTTCCGCCGCTTCTGACCATATACGCCGCAAGAAGTGCCATTCCCCACGCTCCGCCTTCGCCTGCGGTATTCATAACGGAAACGGGAGTGTCAAGTGCGTCCGCAAGTATCTGCTGTGCAGCGCCCTTGACCTTGAAAAGTCCGCCGTGACCTGTGAACTGCTCTGCTTTTACCTTTTCCTTGTCAAAAAGAATGTCCATACCCATTTTAAGCGCCGCAAAAGCCGAATATATCTGCGCTCTGAAAAAGTTTGCAAGATCCATTTTACCGCCCGGCATACGGAAGTACATAGGTCTGCCCTCGTCAACGCCTGCCACGGGTTCTCCCGAAAGGAGGTTAAATGCCGTAACTCCGCCGCAGTCTGCGTCGCCCGTCATTGCATTTTTGTACAGCGTTTCGTATAACGCCGACTTGTCCATTTTATTGCCCGTAAGCTCCGCAAATTCGCCGAACAGCTTTACCCAAGCGTCAAGTTCGGAGCAGCAGTTGTTGCAGTGTACCATTGCCACGGGCGCACCATCGGGGGTCGTTACCATATCAATTTCGGGGTAAGCCGCAGAAGGATTTTTGTCAAGTACAAGCATTGAGAAAATGGAAGTTCCTGCGGAAACGTTGCCCGTGCCGATGCGTACAGCATTTGCGGCAGCCATTCCCGTCCCTGCGTCACCCTCGGGCGGACAAAGTGGAACTCCTGCTCCAAATGTTCCCGTTGGGTCAAGGAATTTTGCACCGCTTTCGGTGAGAACTGCACCCTTTTCACCTGCAAGCCTTACGGGAGGGAGAATATCGGCAAGTTTTTTATCAAAGCCGTGAGCCGACAGCTTTTCTTCCGTAATATGAAGATATTTTTCGTTATAGCCGCCATTTTCAACGGGGAAAATGCCCGAAGCCTCGCCTATGCCAACGGCTCTGTCTCCTGTGAGCAGGTAATTTATGTAGCCTGCAAGGGTGGTGATGTGCATTATTTCGGGAACGTGAGGCTCCTTGTTCAGCACAGCCTGATAAAGATGCGAAATGCTCCAGCGCTGAGGAATGTTGAAGCCGAGCGCAGCCGTCAGATCCTCCGCCGCCTGCTTTGTGGTGGTGTTGCGCCAAGTGCGGAAGGGGACAAGCAGCCTGTCGTCCTTGTCAAACGCCATATAGCCGTGCATCATTGCGGAAATTCCCATTGCGCCAACGGTTGTAAGGGGAATGCCGTACTTCTCCTTAACGTCTGCGGCAAGGCTCGCAAAGCAGCTTCTTATCCCATTGTGAATATCATCAAGAGAATATGTCCAGTACCCGTTTTCAAGGCGGTTTTCCCACTCGTGGCTGCCGCTTGCAGCAGGGGCATAGTTTTCGTCAATAAGCACCGCCTTTATCCTCGTTGAGCCAAGCTCTATTCCAAGATAGGTCTTTTCAAGCGAAATCATTTTTTACCTCCTCATCTTTGCCATTGTATCAAGCATTTCAAGCTGCTGTTCAAAGGCGCAAAGCTCCGTTTTTCCGTCAATAACAACAAGCTCCGTGTCCGTCATTT
The DNA here is from genome assembly GCA_022769565.1 of Oscillospiraceae bacterium. Lineage (GTDB taxonomy): Bacteria > Bacillota > Clostridia > Oscillospirales > Ruminococcaceae > UMGS363. The sequence continues at coordinate 19,292 of JALEJQ010000072.1, forward strand.
TGGCAAACAGGCGTATGTCCTCGGCGGTAAGGGCAGTTGAAACTACCGCATGGTGCGCTCCGCCTGCGTATATCCACGCTGCCGAGCCTGTTGCAAAATCGGGCTTCAGCTTCCACATCACTCTTGCAACGGGCAGCTTAGGCATAGCTTCGGGCTGCTTTACAAGGGTAATTTCTGCGCAGACAAGACGGAAACGGTCACCCATATCTATCATGGAAACGGCAATGCCTTCACCCGTTATTCCCTCGAAAACAAGCCGTGCAGGGTCGGATTTTCCGCCTATGCCGAGAGGGTGTACCTCTATCTTAGGCTGCTCCGCCGCAAACACGGGGGAGACCTCCAGCATATGCGAAGCAAGCTCAGTTTCGTTTCCCTCGGGCAGGTCGTATGTATAGTCCTCAAGGAAGCCCGTTGCACCCGTTCTGCCCTCTGCCATTTTGCAGAATACGGCGGCAAGTGCGGCGGTCTTGTAATCCCCCTCGGGGCCGAAGCCCACGCCCTTTGCCATAAGGTTCTGAACGGCAAGTCCCGGGAGCTGTTCAAGTCCGTGGAGATCCTGGAACGTGTCTGTAAATGCGGAAATGTTCTCCCGTGCAAGGAATTTTTCAAGAGCGGCTTCGTATTTTGCCTGTTCTCTTACGGCGGAAATGTTGTCGGTATTCATTGCGTATTTATCGGAGTATTCCGCCATTTTGGCGCCTGTCTCTTCATCGGTAACACCCGAAATAATGTCGCAAATGTCGCCTATGCCGTAGTAATTAACGTTCCAGCCGTACTTTATCTCGCTTTCAACTCTGTCGCCGTCGGTAACTGCAACGTCACGCATATTGTTGCCAAGCATTGCCACTCTCATGCCCTTGCCGAAATCAACGGCAGCCGCAGCCTGTGCGAATCGGCGTATCTTGTCCAGAACATCGGTGTGCTTGTAATATCCCGAGACCACCTCACGCTTTATGCCAAGGCGTGTGCAGATGAAGCCGAACTCCCTGTCGCCGTGAGCGGACTGGTTAAGGTTCATAAAGTCCATATCAATGCTTTCGTAGGGCAGCCTTTCGTTGTACTGCGTGTGAAGATGAAGCATAGGCTTGCGGAGCGCTTTAAGCGCATTTATCCACATTTTCGCAGGAGAAAATGTGTGCATCCACATTATAACGCCGATACATTCAGCATCGGACGAAGCCTTTGTGCAGACCGCAAGTGCCTCTCCGCTGTTCCTTACAACAGGCTGAAAAACGACTTCGGCAATGCCGCTTAACTTTTCGCTTAAAAATGCCGCCATTTCCTTTGAATCGGCAGCTGCCTGTGCAAGTGTCTCCTCGCCGTAAAGATCCTGACTTCCCGTAATAAAATACAATGTTTTCATAGACGTTCCCTCCGTGCATATTTTGTTATCTGTATTATAGCCTATAAAGCCGATTTTTTCAAGAATCCTGTTTGCCGATTATAGACATTTATTAACCTTTGTGCTATGATATAAGAAAAAGGGGGGCGTTACAATGATAGCAAGATATGAGCAAAGCGTTCTTTCGGGGAAAACACAGGTCACGGTGCAGCGATACGGCGGCTTGCAGAATCTTCCCCACTGGCATATGGAAAGCGAGCTTATTTACGCCGAAAAGGGCGCTGCGGAGGTAATGACGGAAAACACGGTATATGCTTTATCCGAGGGCGGATGCATTTTTATCCGAAGCGGAGCAGTGCATTACATAAAAGCGGAGGCAGACAGCATTGTTTCCGTTATGAAAATAGATTCGGAGCTTGTTTTCTCCGCAGTGGGAGCGCAGACCCCCGTTTGTCCTCTTCTGGAACACCGTTATCCCGTCAGAGATGTTTTTGAAAAAATCAGACAGGAAATATCCGCAGGGGAAAAATACTGCGATGTGGTATGCGCAGGACTTGTTACGGCAATGACCGCAGAAATTTTCAGAAGCGAAAAGACAGAAGCGTTAAGCACTTCTTCGGAAAGCTCCGCATACAAGGAGCTGCTGCGGCTGGTTGCAAAACGCTATGCCGATATGACCTTTGACGAAGCGGCGGAGTTTATGTGCTTCAGCAAGCCTTATTTTTCAAAGTATTTCCGCAGAATGTCGGGCATGACCTTTTCGGAGTATCTGAACGTTGTCCGTGTAAGCGAAGCAGTGAAAATGCTTTCCCACGGAAATATGACGGCAGGGGAGACCGCTCTTGCGGCAGGCTTCGGCACTATACGCAGTTTTAACCGCATTTTCAAGCGTTACACAGGCTTTACGCCCAGAGAGCTTCCCGAGGACTATGTTTTTATCGGCGGCACCGAAAACGGCGGAGAAGGCTTCGACCCAACTCTTTCCGTTACAAAAATACTGTGACAGGAAGCTGAACAAAGCAAATCAGCCATATAATAATATAAGCCTGAGAAAACCATGACCTTCTCAGGCTTTGTTAAGTTTGAAGTGTGGAGAGTGAAGAGTGAAGTTATTTTGAATGTGGAATTTGGAAAGTTGAAAGTGGAATTATAGGCGCTTCGCTAAATGAAGAATGAATAGTGAAGAATGAATAATGAATAATTAAGGTGTTCGCTGCGCTCACAGATTTAGAAATGCGATGTTATTTTTCTGTAGGGGCGCACATTGTGCG
>JALEJQ010000108.1 GCA_022769565.1 Oscillospiraceae bacterium
AGGCCATACCTTAATTATTCATTCTTCATTATTCACTTAGCGAAGCGCATATTAACTCCACTCTCCACTCTTCACACCTCACACTTAATTGAAAGGATCAGGTAAAAATGTCTTTTGAAGAAAATGTAAAAGCCGCCGTTCAAAGGCATCATATGCTTGAAAATGCCGATACTGTTTATGTGGGGCTTTCGGGGGGCGCAGACAGCGTTTCTCTGCTGCTTGTGCTGAACGACATTTCTGCGGAGTACGGCTTTAAGCTGAGAGCAGTTCACGTTAACCACCATCTGAGAGGTGCGGAGAGCGACCGTGATATGGACTTCTGCTCGGAGCTTTGCGTCAGGCTGAACATTCTCCTTGACATTTACCACGTTGACGCCGCCGCTTATTCACGGGAAAAGGGCTTTTCTCTTGAAGAGGGCGCCCGTGAACTGCGCTATGAGATTTTCGGAGCAATCCCCGACGGCTGCCGCTTTGCCACCGCACACACCCTTAACGACAGCGCAGAGACTGTCATTTTCAACCTTTCAAGAGGTACGGGCATAAAAGGACTTGCAGGTATTCCTCCCGTAAGGGATAAATTCATTCGTCCCCTTATATACTGTAAGCGTGAGGAGGTCGAAGGCTACCTTGCCGAAAAGGGGCAGGATTTCGTTACCGACAGCTCCAACCTTTCGGACGATTATTCACGGAACAAAATACGCCACGGCGTTATCCCCCTTCTTGAAGAAGTACACGGCGGCTTTCTCGGCAATATCCGCAGAATGACGGAGCATCTTGCCGAGGACTGCGATTTTATGGAAAAAGCCGCTGCCGAAGCCGCAGAAAAAGACCTGCGCACCCTCCACCCTGCCCTGCGCAGGCGAGTGCTGCTTAATTTTCTTAAAGAAAACGGCGCAGAAGCAAGCGGTGCAAAGGTGAGCGAACTTGAAAACGCTGTTCTTCACGGCGGAAAGGTCAATCTTTCTTCCTCGGCATATGCAGAAGCGGCAGACGGCAGGCTTACGGTTTGTTACGTTTCAAAAAAGCGTGTTATTTTCCCCGAGACCCCTGTTCAAGTGGGCAGAAACCCCTTTTTATGTGATAAAACGGTGATAATAGAAGAAAACAACTGCGAAATCTGCGATTTAAACAGCATTGTTAACAATTTATTCACAAAAGAGTCTGTGGATTATGATAAAATACAAGGTGACGTTGTTTTACGCAGCAGGCGTGACGGCGACAGCTATGTAAGAGTAAACCGCAGCTTCACAAGCAGGCTGAAAAAGCTGATGAACGAAAAATATCCTCCCGAGGAAAGGGACGGGATACCCGTTCTTGCCGATGAAAAAGGCATAATCTGGGTGGAAGGCTTCGGCGCTGCGGACAGAGTTAAAATAGATGAGAATACTAAAAAAATCTGGAGTATAAGGATAGAAAAAAATGAACGCAGAGGCTCTTAAATGCGAAAAACTGGATAAAATAAAGCGTGTTGTCATTTCCGAAGAGGAGATAAAGGCTAAGGTGAAGGAAACAGGCGCTCTTATCAGCAAGGAATATGAGGGCAAGCCCCTGCTGTTGGTGAGCATTCTCAAAGGCGCATTCGTTTTTATGGCGGATTTGTGCCGTGAGATAACCATTCCCTGCGAGATAGGCTTTATGTGCGCCGAAAGCTATTTTAACGGCACGGCTTCTTCGGGAAAGGTGAACATCACTCTTGACCTTAAACAGGATATTTCAAAGTACCATGTTATCATAGTTGAAGACATCGTGGATTCGGGAAGGACACTTTCCGAGGTGGTAAAAATGCTTAAAGAGAGAAACCCCCTGTCCTTAAAGGTGTATTCTCTCCTTGACAAGCCGGACAGACGGGCGGTGGATTTCAGCGCCGACTGCGTTCTTTTCACCATTCCCGATCTCTTCGTTATAGGCTACGGTCTTGACTGCGGCGAATATTACCGCAATCTTCCATATATTGCAGAGTACGACTGCGGCTGACATCTTTTCGTACAGTTCATAGGATAAGGAGTACAAAATGGGTAAAAAATCATCAAACAAGGGACTGATAATCTATATCCTTGTGCTTGTTGCGGCGATGATAGTCATCGTTTCCCTTATGCGGCAGGCTACAAAGACGGTCTCCGAGTACAGCTATTCGGATATTATGTCCTATTTCGACAGCTATCAGGTCAGCGAGTTCAACTTTGACCTTGGCTCCGGCGAGCTGAACATGACCGTTGATAACGGCGACGGCACAACTAAGACTATTAACTACACCGTGCCTAACGTTACGGTATTTCTTAACGAAATTCAGACGGGCAGCGAAAATTACCGCCGTGAGTACAATGCGCTGCACCCCGACGCTCCGCTGAAAATGGAGTATTACAAGATACAGGATACCTCATGGCTGTACAATCTGCTCCCCTCTCTGCTTATAATAGTGCTTATGGTTGTGCTGTTCTTCTTTATGATGCGGCAGGCAGGCGGCGGCGGAAAGATAAACAGCTTCAGCAAGGCTAATGTCAAGAACACCTCCAACAAGAAGAACACCTTTGCCGACGTTGCAGGCGCAGACGAGGAGAAGGCAGAGCTTGCGGAAATAGTTGATTTCCTTAAAAACCCCAAGAAATACACCGAAATGGGTGCGAGAATACCCAAGGGCGTTCTGCTGATGGGACCTCCGGGTACAGGTAAGACCCTGCTTGCAAAGGCTGTTGCAGGTGAAGCGGGCGTACCCTTCTTCTCCATTTCAGGCTCGGATTTCGTAGAATTGTATGTGGGCGTGGGTGCTTCAAGAGTTAGAGATCTTTTTGAAACAGCCAAGAAGAACGCTCCTGCCATTATCTTTATCGACGAAATTGACGCAGTAGGACGTCACAGAGGCGCAGGTCTCGGCGGCGGACACGATGAACGTGAGCAGACCCTTAACCAGCTCCTTGTTGAAATGGACGGTTTCGAGGGCAACGAGGGCGTTATCGTTATTGCTGCAACAAACAGGCGTGATATTCTTGACCCTGCTCTGCTTCGTCCGGGACGTTTCGACAGACAGGTGACCGTAAGCTATCCCGATATAAAGGGTCGTGAGGAAATTCTTAAGGTACACACCAAGAAGAAGCCTCTTGCTCCCGATGTAAGTCTTTCCACCATTGCAAAGTCCACCGCAGGCTTTACGGGCGCAGACCTGGAGAACCTTGTTAACGAGGCGGCGCTCCTTGCGGCAAGGAAGGATAAAAAGGCTATCACAGGCGAGGACATCGAAGAAGCTACCATTAAGGTTATTGCAGGTCCCGAAAAGAAGAGCAGAGTTGTTTCTCAGGAGGACAGACGGCTTGTGGCTTACCACGAGGCAGGTCACGCTGTTGTTACCTTCTATCTGCCCACGCAGGATAAGGTTCACCACGTTACCATTATCCCAAGAGGCAGCGCAGGCGGCATGACTATCCATATCCCCGAAAAGGAACCCACACTTCTTGAAGTAACGGCGCAGAAGATGACCGAGGAAATTGAAGTGCTTATGGGCGGCCGTGTTGCGGAGGAAACTATTATAGGCGTTGGCTCCGCAGGTGCGGTGAGCGACCTTCAGAGGGCGACCAAGCTTGCCAAGTCCATGGTTACGAAGTACGGCTTCTCAAAGAAGCTGGGCCCCGTAGTTTACGCAGACGACAACGACGAACCTTTTGTGGGAATGGGCTACGGTCAGCCTAAGGGCTACTCCGAAAAGGTGCAGGCGGAAATTGACGAGGAAGTACGTTCCATCATTGACGACTGCTACGACAAGACCGTTGCGCTCATCAAGGAGCATATCGACAAGCTGCATCTTGTTGCAAAGTATCTTATTGCACACGAAAAGATAGACAACCCCGAATTTGAGAAGATAATGAGGGGCGAAATGTCCGAAGAAACCATTGAAAAGGACTATAACGACTACATGGCTGAGGTAAGCAAGCTGACGGAGAAGGCTGAAAATGCCGAAGCAAGCAAGGCGGAGGAAGCAAAGCCGGAGGGCGAAGCTGCTCCCGTTCAGTCCGAGGCTCAGGAAACAAATTCCGAGGAAGTTAAACCCGAGGATAATTCCGGCGAGGTCAAGTCCGAGGAACAAAACGGCGGTGCCGATACGGAAAACAAGGAATAATAATTCGGATAAAGAGGTCACCGTTCGTTTTGTGCGGTGACCGTTTTTTTGAATTCGGAATTCGGAATGCGTAATTCGGAATTATAGGCGCTTCGCTAAATGAATAATGAATAGTGAATAATTAATGTGTTCGCTTCGCTCACGATTTTAAAATACATCGCCGCAGGCGATACAATAATTCCACTTTCCACTTTCAACTTTCCACATTCAAAACCACTTAACTCTTCACTCTCCACACTTCAAACTTCCATAAAGGGTGTGTTGCTTTGGACATTAACTCTCCGATTACGGAGCTTAGCGGCGTTGGGGAAAAACGTGCCGCTTTATACAAAAAACTGAATATTTTTACCGTTGGCGACCTGCTTTGCCATTACCCCAGAAGCTATATCGACTACTCCTCCCCTGTCTCAATTGCCGAATCACAGCTTAACGAACACAGCGTTATAAAAGCAAGGGTAATAAAGAAAATTCCTGCCGCAAGAATACGACAGGGACTTGTTATTTATAAGGTTGTGGTTACGGACGATTCCGACAATATGACGATCGTGCTGTACAACAACCGTTTCGCTTACGAAGCACTTTCCGAGGGTGAGGAGTACATCTTTTCCGGAAAGGTCACGGGCAATCTTCTGCGCCGTGAAATGAACACGCCTATATTCATAAAAGCCTCCGAGCCGCAGAAGCTCCGCCCCGTTTACAGCCTGACCGAGGGTCTGACCTCAAATATGGTCATAACCAACGTTACACAGGCCCTTGACAGCGTTGACGAGATCGCTTTTGCCGACCATATCCCCCATTTTATACGGCAGAAGTACAGCCTTGCGGCGTTTGAGTATTCGTTGCGGAACATTCACTTCCCTGCTGACTCAAACATTGCCGAGGCTGCAAAAAAACGGCTTGCCTTTGATGAGCTGCTGACGCTCCAGCTGGGAATGTTCCTTATGAAAAGCAGGAGCCGCACTCTTACCGGCTGCAAAATGTCGGGCGGCGGCGGTCTTATGAAAGAGTTTCAGTCGGGTCTGCCCTTTGAGCTTACTTTGGCGCAGGTGAGAGCGTCGGAGGAGATAATTGCGGATATGTGCCGTGATTATCCTATGAACAGGCTTGTTCAAGGCGATGTGGGTTCGGGCAAAACGGCTGTTGCGGCTGCTGCGGCGCTGTTTGCACAGAAAAACGGCTGCCAGACGGCGTTAATGGCGCCTACGGAAATTCTTGCACGGCAGCATTACAAGACCCTTACCGACCTGCTTGCGCCCCATGGTGTAAAGGTATGCTGCCTTACAGGTTCCCTAACTCCCAAGCAGCGGAAGGTTCTTGGGGAGCAGATAGCAAATGGCGAATTTGACGTTATAACGGGCACTCACGCCCTTATTTCCGGTTCAACGGAGTTTAAGCGGCTCGGGCTTGTTATTATGGACGAGCAGCACCGTTTCGGCGTTAACCAAAGGGCAAGGCTTGCGGAAAAGGGGGAGAACCCTCACCGCCTTGTAATGTCCGCAACGCCTATTCCACGAACGCTTGCGCTGATAATTTACGGCGACCTTGATATTTCCGTGCTTGACGAGCTGCCAAAGGGACGACGTAAGATAGAGACCTTTGCGGTAACGGACAAGCTGCGGAGCCGTGCCTGCGGATTTGTTAAAAAGCAGATAGACGAGGGCAGGCAGGCTTATATTGTATGCCCCATGATAGAAGAGGGCGAAAGTGAGCTTGTTTCTGCCAAGGGATATGCGGAAAAGCTTGCAAAGGGCGAGTTCAACGGCTATACTATAGGTATTTTACACGGTAAAATGTCCTCGCAGGAAAAAGACGAGGTCATGGGGCGGTTCAAATCGGGAGAAATTCAGCTTCTTGTTGCCACAACGGTGGTGGAAGTCGGCGTGGACGTTCCCAACGCTTCGGTCATAATGATAGAAAATGCGGAGCGGTTCGGCTTATCCCAGCTTCACCAGCTGAGAGGGCGTGTGGGACGAGGACAGTACCAAAGCTACTGCATACTTGTGGCAGGGGCGGTCAATGACGAGATACGGGAGCGGCTCAAAATAATGACCGAGACCTCCGACGGCTTCAAAATTTCCGAGTACGACTTAAAGCTGAGAGGCGCAGGCGACTTTTTCGGCGAACGTCAGCACGGCTTGCCGGAAATGCGCATAGCCGATGCCGCCGCAGACAGGGAGCTTATCTCAAAGGCGCAGAACGCAGCTAAGGACATTATGGAAGAAAGCCCCGACCTGAGCAAGTTTCCGCTGCTCAAATCCGACATTGACAGGATGTTTTCCTCAGGTGCGGCGGAAGCGCTTTGAGAAGTTTGAAGTGTGGAGAGTGGAGAGTGAAGTTGTATTGAATGTGGAAAGTTGAAAGTGGAATTGTATTGAGTATGAAGTTTTGCTCAAAGCGGATTTTAAAATAACCGCCGAAGGCGGCACCATAATTTCACTTTTCACTTTCCTAATTCCACATTTATATAAAAGAAAGGAAATGATAAATATGAACGCAAGATTCGGTCCTGCAGGCGCTGCGGAAAGCTTCAAGGCTATGGGCTACAAAAAATCAACGCAAATGGGAGAATACTTAAACAAATTCGGACTTGACCACTTTGAATATCAGTGCGGACAGGGCGTAAGGGTGTCGGAAACGGCTGCCCGTGACATAGGAAAGGCGCTTAGTGACTGCGGAATAACGGTTTCCCTCCACGCACCCTATTTCATCTCCCTTTCAAGCGTTGAGGAGGAAAAGCGTGACAACTCCATTAACTACATACTTGAATCCGCAAGGGCGGTGAACGCTATGGGCGGCGACAGGATAGTTATACACAGCGGATCCTGCTCCAAAATGACCCGTGAAGAAGCACTTGCTCTTGCAATTGCCACAATGAAAAAAGCAAAGGCTGCTCTTGACGCAGAGGGTCTCGGACACATTCACTGCTGCCCCGAGACAATGGGAAAGATAAATCAGCTTGGCGACCTGCATGAGGTCATGGAGCTTTGCAAAATTGACGACAGCTTTATCCCCTGCATAGATTTCGGACACCTGAACGCAAGGACTTTCGGTGCCATAAAGACAAAAGAGGACTACGAAAATATCCTTGACACCATAGAAAATGAGCTTGGCAGCGACAGATTAAAGGTGTTCCATTCCCATTTCTCCAAGATAGAATACACGGAAAAGGGCGGAGAGAAGCGCCATCTTACCTTTGAGCACAACGAAGGCTTCGGCCCCGACTATGAGCCGCTTATGGAGCTTATTTACAAGAAAAACCTTGCCCCCGTTTTTGTCTGCGAGAGTGCAGGAACACAGACCGAGGACGCTAAGACAATGCGTGATTATTATTACGGACAGGCCTTGAAGGCTTAATGTGGAATTTGGAAAGTGGAAAGTTGAATTATTATATCGCCTGCGGCAATGTTATTTTGTAGGACAAGCGCAGCGCTAAAAATTCCGCATTCCGAATTTATCTTGTTTCCGCATTGTAACAATATTGTGACCGCTCATTAATTGACCGTGAATATTCCCCTTTGGTATAATTTACATTAAGAAATTATGCCAAAGGGGTCTTTTTATATGAAAATGAAAATTGCGGCTGTATATCTGGCGGCGGCTTTTGTGCTTTCTTCCTGTGCGAGAAATGACGGGGAAGAAACGGAGTCCGTCACAGTTTCTCTTACTGTGGAAACATCGGCGGTGACGGAAGAGCCTGTTGTAACGGAGGATGTTTTCCTTGCCGATTATACCGAACAGACAACGACAGAAACAACTGCGGAGGAAACGGAGATCGCAGTCATTTTCGGCAAGGAGTATTTTTCTACGGACTGGCGGGTAATACTTGACGCCGATATTACAACGGAAATAACCGAGGAGGATCTTAATGGCATAAACACCCTGAGGGATTTTCACGACGGCAGCCTCGGCTTTTACGTTATAAACTGCAAGGGTCACGACCTTAGCTTTCTCTCCGACCTTGACAGTTTCGGAGCAATGAGCTTCTATGGCATTGAGGACGGCGACTTGTCATTTATAACAACGCTTAACTGCGTAAGGACCGTGCATCTTAACGACCTTATCCTTGACCCCGAAGCCCTTGCGGAGCAGATAAACAAAACAGACATTGACAGCATTTCTATCACAGCGAAAAACTTCTGCAGCTTGGATATGGACGCTCTAATCAGGCTGATGCCCCAATGCGATATAACCTACACCGCTCCGAGCGGCACCCCTGACTTTGAAAACAACCGCTTTTATTTTTACGAAGCCCCCACAGAGGGCTTCCTTGTACGCTCTGCGCCCTATGTTGCTCATTCAAGCACAAAAAAATTAGATGAAGAAATGAGTGATACCGTTGCCTTTTACTTTGACAACCGCACGGATAAGGACGTTACCGTTCAAAAAGCGGAGCTGTATCTTGACAAAGGGGACATAAAAGTTCCCGTTGCTTTTGCAGACGGTGAAACGTTCCTTGAAACGGATATAACGGTGGAATCGGAACAGACGGCAGAGTTTAAGATAACCGCCGATATGCTTGACTACAGCACTCTTGAAGACGGTATTTACACCGCAGTTTTGTATTACGGTGAAGAAACGGCGGAAACAAGCCTTTACATATGCAAAGAAATGTGCAGCGACCCCGATTTTCTTGACGAGGAACAGTCGGAGGTGTTCTCAAAGGCTAAGGAATACATTTTCGGCAATTTCTTTTCCTTTAATATGACGGAGGAATATGCTTCGGAGCACACCCCCGAGGAATTTGCGGAAACTTTTACGGACGCACTTGAATATAACTACGCCCTGAAGCTGGTAAATGAGTATTACACCGATGAAAACGGAGCTTTAAAGGCATACAGCGCAGACAGAGCGGGAAATCTCACCCATATGGGTTACTGCTACGAGCCTGTGTACCTGTCGGACAGCGAAGCCGTCTTCAAAAAGATCATTACCTGCTGCGATTATTATGAAAACCCCTATTTTGTGTGGTTTGAAGAGGTAAATTACCATATGGTAAAGACGGAAAACGGCTGGCGTATGGACAGATTTAACACATGGTAAAAAGGGGCGTTCGAAATGAGAAGATTTATGTTTAAAGCCGCTGTTCTTTCGGCGGTCATGCTGTTTTCTTCCTGCGCAAATGGAGAAGAAAATGTTGAATCGGTAACAGTTGCTCTTACAACGGAAACTGCACTTGAACAGCTTACAGAGGAAACCTCGGCTTCCGCTTTTCTCGGTGATTATACCGAACCTGCACTGCCCGACAGCGTTACTGTTTTCGGCACGGAATACCCTACCGACGGTCAGACCCTTGCCGTTACCGTTGACGCAGACCTTTTCTCCAAAATGACAGAGGAGGACTTAAATGGCATAGAAATTTTAAAGGCTCATGGTCTTGAACGTCTGGACGTTCTTAACTGTAAGGAGCATGATTTGAGTTTTCTTGCCAAGGCTGAAATGCCCTATATAAGATTTTATGATATGGAAGGCGGAAACTTTGAGTATCTGCGGCAGTTTACTGCAATGGAAAAGGCGGAGCTTGAAGGCTTTGGCGGAGAAACGCAGACAATGCTCAATTTGCTTATTCATACAAATGTTAAGAATGTCACGATCTCCGACAGGAATTATGATATGCGTATGGGTTACACTCTTGGCTGGGGCGCAAATACTTTCTGCGTAAGCTATCTTCCCCTGGAGACCGCCCTGCCTGACGACAGCCCGTATATAAAGCCCTCGCCCCTTTTGAACACATATGATGAAAACAACACGGATTTTTCTTTGGAGATATTCAATCCAACGGACGAGGATATTATTGTTGACGGAGTGGTTATGTCCGCATTTATAGGCGGAGAGCTTATTCATACCTCCGAGGGCAATTCCTACTTAAAAACGGAAGTTTCCGTTCCTGCAGGCGGTTCGGCGGAAATTGGACTTGCAGAGGACATCTTTGATTTTTCTTCTGCGGAGAACGGCTTGTACCAAGTGGAAATTTATTACGGCGATAACGGCGGGGCTTTTTCATATTTTATCCTTAACAGCTCGGAAAAGAGAGGACTTGACTCACTTCCAAGAGAACCGAGAGAAATTTATGAAAAGGCGCAAAGCTATATTCCCGAAATGCTCTCCGCAGACACGGACAAATCGGCTGAAGATTACACAGACGCTTTTACTCTTGAATGTGCGGAAAGAATAATGTCATCAGGCGTTGAAAAGGTCGATATTGAAGGTGACGGAAACTGTTTTTACTGCATAAGAGATGCTGACGGTATTGCTGTGGTAAGGTATACTATTTACGGCGGCGAGGACGGAACAAGGATAGAGATGCACAGTACACGATTGGTGAGAAAAAGCGACAGCTGGCGTGTGGATAATTTTGCGCTGTGACGAAAGGGTGGTCTTATGGATAAAAAACGGAAAGGGGCTGTGTTTGGGGCGTTTTTTCTTGGGGCGGCGTTAATGCTTTCTTCCTGCGAAGGGAACAAGGCTGCCGAAGAATATACGGAAGTGCCTGCAACGGCGCATATCCACGAAACGGTGTCTGCCGCTGCGGAAAAGACCCGGGGAGAGGCTTTGGGGTTTGCTTATTACATAAAGAACCGAAGTGCGGTGATAACGGGGTATAACGGAACAGACGGGAACGCCGTTATTCCTGCGGAAATTGACGGTTATCCCGTAACAAATATAGAGCGCAAGGCTTTTGAGGACAATGACGTTATAACAAGCATTGAGTTTCCGGAGGGGATAACGGTCATACCGGGATATGTCTGCTCGGGTTGTGAAAATCTTGAAAAGGCAGTCATTCCCGAGGGCGTTACTTCCATTTCAAGAGGTGCGTTTTACTCCTGCGGAAGTCTGAAAGAGGTGTTCCTGCCGGAAAGCCTGCGCATTATAGGCGGAGAGGCTTTTGCGGAGTGCGGCTCGCTTATGGAAATTGCCGCTCCCACGGGGCTTGAAACAATTGAAGCGGAGGCTTTCCAAGGTGACATATCCCTTGCAAACATAACTCTCGGGGAGAGCCTTGCAAAAATAGGGGCGTATGCTTTCCACGGCTGCGTTTCGCTGAAAACGCTCGATATACCCGATACCGTTGAAGCAATTTCCGCAGGTGCGTTCAAAGGCTGTACAGGGCTTGCGGCAATGGAGCTTCCCCAAAAGGTGACGATAATAAATGAAGAGCTTTTTATGAACTGCACGGAACTTAAATCGGTTTCCCTTGCTGAGGGAACGGAGGTCATAGACAGCAGGGCGTTCAGCGGCTGCACAAAGCTGGGCATAATGAAAAATGACGATAAAATCTATTATATAGGCAAGGACGCCTTTGAAAACTGCCCTCTTGACGGGAGCGTAAAGGAGCGTATTGCCCGTGAGAGCGAAATATGACAAGGAGTTGTTGGTATTGAAAACAAAAGGGATAACGGCGGCGCTTGGGGCAGCTTTGATACTGTCCTCCTGCGCAGGCGGCGAGGAAAATGTTGAATCGGTAACTGTTGCGCTTACAACGGAAATTCCATTTGAGCAGCCTGTTGAAACAACGTTGCAGGAAACGGCTTTTTTAGCCGATTATACCGTTCAGACAAGCGAAACGGAAATTGAAACCACTGTAGCGGAAGATGAACATACCGTGCTTATTAACGGAAAGGCATATTACTACTACGAGCCGGTGCTGAATCTTGATGAATTTGAGGACAGCGTGTCCGATTGTATCGAAGAGCTTAAAGAGTTTGCCCCGAAAGTGCTTACCGTTAACGCTCTTGACCCAACAGAAGCGGACAGCGAGCTGCTTATGACAGAGCTGCCCGAATGTGAGCTGACCTACTGTTTTTACGGAAATACATATCAGGATCCCGACAGAGGCTTTCACTTTTATGTAAATCCCCTTGTTGAAATAGGCGCTGAAAATGTCTGGCGTGAAGAACAGAGGTATATCTGTATGGATTTCAGCAGCTTTTCAAGGGATAAATTTACTGTGGACGAGCTGAGGATATACCGCAGCAATAAGGATGAATGGGAGCCTGTACAATTCCTTAACGGGGAATATGCTTTCAGGCTGGACTATGCCATTGAGGATTGGTGCAAAGGCGACCCCTATGACGGCTATGATATTATGCTGGGCGAAGATGATTTTGACTATGCAAACGCCGAAACGGGGCGCTACAAGGCTGTTGTGACCACAAGCGCAGGCGAAGAAAGAGAAATGATATTCTTTATTGACAACTACTTAAAAAGTGAGGATTTCCTTTCTGCGGAACAATCGGAGGTGCTTTCGGCGGCTGTAAGTCTTAGAAACGAATACATGGCTTGTTCAAGTCATATTCCCGAAGAGTTTGACGCAAAAACCAAGACCTTTGAGGACTTCTGGGTGGAATATCTTACCCCGTTCACATACAAATGTGCATTACTGAGAGGATTTGAGGCAAGCCTTATTGACAGAAACGGCATATGGAACGAATATATAGGCGGCGACAGAGGCGGCAATGTTACATATTGGGGAAGCATTAGTGAACCCTTTTATTCCGATGATGAGCAGGTCATAATAAAGGAAACGGATATTTATTACCATACGGATGATCCTTATGGTATAAGCTATGTGGAACGCAATCTGCGCCTTGTAAATACGGAAAACGGCTGGAAGGTTGACATTTTGCAGCTGGCGTTTTAAGGAAACTCAGCATATCATTAGGAAACCGCTTGAAAACAGCGCATAAGTGTGATATAATAAAGCAAACGGGTGGCGATACCCTTGGGATGTAACATAAACCGGATATAATATTCAAAAGGATATTTGCGGTCAAGGAAAACGAGGATCTGCTCCATGATTTTCCGGCAAGACTTCCGGAGATACCCTATAATTCCATAAAAGAAATAGTTGTGCAGAATTCCGAGGTGCTTCCGGAAACGCTGTCGGGCAAGTTCAGCCGTCTTGACCTTAAAATGTAGGAACATCGAAAAATGAATAAAGAATAATCAAGGTACGTCTGAGTTATTCATTATTCATTTTCGCTGTTCAATAAAATATAAACGCAAGGATGGTCGCAAAATGAAAAATGTACTTATAATCAACGGACCCAACCTTAATCTTTTGGGAGAAAGAGAGCCGGGAACATACGGTGATGACACATATGAGAGCCTCTGTGCCGACATAAAGGCAAAGGCGGCGGAGCTTGGCTTCGACAGCTGCGAATGCTTCCAGTCCAACCACGAGGGCGAAATTATCGACAAGATTCACGCTGCAAGGCTTGACAAGTGCGGCATTATACTTAACGCAGGTGCGTACACCCATTACAGCTACGCCATAAGAGACGCTATCGCTGCGGTGAAAATTCCCGTTATCGAGGTGCATATCTCCAATATTGAAAAGCGAGAGGAGTTCCGCCATACTTCGGTTATCTCCGCAGTCTGCTCGGGAACTATTTTCGGCTTCGGCAGGATAGGTTATCTTCTTGCTTTGCAGGCACTCAAATGGAAAGTGAAAAGTTGAAAGTGGAAAGTGGAATTGAGTGTCGGATTCCTTAATTCCACTTTCCACTCTCCAAATTCCACATTCACTAAAAGAGGTTTATATAATGACAAATATCGAAAAACTAAAGGCTGCTATGCCGGAGGAAAAATACTGTGCGCTTATCACCTCGGACGTGAACAGGCGCTATTTTTCGGGAATGAAATCCTCCGCAGGAACGGTGCTGGTGTTCCCCGAGGGCGCATATCTGCTTATTGATTTCAGATACTATGAAAAAGCAAGCAGCCTTGTTTCCGCCTGCGAAGTTATTTTGCAGAAAAAATATTACGAGCAGATAAACGACCTGCTTAAAAAGCACAAAACCGATAAGGTCTACATTGAAGCCGATACAATGACCGTTGCCGAGCTTAACGCACACAAGGACAAGCTGGAAAACGTGCAGATAAAGTCGGACGGCTTTCTAAGCAAGGTTGTGAGCAAACTCCGTTCGGTGAAAACGGCTGACGAGCTTGAAAAAATGCAGAAAGCCCAGGATATTGCCGAAGAAGCCCTTGACTACGTTATGCAGAACGTTATAAAAGAGGGCGCAAGCGAGCTTGAAGTGGGCAGAGCGCTGGATTTTTATATGCTTTCCCACGGTGCGGAATGCGTTTCCTTTGATACCATAGCACTGAGCGGCGCAAACACTTCCCTTCCCCACGGCGTTCCCTCGGATAAGAGGATAAAGAAGGGCGAATTTGTGCTTATGGACTTCGGTGCGGTCTATGAGGGCTATCACAGCGATATGACAAGAACGGTCTGCGTAGGCGAGCCTTCTGCGGAGATGAAGGAAATTTACGGGATAGTCCTTGAAGCGCAGCAGAGGTGTCTTGATTTTGTTAAGGCAGGAGTTGTCTGCAGGGAGCTTGACGCTTGTGCAAGAGACTTTATTGCAGAAAAAGGCTTCGGAGAGAACTTCGGACACGGTCTCGGCCACAGCGTTGGTCTTGAGATACACGAATCCCCTGCGGCAAACACAAGGGATACTGCCGTTCTTGAAGAAAATATGATAATGACAGTTGAACCGGGAATTTATCTGCCCGGAAGGTTCGGCGTTCGCATTGAGGACTGTATTTCCGTGACAAAGGACGGGTACAATAACTTTGCACACTCACCAAAAAATCTTATAATTTTGTAAAAAAGTTATAAATGTCATTAAATTGAAAAAAAACACTTGCAAAAAGCAAAGAAATGTAGTAAAATAAATAATAAGCTATATTTGTGCGAATTTTTTTATTCGGAGGTATTATATGATCACAGCAGGCGATTTCAGAAACGGCATGACCTTTGAAGAGGATGGCAACGTTCTTCAGATCGTTGAATTCCAGCACGTTAAACCCGGCAAAGGTGCTGCTTTCGTAAGAACAAAGATCAAAAACGTTATCACAGGTTCCGTAGTTGAAAAGAGCTACAACCCTTCAGCAAAATTCCCTACCGCTTTCGTTGAAAGAAAGGATATGGAATATACCTACAGCGACGGTGACCTTTACCACTTCATGGATCCCGAGACCTACGAGGATCTTCCCGTAAGCTCAAGCGAGCTTGGCGACAGCTTCAAGTTCGTTAAGGAAAATATGATCTGCAAGGTTTGCTCCTACAAGGGCAAGGTTTTTGCAGTAGAACCCCCCAACTTTGTTGAGCTCCAGGTCACACAGACCGATCCCGGCTTTGCAGGCAACACAGCTACAAACGCTACCAAGCCCGCAACTCTTGAAACAGGCGCTGAGATCAAGGTTCCCCTCTTCATCAACGAGGGCGATATGATCAGGATCGATACAAGAACGGGAGAATACATGGAAAGAGCGTAAGCTGTTCCCTGTAGCTTTTAGTGAAACTTAATATGGAGGTAACCGTTATGAAGCTTGGAGAAAAGGTTTCTTATCTTAAGGGTCTTATGGACGGACTTGAACTTGACCAGACAACTAAGGAGGGCAAGGTCATCGCTCTGATGGCTGATATTCTTTCCGATATGTCCGAATATTTCGAGGACGTTCAGGATCAGATCGACGAGATCGTTGAAGTTGTTGATTCCATTGACGATGATCTCTGCGACATTGAGGACGATCTTTATGGCGATGAAGAAGATGAAGATTATGCCGATGATGAAGATTACGACTTTGATGACGAAGATGATGAAGAGCTTTATGAGGTTTGCTGCCCTACCTGCGGCGACTCCATTCAGCTTAATGAAAGTATGCTTGAAGAGGGCGAAATGATCTGCCCCGGCTGCGGCGAGCATCTTGAATTTGACCTTGATGACGAGGTTGACACCGACGAAGAATAAGGTCAGCAGCAAACAACAGAATATCAGCAAATCTGTTTCAGGGCGGGGTGAAATTCCCCACCGGCGGTAAAGTCCGCGAGCCCTTTTTGGGTTGACCCGGTGAAACTCCGGGACCGACGGTATAGTCCGGATGAAAGAAACGACGCTATTTCTGCGCATTTACGCCTGTGAAGCTATAACTGTCTTCACGGGCGTTTTCTGTTACAGATTGCTCTTATTATATTTTTATTTTATGGAGGAATCTAACAATGTCAAACACAAACAGGATCAGCACCAAAACCATGATACAGATCGCAATGCTCAGTGCGGTTGCGACTGTCATCTACTACCTTGATTTTCCCGTACCCCTTATGCCCGGCTTCATAAAAATGGACTTGTCCAACGTAGTGAGCCTTTTTGCAGGCTTTACAACGGGACCTGTGGGGGGGCTTATCGTCTGCCTTATAAAAAATATTATACAGGTAGCAATAAAAGGATTTGGAACAACAATGGGTATAGGAAATATCTTTGACTTTGTAACAAGCGCAGTATTTACATTAACAGCAAGCCTTATTTACCGGAAGAACCGCACTAAAAAAGGCGCAGTTATCGGCTGTGTTGTAGGAACGATAGTGTTCACAGCAATAAGCCTGCCGCTGAATTACTTTATCGTGTACCCCATCTATGCAACTGCGTTTGGAGGAATGGAAGCGATATTGGGAGCATATCAGGCAATATTCCCCGGCACAAAAAATTTATTTGGTGCACTTTGCATATTCAATGTACCGTTTACACTGGTTAAGGGCATAATTTGTGCGGCAATAACTATACTTATCTATAAACCGCTTATTACCGTGCTGAGAAAAGCACATCTGGCGGAGAAACGTGCAAGTTGACAGACCCGACAGCGAAGCGTAATGGGATTCCAAAGGGATTAGTCCCTTTGGCGCAGGTTCTTAGGGGCGCGGAGCCCCTAAGTCGCTCTCCGCAGAGAGCGAAACACCCAAAACTATGGTGCAACGCAAAGTAACAGCAAAAACAAATAAAGTAAAAAATCCAAAAGGCGCAATTCACATCAAAAATCGGAACCGACAATGTTTGTATATCACAAAACCTGCGGAACCAATCAATGTGAATTGCGCCTATTCTTACACATCAAGATAAAGTACCCTAGGATAAAATGTACAGAGCGAAGCGATGTGCATTTTATCCGACAAAGCATATTTTACCGATAGTTTTCTGCACAGAATTAGCGTTTTTTTGCAATCTCTCTGTAGGGGCGCACAGTGTGCGCCCGATTTTCTTACACGGAATTGCCCGTTGCGCCATATTGCTAAAAAGATAGTTAACGGATTGTTAATTTTTGCATCTGCATTTTATTTGCCGCATTTTTATTGAGCATAACGCTCATAACAATTGTGCTGTCGGCGGCTTTGAACATGATTTTCTTTGGCATAATGCTGATTTAACCGTTATTTTGCCCTAATTTTGCGGTAAAATAACGGCTTTTTTGTCTGATTCTGAGCAATTTAACATAATATTATTCCAATATTTGATTTATTAACAATTATATGGTATAATCAAAATCAGTATATCCTTTTACGGGGAAATGTTTTCCCTATGAAATACGGCTATTATTTCTGCCCCTTGGGACAGTTAAAAAGGAAGTAATCATTATGGCTAAGAATTACGACGTTATTATTGCAGGCACAGGTGCCGGAGGTCTTTATTCGGCTATAAACCTGCCGTCCCATCTTAAAATTCTGCTTATTACAAAAAGAGAGCTTATACTCTGCAACTCTGCGCTTGCACAGGGCGGTATCGCAGCTGTCTATAAGCCCGAAGACGACAATATACAGCTCCATACAAAGGATACTCTTATTGCCGGAGGTTATAAAAACAACCCCGATTCCCTTAAAATACTTGTTACGGAAGCGGCTCACGAGATCGAAGAGATAATCGGTCTGGGCGTTGATTTCGACAAGGACGAAAATGGCAGCTACCACCGTACCCTTGAAGGCGGACACAGCCGCCACCGCATTTTCCACCACAAAGACGCCACAGGCTTTGAGATAACCTCCAAGCTCCAGGAAGCCGTTAAGAAAATGCCCAACGTCGACATTATGGAAAACGCTCTTCTTTGCAGCGTTAAGAAAACAGGCACAGGCTTTTCCGCCGACATCAGCGCTGACGGAGAGCACGGTACATACAACGCACGTTTTGTTATCCTTGCAACAGGCGGCATAGGAAGAGTTTACGACTACACCACCAACTCCGCAATTGCAACGGGCGACGGCATAACCATTGCCTACGAAATGGGTGCGCAGATAAAGAATCTGTCCCTTATCCAGTTCCACCCCACAGCCTTCAACAACAAGCACACAAGAGAGTGCTTCCTTATTTCCGAAGCGGTAAGAGGCGAAGGCGCATACCTGCTGAACAAAGACGGCGAGCGCTTTATGCAGAACTATGACGAGCGCCTTGAGCTTGCGCCGAGAGATGTTGTTTCTCACTCCATAATCAGCGAGGGCAGAAGGCTTGATTCCGATGATTTCTACCTTGACATTTCCTATAAGGACCCCGAGTTCATAAAAAACAGATTCCCCATGATATACAAGTACCTGCTTGAACAGGGCATTGATATGACCAAGGACAGGATACCCATTTATCCCTGCCAGCACTACCTTATGGGCGGAATAAACGTCAATACCAAGTCGCAGACCACCATTGACGGACTTTATGCTGTAGGCGAGTGTTCCCACACGGGCGTTCACGGAAACAACCGTCTTGCTTCAAATTCGCTGCTTGAAGCACTTGTTTTCGGCAGACAGGCAGCGCTGAACATTGCGGAGAGAATAAAGGACTGCACAGCTCCTCTTGAAGAGCTTGAAAGCGCAGAGTTCAATATTGACCCAAATGCGCCCGAGATACCAACGGGAATAAGAACGGAAATACGTCACATTATGCAGAAGTCCTACTTTGTTATCCCCGATATGCAGGAAGCACTTAAGGGCTTTGAGAGAGTCTCCGAGTTAAAGAGAATGCTTGAAGAGGGCAATTATAAGGTCGACCACAACTATGTGGAAGCAAAGTCAATAGCGACGGTGGCATATCTGATACTTAAAGAGGTAATATAAGCGAAAGCAAGTTACCCCACTGCGAGTCGGCTTTTATTTTATGTTATAGAAAATGGCGCAATTCACATTGGTTGGTTTCACGAGTTTTGTGTTATGCAGCACTTTACTCGGTTCTGCCTCTTGATGTGAATTGCGCCTTTGGATTTTTACTTTGCTGCTTTTAACGCAGCTTTGCGTTGTGCCATAGTTTTGGGTGTTTCGCTCTCTGCTGGTTTTCCGAAGGAAAATTCGAGCGGCAGCGAGAACAGAGATTCTCTGCGGAGAGCCTCGCCAAAGGGACTAATCCCTTTGGAATCCCGTTATCGCTGCGCTGATGTCAGGCAATTGCTCTTACTTTGCCTTTGTATCGTTCTCAATAAATATTTTTGCAAGTGCTTCATCGACAGGCACGCCGGGCAGCTCGCCTTCTTTTCTCGAACGGATAGTTACGGCATTCGCTTCCTTCTCCTTGTCGCCTATAATAAAGGTATAAGGTATTCTTTCCAGTCTTGAAGCCTTTATCTTCGTTCCGATATTCTCGTCACGTTTGTCCACCGTTACTCTCATGCCGTGAGCGGTGATCTTATCCGCAATTTCCTGCGCATATTCAATGTGTTCTTCACCGATAGGAAGTATTCTTACCTGCTCCGGTGCAAGCCACAAAGGAAGTACGCCTGCATAGGTTTCTATAAGGTATGCAAGTGTTCTTTCGTAGCAGCCGAGGGAGGTTCTGTGGATAATGTAAGGAGTTCTCTTCTTGCCGTCCACATCGGTATATTCCATGCCGAATTTCTTTGCAAGAAGCATATCTATCTGTATCGTTACAAGGGTATCTTCCTTGCCGTACACGTTTTTGTACTGAATATCCAGCTTCGGACCGTAGAAAGCGGCTTCGTCTATACCGATAGTATATTCTACTCCAAGGTGGTCGAGTATCTTTGCCATAACAGCCTGTGCTTCTTCCCACTGCTCCGCTGTGCCCTCATACTTATTCTTGGGGTTTGTGGGATCCCACTGTGAGAAACGGAATGTACACTTGTCAAGAAGTCCGACCGTATCAAGCATATACTTTGCAAGCTCCAGACAGCCCTTGAATTCCTCCTCAAGCTGTTCGGGGCGGAGAATGTAGTGACCCTCGGAAATGGTGAACTGACGAACTCTGATAAGACCGTGCATTTCGCCGCTGTCCTCGTTGCGGAAAAGTGTTGAAGTTTCCGTCAGACGCATAGGCAGGTCACGGTAGGAACGTGCTTTGTTAAGGAACACCTGATACTGGAAGGGGCAGGTCATAGGACGGAGAGCAAAGCATTCTTTCGTTTCATCATCGGGGTCGCCGAGGACGAACATTCCGTCAAGGTAGTGATCCCAGTGTCCCGAAATTTTGTAAAGCTCCCTCTTTGCCATATAAGGAGTTTTTGTAAGCAGGCAGCCTCTTGCCTGTTCCGTGTCTTCCACCCATCTCTGGAGTATCTGGATAACTCTTGCGCCCTTGGGGAGGAGGATAGGAAGACCCTGTCCGATATAATCAACGGTTGTAAAATATTCAAGCTCTCTTCCCAGCTTGTTGTGGTCACGCTTCTGAGCTTCTTCTCTTTCGGCAAGGTATGCTTCAAGCTCGCTTGCCTTGGGGAACGCCGTTCCGTAGATACGGCAGAGCTGCTTGCCCTTTGAATCCCCTCTCCAGTAAGCGCCTGTGCAGGAGAGCAGTTTGAACGCCTTAACGGGAGCGGTAGTCATAAGGTGAGGACCTGCGCAAAGGTCAACGAACTCGCCCTGCTTATAAAAGGAGATGTTCTCGCCCTTGTCTGCGTGTTCCTTGCAGAGCTCAACCTTGTAGGGTTCGCCCATTTCTTCCAGCTTTTTAACAGCTTCGTCAACGGGCAGCTCAAACTTTTCAAGCTCTGCGCCTTCCTTGACAATCTTCTTCATTTCCGCTTCTATCTTGTTAAGATCATCGGCGGAAAAAGCCTTTGGAACGTCAAAATCATAGTAAAAGCCGTTATCGATAGCAGGACCGATAGCAAGCTTTGCCTCGGGATAAAGTCTTTTTACAGCCTGAGCAAGAATGTGGGAAGCTGTGTGGTTGAAGGTCTTTTTGCCCTCCTCGCTGTCGAAGGTAAGAACTTCAAATTCGCAGTCCTCCGTAACGGGCGTTCTCAGGTCGCAGAGCTTTCCGTTCAGCTTTACGGAACAAGCAGCCTTGTAAAGACCCATTCCGATGCCCTTGATAATTTCTGCTGCGGAAATACCGCTTTCGGCTTCTCTTACGGAGCCGTCTTTAAGTGTAAGTTTGATCATTTCGGTTTCCTCCGTTTCAATAGTATAAGTTTATTTGGCGTTAAAAATTCAAAACAACCTACTTAAAAAATAAAAAAACGCCCCTTGAAATTGATCAAGGGACGATAATAACCGTGTTTCCACCCGAATTCATATGCGGATAAGCATAACCGTACTCGCATACCTCGTGCGCTCTGTAACGTGAGCATACGCCGCTTATTGGGCGGACTCAAAAGGCGGTATGCACAGACCCTGACCCGTTTCCGCTCTCAGCCGGCGGCGGAAGCTCTCTGAAAAGTCCATAAGGGAAGGTGCCTTCCTTTTTCAGCGTTTTGAAATATTTACAAGATTATAATATCACGGTTTTTTTGATTTGTCAACAGTTTTTTTATTTGCAGAAAAATTAGCCATAATTATTCATTTATCGAAGCGCCTATAATTCCGCATTTATTCTTACTGCGGTCTTTCTTCTCCCGAAAGTCTTACCGTTCCGGAGGAAAGTGCTTTTTCTTCGCCGTCGTCAAGTCTTACAAGCAGCCTGCCGTATTCGTCGATTCCCGTACAGGTCATTGTGCTTATCCTGTCGCCCTGAGTTACCTCTATCCTCTTGCCGATAACGTTTGAACGGTTCCTGTATTCTTCAAGGAACGATTTATCCGTTATATTTGCAAGTCTTTCCTCAAGACAGTTGAGAACTTCCGCCGCAAGCAGGCTTCTGGACGTATTTTCTCCCGTTTCAAGCTTTATTGAGGTAGCTATGTTCGCCAAATTCTTCGGGAAGTTTACGTTCTGCACGTTGATGCCCATTCCCACTATGGCATATTCAAGTCCTCCCTGCTCAACGTCAACGGAGGCTTCGGTAAGTATTCCGCACAGCTTCTTGCTGCCTGCGTATATGTCGTTCACCCACTTTATCCTGCAGTCAATGCCCGATACCTTTTCTATTGCCTCGGCAACTGCCACCGCAGCGCAGGAGGTTATCAGCAGAGAATGCTCCACCGACAGCTTGGGACGGATTATAACGCTCATATATATGCCCATTCCCAGGGGTGAATAGAACGTTCTGCCCATTCTGCCCTTACCCTGGGTCTGTACTTCCGAAATTACCGTTGTTCCGTGTACTGCGCCTAACTGTGCAAGGCTTTTGGCAAAATTGTTGGTAGAATCTATCGTCTTGAATACGTCGATCTTTCTGCCTATCTCTTTTGTCCTCAGATTCGGTACTATGGACTGCTCGCTGAGGAAATCATTTTCCTCGGACAGGCAGTATCCCCTGTTGGTCACAGCGCATATGGAATAGCCTTCTTCACGGAGTATCTTTACGGCTTTCCAGACTGCGCTTCTTGTCATACCAACGCTTCTGGCGATCTCACTTCCCGAAACACTCTTGCCTTTGTTTTCTTCAAGGACGGCAAGGACCTTGTCTTTCAACGGCATTTTTATTACCTTCCTTTCGGTTTTACTGGGTTTATCTTCTATAAAGTCTGTTCCGCAATAAATACCTAATATATATGTTTAATAATAACCTTTTATTGTGAATTGTTCAATCACAATTTATGTATTAAATCATAATATGGACTAAGGAGAGTCCTATATGATAAAAATACTGCTTCTTATTCTTGCTGTTTCGGCGGACGGCTTTGCTTCGGCTGTGGGCATAGGAGCCGCCGGTATAAAGATACCTGTCCGCTCCGCCGCCGTTATAAGCCTTACGGGAACGGTTTTTCTGACCGTTTCCGTGTATTTTGCCGACGTTATCGGTAATTTTATCCCGTCGGAGCTTTGCCGCTTCATATCCTCGGCGGCGCTGGTGCTGCTTGGCATATTCAACCTTTTTCACGGCGTTATAGAAAAAGCCGTCCGCAAAAAGAAGCCTTCGGGACAGCTTGAACTTTATTTTGACGGTACCTCCGCAGACCGTGACCACTCAAAGACCATTTCCTGCCGTGAAGCGCTGGCGCTGTCGGTTGCGCTTTCCGCCGATTCTCTTGTTACGGGGGTGAGCGCAGGACTTGGCAGGATGAGTGCACTTTCTCTTGCCGTTCCTGCCTTTGCCGTAGGCTTCGGAGCTGTTCTTCTCGGTTCTTTTATCGGCAAACACGCCGTTTTTACGGGGAATTTTGATCTTCAGCGGCTCTGCGGACTGATACTTGTCGTTATTGCTTTTATTTAAAGTGATAAGCGCTTCGCTAAATGAATAATGAATAGTGAATAATGAATAGTGAATAATTAAGGAGCGCCTGCGGCGGTTATTTTTTCTCCGTCCTTTCATAAATGCGTTCAAGGCAGTGTTCCGTTCTTTCGCAGCACAGCTTCCATACAACGGCTGCGCACAAAGCACCGAAAGCAAGACCCGATATAACGTCCGAGGGGTAATGCACCGCAAGGAACACCCTTGAAAACGCCATAAGCAGGGCAAACACCCATGCCCATATGCCTGCTTTCCTGTCTTTAAGGGAAAGCACCATTGCTGCCGCACCTGCAGCGTTTGAATGTCCCGAGGGAAAGGAGTACACCCCTCCCGGCAGTTCGGTCAGCAGGATTATGGAAGGGTCTGCGGCAAAGGGTCTTGGGCGGCAGATCACGTTTTTTATCACAGCGCTGCCAAGTACCGCTCCCACAACGAGGGAGAGCAGCATAATTATGCCGCAGCTTCGCCACTTTTTGCTGAAAAGCATTATCACCGCCGAAGCTATCCATATGAAGCCCTTGTTCCCCAGTGTGGATATAAAGACGAAAAAGACGTTTGTAACGCTGTTCCGCCAGTTTTCCATAATGTAATAAAGTATTTCGTTGTCGAAATTTTGTATAAGTTCCAAAACGGCACCTCTGACAATGTTTGTAAAAGGGCGCACCGCTTCTCCGCAGAACGGGAGAAACCGTGCGCCCTGAATATTTTATGCTTTGGAGAACTGATTATTCAGCCTGCTTAGCCTTAACGTTCTGGTCAACCTCGTCAACCAGCATAATAAGTGTATCGGCAATAGCTTCTCTGTTGGTAGCCCAATCGATACCGGAGAATGCAGCTCTCAGACCCGTCTGGTCGCCGCCGTCTGTTGTGAGCATAGCAATATCGGTGGAGCAGCCTGTTGCAAGGTCGATAACAGGATAATCCGTTGTCAGCTTGTCGATCTGCTTCATCTTGTCAATGATCTCATCGCTCCACTGGTAGTCGTCCTTAGCCTTTCTGTCGGAAATAGCTACAGCTCTTTCGTCCATACCGCCGAGGATCATACATTCAGCAAGGAGAGCAGCGCCCTGAGGATTAGCTGCACCCTTACAGAGAGCATAACCGTTGAGCTTTGCTGCCTGATAAGGATCGGAGCCTGCGGGAGAAGGAACGGGAACAACGCCGAGGTTTTCAGGCTCAACGCAGATAGACCATGTATCGGGGTTAGCCTGAACACAGTAAGGTCCTACTATGTAGAACAGCTCGCTGCCTTCGCCGAGCATCTGAGGCTGTTCGTTCCACTGGAACTGCTCCTTGGGGAACTTCAGACCGTTAACATTAAGCTCATACTGGAAGTTCATAGCCTTTTCAACGGTGGGGTCGTTAACATTGCAGACAAGGCTGCCGGAAGCGTCTGTGCTTACGAAAGGAACGCCTGCGGACATAAGGAGAGCCTTTTCATTCCAGTAGCCGTCAAGACCGTACTGTGAAGAATCCTCGTCAACGAAGTCCAGAAGCATTGTCTTGAAGGTATCCCAGTTCCACTCGCCTGCTTCGTAAAGATCCCAGGGATCGTCAAAGCCCTGAGCCTCGATGGTGGACTTGTCGTAAAGAACAACTGTCTCAGCGGTAACGCTTGTGATAAGCTCATAGTGCTTTCCGCCGAAGTTAAGAAGCTCCATAGCATTGGAAACGTTCTGCCAGATAGCGGAGTTAAGGTCGATATAGTCGTCAACGGGCTGGAACATTCCGCTTACGATGCCCTTAGGGAAGTTAGCAGTATCATCGCCGGGGAAAATGTCGATACCGTCGCCGCCCAGAACGTGGGTAGAGAGGTCGTCAAAACGTGTATTCCATGTTGTAGGCACCCATTCAACGCTGCCGCCGTACTTCTTTTCAAACATTTCAAGACCAACGGACTTGGAAGCACCGGTAGAGCTGGGGTTGATGTCATAGTGAGCGAGCCACTTAACGGTCTTGTTTTCCATTTCAACGTCCTGAAGCTGGGTCATAACGTCATCAAGAACAGTAGCTTCGTCTTCTTTAAGTTCTTCGGTGTTTACCGAAACAGTTTTTGCAGTGGTGGTAGTGGTCTCTTCCGTAGTTTCTGCGTTGCCGCTTCCGCTTCCGGAATCATCTCCGCCGCAGCCTGTGAGAGCGGCTGTAAGGGAAATAGCCATAACGCCTGCAAGAATTCTTTTGATGTTCTTCATAATACTCCTCCAAAAAAATCACATTTGAACTGTGTAAATGCCGGCTAATGTCATTGTCCGGCACTTTGCCATGTAGCAATTTAAAGTGATGAATCAACGTTATAAACATACACTTATACAGATATTATAACAAATCCACAAAATCAAGTCAATATTTATAGTGTATATTTTTGCACAATGCATTTTGTTGCGATTTTACAAAAAAACGCTCTTTTTTGAATTTGAAGTGTGGAATTTTTGAAATTAGGAATGCGGAATTAGGGGCGTTGTGCAAAAATTATATGAATAACATCGCCGCAGGCGATACCATAATTCCACATTCCACTCTCCACATTCCAAATTAATAAAAAAGCGGCGTGATTCACATAACTGTCAATGTGAATTACGCCGTGTCAGCTGTTATTCGCTGTTATTCTGCCATTGCTTCAACTTCTGCGTTGAACTCGTCGATGTAGATCTGAACTGCATCTTTGAGCACTTCTCTTACAGTTGCCCAGTCTCCGCCGTAGAATGCGGCTCTGATACCGGTATCGCTGCTGTCAATAAGGTTATACATATCGGTGGGGCAGCCTGCGTGAATATCATATACGGGGTGTTCTGCGGTCATTTCGGAGATCTTCTGCTGCATTTCAAGCATTTCATCTGTCCAGCCGTAGTCGTTGATGTGCTTATCCCTTGCTATTTCCTGTGTGCGCTCGTCGGAATTTGCGGCAAGTATGCATTCCATGAACTTGATAACGCCCTCGGGGTTCTGTGCGCCCTTGCAGAGCATATATGCATCAAGTCCTGCAGGGAGATAATAGTTCTCAGCTTCGGGATCCTTGGGCAGCGGAACGAACATAACGTTCTCAGCCTCGCCGAAGGTCTTTGTCCAGATGTCGGGGGAAGACTCTATCTCGTAAAGTCCGCTTATGTAGAAAAGCTCCTTGCCCTCGCCGATGAATTCGATGTGTGTCGACCAGTTAAAGAGGGATTTATCAAGGGTAAGTCCGTTGTCGTTAAGGGACTTCATGAAGTTCATTGAACGCTCAAGGTTTGCGTCATAGAAGTTCTGTACAAGCTTTCCGTCCCTAAGCTCAACGGAAGGAACGCCTGCGGTAAGCATCAGAGGCTGCTCGTTGAACCAGCCGTCCAGACCGTAGCACTCGTTCTCTGCATCACAGAAGTCAAGGAGCATACTCTTGAATGCGTCCCAGTCCCACTTGCCCTCTTCAAGAAGGTCGGCAGGGTCGTCAAAGCCGTAGCCTTCGATGGTCTGTCTGTTGTAGTAAACGACCTGACCTGTTGTAGCGGCTGTTGCAATAAGGTAATGCTTGCCGTTAAGCTCGAAATAGTCGTTGATGTCCTTAACGCCCGACCAAAGCTCGCTGTCGTAGTCAATAAGGTTGTCAACGGATTGGAACATTCCGTTTGTAACGCCCTTGGGGAAGGAGTCAAGGTCGCCGCCTGCGATAAAGTCAACACCTTCGCCGCCTACTATTTTTGTGGAAAGGTCGTTGAAGCGGTTAGCCCATGTTGTAGGCACATATTCTATCACGCCGTCGTATTTTTCCTCGAAAAGCTCAAGGGAAAGCGCCTTTGTGTTGCCCGAGGTGGTAGCGTGGAACGGGTCATAGAAGGAGAACCACTTGATGGTCTTGTTTTCAAGCTCGCCCGTAAGCAGGTCGGCAACGTCTGCGACCTTTGCTGCGTCCTCTTCGGAAAGCTCGGCTGTATTGATCTCAACGGTAGCCTGTGTGGTGGTGGTAACGGTGGTTTCGTCAGCCGTTCCTTCTCCTCCGCAGGCGGTAAGTCCCAGTGTCAGTGCTGCAGCTGTAGCTGCTGCGGCATATCGTTTGTAATTTTTCATAGAAACACATCCCCTTTTTGTTGTTTATGCTGCAAAATACTTTATAGTATTATTATATCAGACGGGAGAAAGCAATGTCAACGTTTACATAGCCATTTTTGCGGAAGCTTTATTGTGCATTTTTAACAGAAAACACGTTGCTTGACCGTTTAAATTGGATGTTTGTCCGCTTTTTTATGAGTTTACTGCAATATCAGAATAAAGCGTTGACATCGGCGTTAAAATATGGTATTATTTTTATGCTTTGTTTGCAGAATATGTCGTTTTGTACCAAATTGCGGCAAATATCCTGCAGCATGAAAATTTTTATAAAGGGGTAATAAAAATGTTTTGTTCAATTTGCGGAAAAGAGCTTCAGGAGGGCGAGACCTGCACCTGTCAGCAGGGGGTAAACGCTCAGCCTGCGGCAGAAAACGTACAGCCTGCAGAAACTCAGACCGAAAGCGCACAGCAGGAAGCGCCCGTTTCCTCTCTTCCCAGCGGAAGCGAGCTTGCGGAAGGCGCTAAAAACGCTGCTCAGGCAGTAAAAAACAATCCTATCGTAGCGGACGTTCTTAACGTTATAAAGGGCGCTTTCAAGGACCCTGTAAAGCAGACGGTTGAATGTGCAAAGCGCAAGGACATTCTCTGGGTGATCCTTGCAGTTATCGAGACACTTGTTTTCTCTCTGGCTTCAATGGTATTTGTCAAGAGACTGCTTTATTTCTTTGTATCTATAGTAGCTTCCAACATCGGCACCAAGGTTGGCTACGGCAAGACAAGCGAGCTGCTTGAAGGTTTAGGCGTAACATCGGGAAAGCTGTTCGGTGTAGGCGTCGGAACTTATCTTATAACCCTTGTTATCACTGTTATTCTTATGATGCTTTCCGTTCTGGTATGCAAGCACAAGGCAGGCTTTTCACAGACAGCCAATATGCTGACAGGCGCTTTCCTGCCTTCGACCATTCTTCTTGCTGTTTCAATAATCGTAAGTATGTTATGTGCGCCCATTTCCCTTCTTCTCTTCTTTGCGGCATACATCTGCTTTATAATTCTTGCTTATCTCGGTATGCAGAAGCTTGACAAATTTACCGTTTCTCCCTTCAAGGTATACACGGTATTTGCTGTTCTCTTCACAGCTGTTGCAGCTTTTGTAAGCCTCAGACTTTCGGGAAATATGGTAGTTGAGATAATCGACGAGCTTATGAGTTCTCTCAATTCACTCAGCTGGTTATTCTGAGCATAACTGAAAGGGAAGAAAACGATGAAAGAAAATAACGGACTTTTTACTGTTAAAAGGCTGCTGCGCAAGGTCTTTCCGGCTGTTGCGGCGCTGTTCTGCACGGTGATATTATCCGCCTGCGGAGCTACCGTCAACACAACTCTTGACGCAAACGCAGACTTTAAGGGCACAAGGACCATAACCGCAGTCCTTTCCTCCGGCGACCTTAACGAATATGTAAAGGGCGGTGCGGATGTTATTGAAAAGGTTGTTAAGAAATACATTCCCGATAATGTTGAGTATAAAAAGAAATTGGACGAAAACTCTCTTACCTACACCTTTACATTCAGCTTCAACGACCTTGACGATTACCGTGACAAGGTAGACAAGATAATAAACTCTCGGCGTGAAAAGGAATTCGCTCCCGAAATAACCTACGAAAATCTGGACAACCCGTTCAGAAAAGAGGTTTATCTTAAGGAAAATTTCAACTCCATAGACCTTATCTACTGGCTCAAATACGGTCTTAAAAAAGAGAATGTTGTAAACAGGGACAGCGATTCCGACTGGTTTGAATCGGGCAGCAGCAAGATAATAATTGACGGTAAGGAATACGATTCAAGCGATAAGCTGAAAGTTGACAAGACAGAGACCAACTCCCCCGACCGTGTTGATGTTATAACATACATAAACGCAAACGGAACTGTTGACCGTGATTTCAGATTCAGATTTTCTGCAAAATCTATGCAGAAGTTTGCCGAAAATTCCGTTGACCTTGACAATTATTTCGGTACTCTTTCCGCAGGTGCGGCTGTTGAAAAGCAGGAAGACGAATCGGGTACAACTACTTTTGATGTAAAGGTGAGCGGTATCGCTCCAGAAGCTGTAAACGCTGCAACGGCTGAAGTTATGCACGATGATGCCGCTGCATTTACTCTTGGAGTAAGCGGATATACATCTGCTGGCACCGAGGATAAGGACGCATATGATGTCAAATTTAAAATAAGCGAGCTTGTAAGCGGTTCTTATTACACAAAGAATACCATTTACTGCAATTACTACTTCCCCGGCAATGTAGACAATATTGAAGATGAGGATACCAATACATATACTTATTACGGCACCGACAACGATGACAAAACCTATTACTATTTTGAAAACAGGGCTCTTGAAGACGGCGCAGCTCATATATTATGCTACGGCTGGAAGGTAAGCTTTGACAAGGTGAGCGCAGAGCTGGCATTTTCCGGCGACAAGCCTGAGCTTGCTGTAAATATGTATATTCCCGCAGACCTTATGGAAGCTGCCAAGACCCCCGTTAAGACAAAGATAGAAAAGGCAATGCCCGAGGGAGCAAAGTTTGACGAGATACAAAGCGAGGACGGCGCTTATACCGTATTCAAGGCTGATATGAAGGGCGGCACCTCCGAGGACGTTGCAACACGCTACAAGCAGTTCATTTACAACTACTCCGGCTTAAAGACCGAGTGTAGCTTCAGCTTTGAAAAGGGACACAGCGGTTCTCCCTTCGTGACCTTCTGTGCTTACAACGCAGTATTCGACATGAGCGGACTTTCCGGCGGACAGCCTGTAAGCATCGTTTATAACAAAACTCCCGGCGAAAAGATATTTATTACGGAAAACTGCAGCTTTATCGCAGACCCCGAGCAGACCGACGACGGCGTTTATACGGGTACCTCTGACAGCCGTGTACGCTTCTGCGCAGTAACGGAGTCCGTTAATATTGTTGGAATAATTGTCTGCGTAATAATTGTTCTGTCGGCGATCGTGCTGATAATAATCGCTGCAGCAAACGCCAAGAGCTGGATAGCACTGGCTAAAACAGCCGCAGCTGCAGTTCCCAAGGTATCAATGCCTTCCGTACCCTCTGCACCTGCCGCAAGCACGGGAGCGCCCAAGGCTGCGCCTGTTGAAAAGGCATCAATTGCGGAAGAGAACACCGCTGCTTCGGCAGACAGCGACGATGAGGAGGAGTTTATCTGATGAACAGTAAAGCAAAAAGCTCGCTTATTGCCGCAGCTTTGGCACTTGCGGTACTGATAGCGGCGATAGTGTCACTTTGTAAAATAACCGCCCTGCCCGACAGCTGCAAGACGATAGAAAAGCTGATAAAGGGCTGTGAAGCGCAGTCGGAGAGGCAGATAACGGCTTGTCTGAGCAGCGGCTCATATTTCGGTGGATTTTCAAGCTGTGTAACGGTTGAGGATTACCTTTCCGCCTGCGGCATTTCCTTTGATTTTATGAAGGATGAAAGCTGCAAGTTGAAAGAAGTAAAGCTGGTAGGCTCGGCAGAGATAACTGACAGCGACACCCTTGAAAAGATCAGCAGCTATACAAACAAGGATGTATCCTACATTTTCATTGCCGCCGAATACATTGACAGCGAAGGCGCAGAGAGAAACGCCGTTCAGAGCTACTATGTAATTTCGGAAAGAACAGACGGAAAGCTGGTCAATATTGGCAGCTCGCTGTATCTTTGATAAAAATTAGGAAAGTTGAAAGTGGAATTATGAGCAATTCGCTGAATGAATAATAGTTGGGAAAGAATATCAGTGCATATGCTTGATAAAACTATTTTTGTGTGATATAATAATCACACGAAATGAAATGAATTCCACCGGAACTCACAAAAAATCGACCCCCTCGGAGAGCCACCTCCGAGGGGGTCTTTTGTGCTGATGCTGCTTTTTTTCTAATGCGGAATTCGAAATGCGGAATTCGGAATTATATGTGCTGCGCTATAGTTTTATTTAACGCTATCTCTTTTGGTAATTGCGCTTTTGAATGGCACAGGCAAGCCGTTCCTGCTTTTTTGTGAAGCAACGGGCGCACACTGTGCGCCCCTACAGAGCTATTGGAATAACACCGCCGCAGGCGATACCATAATTCCACATTCCACTCTCCACATTCCAAATTAAAAAAAGCTCCGCCCTTCCAGCCTTTTCCAATGCTTGACATTGGGAGAATAATATTATATAATAGATACTGATTAATTGTGTTCGGACACGGATCCCCTTGGGAAACTATATATCCGCTCTCGGAAAAATATAATCATGAAACAAAACTGCGGTCTCATACTATGCTTTTTTCCCTGCCGCAGTTTCAAACTTTATGCACAGACCCGTTTCTGCATATTTCTTGCTTTTACGGAGTTATAGTGATTCTGTACGGTCTTTTTATAATGCTTTTATAATGCTCTGCCGGATTTCTGCGCATAATAACATCGGACTACATAATATTAAAGAATAGAGGTTGAAAAAGTGGCAAAAAACGATATTGAAACTATTACTGTAAATATGTACGGAGAAAGAATTTCCCCCAAAACCCAGAAACAGACCGAAAATGCTCCCAAACGGCAGAGCAGAAGCGCAAAAGGCACTAAAAGCCCCCGTGCGGCTCAGAACGCCCCTCAGAAAAAGAAGAAAAAGGACGAAACAGCCGAGGCAAGACCAAAGCGCACCTATCAGAAGCGCTCCGCAAGTCAGAAAAGCGTTAAAAGTCAGCCCCCCAAGGAGCCTGTTTCCGAGCTTCCTATTATTGATGAGGGCAGCATAAAGTGCGTTTACCAGTCCAACCACAAGTCGGTGAAGCGCACTCCCGTAAGGATAATCCCCCTTGGCGGTCTTAACGAGATAGGCAAGAATATGACGGTTTTCGAGTGCGCAAACGACGCTTTTATCGTTGACTGCGGACTTGCCTTCCCCGACAGCGATATGCCCGGCGTTGACCTTGTTATCCCCGATTTCACCTACGTTGAGCAGAACGCTTCAAAAATAAGGGGCATTGTCATAACTCACGGTCACGAGGATCACATCGGCGCTCTTGCATATCTTCTTAAAAAGGTCAACGTTCCCGTTTATGCAACAAGGCTCACCATCGGTCTTATCGAGGGCAAGCTGAAGGAACACGGTATTCTTGAAAGCGCAAAGCTGAACGTTGTTACCCCCCGTCAGACCGTTAAAATGGGCTGTATGGCGGTGGAATTTATCCGTGTCAACCACTCTATCCCAGACGCTGTGGCGCTGGCTATACACACTCCCGCAGGCGTTATCGTCCACACGGGCGACTTTAAGGTTGACTTTACCCCTATTGAAGGCGGAATAATCGACCTTGCAAGGTTCGGCGAGCTTGGAAACAGGGGAGTTCTTGCACTTATGGCGGATTCCACAAACGCCGAGCGCCCGGGTCACACCGCTACCGAAAGAACGGTGGGAAATTCCTTTGAAAAGCTGTTTGACAAGGCGGAGGGCAAGCGCATTATCATTGCGACCTTCTCCTCAAATATCCACAGAATACAGCAGATAGTCAACTGCGCCGTGCAGAACGGACGCAAAATAGCCGTTTTCGGCAGAAGTATGCTGAACGTTATCTCAACGGCAATAGAGCTTGGCTATCTTAAAATGCCCGAGGGTCTTATGATAGACCTTGACGCTATGAACAGGTTCCCCTCGGAGAAGATAGTGCTTATCACAACGGGAAGTCAGGGCGAACCTATGTCGGCGCTGTCACGAATGGCTATGAACGAGCATCGCAGCGTTACCATTACCCCCAACGACTTCATTATCATAAGCGCAACGCCTATCCCCGGCAACGAAAAGCTTGTCACAAAGGTAGTCAACGAGCTTCTCAAAGCCGGCGCAGAGGTAATATACGAATCTATGTACGACGTTCACGTTTCCGGTCACGCTTGTCAGGAAGAGCTGAAGCTGATGCTTGCGCTGACGAAACCTAAGTTCTTTATCCCCGTTCACGGCGAGTACAAGCACCTGAAAAAACACGCAGGACTTGCCTATGACCTTGGAATGGACAGAAGCAATATCATTATCGCAAGCATAGGCAACGTTATCGAATCGGACGGCGTTGATATGAGAGTAACGGGACAAGTGACCGCAGGACGGGTATTTGTTGACGGTCTTGGAGTTGGCGACGTTGGCTCTATCGTTATAAGAGACAGAAAGCACCTTGCGCAGGACGGACTTATCATTGCCGTTACGACCATCGAGCTTGAAAGCGGCACTATCCTTGCAGGTCCCGACATTGTTTCAAGAGGCTTTGTATATGTAAGAGAATCGGAAGAGCTTATGGACGCTGCAAAGGAAGTCCTTACAAAAACTCTCCAGAGCTGTCTTGACGGCAATACAAGAGAGTGGAACGCTATAAAGACAAAAATGAAGGACGCTCTGGGCGACTTTATCTTTGCAAAGACAAAGAGAAAGCCTATGATACTTCCTATCATTATGGAAATATGAACCGCTGTTATACGGTAAGGTGGTGTTTAAAAAATTGACAGGTAAACGTTGGCTTGCTTTTAAAATGGTTTCGATACTTCTTGTGGTGGTATCAATGACTTCGGCGTTCGCCGTTGCGGAGACCGACCCTGTGAAGTTCTGGACGCTGCTGTGCATAACGGCGCTGACGGCGCTGGCGTTCCTTGTGCTTTTTTCCGCTTCACAAAAGAACCTGCACAAGTTCGTTACCGAAATGGAATCACAGCTGAATATAACCGAAAGGGATTCGCTGTACAAATTTCCTGCGCCTGCGGTCATTGTTGACGGCGACGGCGTTATAGTATGGTATAACATTGCCTTTTCCGAACAGGTCTGCGGCAGCGACGCTTTCGGCGTTCATATAAACAAAATTATCGACATCGACCTTGAAAAGGCAATGAACAACAAGAATACAACTGTGGATTACCAGTCCTCCCACTTCCGCATCTCCGCCGTTACAACGGAGAAAAAGGATATGGAATCCCGTCTTATATCCAACCTGACCCTGCTTTATTTCGAGGATATAAGCGATTATATCAACCTGGAAACGGAGATGAACAACCTCCGTCCCTCCATAATGCTTATTTCCATCGACAACTATGAGGAGCTTCTCTCCGATGAAAAGGAATCGGAAAAATCCCATATCCTTATACAGATAGAAAAGCTCCTTGAGACCTATCTTGACGAACACAGGGGCATTATGAGGAAGCTTGCCGCAGACAAGTTTTTCGCCGTTGTTGAGGACAGGAACATCAACAGCATGATAGCCGACAAGTTCAAGATAATAAACGAGGTAAGGAACATCCCCGTTTCGGGCAAGACACCCGTTACCCTTTCAATTGGCGTGGGAATGGGTTCCGTTGACCTTGCGGAAAGCGAGCAGTTCGCCCGTCAGGCGCTTGAAATGGCACAGGGACGAGGCGGCGATCAGGTCGCAGTGAAGCGTGACGAGGGATACGAGTTCTTCGGCGGCGTTTCAAAGGGAATAGAAAAGCACACAAAGGTCAAGACCCGTATGGTTGCGGCGGCGCTTACCGACCTTATATCCTCCTGCAGTTCCGTCCTTATAATGGGACACCGCAACGGAGATATGGACAGCGTTGGCTCCGGTGCAGGTCTGTGCGGTGCAATAAGGCTGCTTTTCCCCGATATGTACGTTAAAATGGTCGTTGACCCGGTGAGAAACCTTGCTCAGCCCCTTATAGACAGGCTTAACGAGAATCTTTCGGGTGAAGAGCCTGTGTTCATTGCCCCTGCCGAGGCACTTGAAAGGATAGACGACGGCACTTTGCTCATTGTTGTTGACACGAACAACAAGGACATTCTTGACAGCCCCGAGGTATACAATGCGGCAAAGCAGGTAGTTGTTATCGACCACCACAGGCAGGTCGTGAACTACATTGACAACGCCGTTATTTTCCACCACGAACCCTACGCTTCGTCTGCAAGCGAAATGGCGGCGGAACTTATACAGTATTTCCCCGGTGCGGACAAGCTCCAAAGTTACTTTGCAGACGTTATGCTTGCCGGAATAATGCTTGACACAAAGGATTTTGTAATGCGCACGGGTGTAAGGACCTTTGAAGCGGCGGCGTTCCTGAGAAAGCTGGGCGCAGATATGGTTGCGGTAAAGGGACTTTTCGCAAACTCCATGGCTTGCATACAGAAGCGCTCACAGCTTATCGCTTCTGCGGAGATATACAAGCGGTGTGCGATCGCTCTTGACGATTCCGCAGACGAGTGCATAAGAGTTGCTTCGGCTCAGGCAGCCGACCAGATGCTTGGCATTGTTGACGTTGACGCAAGCTTCGTTATTTTCAGAACGCCTCAGGGAATAAACATTTCCGCACGTTCAATGGGTGCCATGAACGTTCAGATAATAATGGAAAAGCTGGGCGGCGGCGGTCACCAGACAATGGCGGCGGCTCAGTTTGCGGACATAACCGTTTTCGAGGCAAAAGCCAAACTTGTCAGTGCTATTGACGAGCATATTGCTAATATTTCATAAAAGTTTGTAGTGTGAGGAGTGGAGAGTGAAGTTATAAGCGCTTCGCTAAACGAATAACGAATAATTGCGATGTTCGCTTCGCTCACATATTTTAAATTATCCATCAACAACCATAACTTCACTCTTAACTCTCCACACTCCACACACACAGAAAGGATGTTATAAAAATGAAGGTTATATTTTTACAGGACGTAAAGGGTACGGCTAAGAAGGGCGACGTTAAGGAGGTTTCCGACGGCTACGCAAGAAACTTTCTTCTCGGAAAGGGTCTTGCCGTTGAAGCAAACGCAAAGAATATGTCCGACCTTGCCGGAAAGAAGGCTTCCGAGCAGCACAAGGCTGACGTTGCAAAGCAGGAAGCCGAGGCTGCTGCTGCAAAGGTAAAGGGCAAGACCGTTACCTGCAGGTGCAAGGCAGGTCAGGGCGGAAAGCTCTTCGGCGCAGTTACCGCAGGCAACGTTGCAGATGTTGTTAAGGAGCAGCTGGGCGTTTCCGTTGACAAGAAGAAGATCGCTCTTTCCTCCGAGATAAAGGCGTTCGGTACTTATACGGCAGAGATAAAGTTCCTTGCCGGAGTTTCCGAAAAGATAACGGTTAACGTTGTTGAAGAATGATATTTGGAAGTGTGGAGAGTGAAGAGTGAAGAGTGGAGTTGATCTGAGTGTGGAAAATTTTAAGCTGCACACATTTAACTTCACTCCCCACTCTTCACTCTTCAAACTCTCCACATTCCACATTTTTTTCAGAGGTAAGATTTTATGGATATAAACTCACTTTCTTCCGGCGAGCTGCCTTACAGCCTTGAAGCGGAGCAGACCGTTCTCGGTGCCGTTCTGCTTGACCCCGATTCGCTGAGCATCGCTATGAATTATGTCAAGCCGGAAAGCTTCTACATAGCTATGCACAGGGAGCTTTTTGCTATAATAATCCGCCTTTTCACAATGGGCGTGAATTCCGACATCATCACCGTTCTTGACGAAGCTGTAAAAGCGAAGGTATTTGAGAGCAGCAAGGTGGGCAAGGAGTATCTTTCCACCGTTATGGAGCTTGTTCCAACTACAAAGAACGTGGAAAGCTACTGTAAGATAGTTGAGGAAAAATATTACATACGCTCCCTTATCACCGCCTCAAAGGAGATAATCGAAATGTGCTCCTCGGGGGACGAGGGTGCTTCACATCTGCTTGATTTTGCCGAGCAGAAGATATACGACATCAGACAGGGCAGAGATACGGACGGCTTAACACGAATAGATCAAGTCGTTATGGACGCTTACGATGAGCTGGGCAGGAAATCAGGTCCCGACCGTGAAAAATACCTGGGCACAGGCTCGGGCTTCTCCGACCTTGACAACGTTATAACGGGTCTTAACAAGTCCGACCTGCTTATCGTTGCCGCAAGACCTGCAATGGGCAAGACCTCCTTCGTTCTGAACATTGCCGCAAACGTCTGCCGACACAGAACGGACAAGGAAGTCGTTATTTTTTCGCTGGAAATGTCGAAGGAGCAGCTTGTAACACGAATGCTGTCCTCCGAGAGCCTTGTTGACAGCGACAAGCTGATGAAGGGTACCATTGCAGGTGAGGACTGGACAAAGCTTGCCAAGGGTGCGGAGCGGCTTTCCAATATGCCCATTTACCTTGACGATACCGCAGGCATAACGGTGCCACAGATGAAAGCAAAGCTGAGAAGGATGAAGGATCTCGGACTTGTGGTCATCGACTATTTACAGCTTATGAGTTCCGGCAGAAGGATAGACAACAGAGTAAATGAGATTTCCGAAATGACGAGACAGCTGAAGCTGATGGCGAAGGAGCTGAATGTGCCTGTTATCGTGCTTTCGCAGCTTTCACGTTCCGTTGAGTCGAGAACGGATAAAAGGCCCGTGCTTTCCGACCTGCGTGAATCGGGTTCTATTGAGCAGGACGCAGATATAGTAATGTTTTTGTACAGAGATTTTTATTATAACCGTGAAAAATGTCCCGACCCCACCCTTGCGGAATGTATAGTTGCGAAAAACCGTCACGGCGAAACGGGAACGGTAAATCTGCGGTGGAACGGACAGTTTACGCTGTTCCTCTCAGCCGACCGCAGACCTACGCCGGACGAAAAAGCATAACTCCCAACAGCGGCAGGAGCCAACCGCACAGCGGTAACGGGGCTGTTGCACGTTAATAAATTTATAACAAAAACGGGCGGCTGATAGCCCCCTACAAGATAAATGCGCTAATATACGCAGTTTTATGTAGGGGCGGATATTATCCGCCCGCAATTTTATATTTTTTAACGTGTAACAGCCCCACAGTCGTTTCGCTGTCGGGTCTGTCAGCTTGTGCGGTTTTCTCCCCTTTTTACCATGGTATTCAGCGTTTCCTGATAAAAATCGCAAAGCTCGCTTGCCGTTTCCAGCTTATAGCTTTCAACGTGCATCATTAAGCCCTTTCCCGTTTTCACAGGACGGATAAGAACTCGTCCTCGCTTGTCATTTATAACTACCCCGTCTCCGCCCGAAATTTTTTCCGTGCAAAGCTGACGGAGAAGCTCCATTCTTCCTCGGCTGCGCATATCTATTGCCACAAAACGGTTTACCTCCGCAAACTCAGGCAGCTCTTCACAGGCTTCTTTAAGGCTTTGCTTTTTCTCCGAAAGAATATCCAGAGTTTTCAGCATAAGAACTATGCCGTCGCAGGAAAAACCGTTTTCCGCCGCAAGCCGTCTTGCTTCCCTGTCCGAGCCGTCACCGGGGCAGCCCGAATAGCGCAGTACCTTACAGCCGTAACGCTCCGCAAGCCGTTCCGCAGCCACCGGGAAGCTGTAGGGCAGCGCTGTATCCCTGCCCTGTTCAAAAAGTGTCTTGCAGCAGAGCATTATCAGCTTGTCGGGGAAAATATAGCCTGTTTCTTCGGTGTACGCCGAGGTTTTTGCTCCGTCGCCGCTTATGTGGAACACTATGGGCTTGCCGTTTTTGTCGTTTATATCCTCAAGCAGGGCGGTGCATATCTCCGAAACTCTCTTTCCCGGAGTGTTCACCACCGCCCGTATGCCACGGAGCCTTTCGGGGAGCATAGAGTACAGCCTGCTCATGTAAAGCTCCCGTATTTCAGGGCAGTAACGCATTGCTCCGAAGCGGCTGAACCCGGAACGGCGATATTCTCCCCTGTTAACGCCACCTTCTATGAGCTTTTCTTCACGCCGTGAAAGGGGCAGCCCATCCGAGGAAAAGAATTTTATCTTTGTCGTTATGCCTGCACCAATGAAACAGCCTGCGGCGGCTCCGCACAGGCGCACACAGCTTGCAAGCTCGGGTTCGGTGGTCTCGCCTGCAAAACGCACCTCTCCTCCTGCCGCCATTATCCCCGAAGCAAGCGCCATGGCAAGTGCCTGTGAAGCAGGGTCGTCCTTGCAGCCTACGGCTATTTTCCTGCCCAGAGAAGCAAGGGAGCTGCCGATAACTGCGGCGGTCTGGGGCGTAAGCTCGCTGCCCGTTTCACCCGTTATGCCCTCATCGTCGATTATAACGGGTCGTGCGAAGCCGTATTTAAGGTCGGCGGCAGCGCAGGCGAAAGGCTCAACTCTTCGCCCTTTCCATATCTTCACCCCGGGGTTGACAACGGCGTTCTCCGAGATAACGGAATCCTCGCCTACAGCCGCTCCCTCGAACACAGAAGCACCACTTGAAAGGTGTACGGCTTTGCCTATAACGGCACAGTTCACCGTGCAGCCTTCGCCTATCTGCACACCGTCGCCTATAACGGCACTGCGGAGCTTTGTTCCCTTGCCCACGGAAACGTTGTTACCTATGACCGTTCCACCTTCAAGGACAACTCCGCTGCAAAGCTCGTTATTTTCGCCTATGCATACCTTGCCGGAAACAGAAACGCCGCTGAAACGCTTTTCTGCTTCTTCGGGAGTTATAACGGTTTCGGGGGTGTGGGGATAGACACCGTTTATAACGTCCGAATTAGCGTCAAGGAGGTCGGAGGGGGTCACAAGGCGCATAAAATAACCTTTTTCCCGTACTGCGGCAATTTTTTTGCCCTGTTTAAGAAGAACGGGAAGAACGTCGGTGTAAATATCCTCGCCGTATTTTGGAAACTGCTGCGCAAGCCCTGCGTTCACAACAAAAGAGCCTGTTATAACAAGTCCCGAGGCACAGCTTTCTCTTGGCATTGACCTTATAACATCCGTAAGCAAGCCGTTTTCCGTTACTGCGGCAATGCCCTCCCAGGGACGGTCTGAGCCTTTCAGGATAAGCGTAAGCGCCGAACCGCCGCTGCGGTGCTTGCAGATGATGCCGTTATAATCAAAATCCGCAAGGGCAGCGCCGTTTATTACCAGTACAGGCTCGTCCCCGTCAAGGTCACGACCTTCCACCGCCCTTTGCAGCGCAGCGGAGGTACCCTCGGGAACGGAAGACAGGGAAAGTGCAGGCGGAATGGGCATATCCCTGTCGAAATAGTCCGCAATGACCCGTGAGAAGCGGTCGGCGGCTATGATAATGTCGGAAATGCCGTTTTTTTGCAGGCTGCGGATAATGTACTCGATAAGGGGCAGGTTGCAGATATGAAGCATGGCTTTCGGCAGCGAGCAGGTCAGGGGGCGCATACGCACTCCGTCTCCTCCGGCAAGTATTACAGCGGTCATTAACATCAGTCCTTTCCTGCGGATATTATTGACATTGGAGGGGGATTTTATACCGCACGGGATCGGTTTGAAAGTGGAAAGTTGAAAGAGGAAAGTGGAATTATGGGCGCTTGCTTTAATGAATAATGAATAGTGAATAATGAAAAATGAATAATTAAGGTGTTCGCTGCGCTCACGGATTTAATACTAATAACCATTTAACCTATGGATAAAATACGGCGGCTATAATACGCCGTCTTTATCCATAGAACAAATGGTTATTAGTATAAAATCATCGCCGCAGGTGATACCTTAATTATTCACTATTCATTTTTCGTTATTCATTATTCATTTAGCGAAGCGTAAATAATTCCGAATTCCGAATTTCGCATTCCGAATTTAAAAAACTCCACTCTCCACTCTTCACACTCCAAACTTTAATTAAGTCCGAAGCTGATGGAAAGAGCGTTGTCGACCTGCGCCATTGATGGCCGGTCAAGTTCTCCCATGCGTTCCTTGAGCCGCTTTTTGTCGATTGTGCGTATCTGTTCAAGCAGAACTATGCTGTCCTTGGAAAGTCCGCAGGATGAAGCGTTTATGCCGATATGGGTAGGCAGCTTTGATTTGTCGTGCTGGCTGGTGATGGCGGCGGCGATGACTGTGGGGCTGTGTCTGTTGCCCACATCGTTCTGAACAATAAGTACAGGTCTTACTCCGCCCTGCTCCGAACCTACGACAGGGCTTAAATCTGCGTAATAAATTTCTCCCCTTCTGACTGTCACATCCATACACTCCTATTGTAACCGGGTACGGAGCCTTTGCTGCTCCGTTCGATAATATTCTTGACGGTTTTTTCAAAAATAAACATACGCCGATAAAAAATAAGGGGATAATTTTACACCGGCTGTATGCCGCTTATACTTTATACTATGCCGTTCAGGGGAAAATGACACTATAGGAGTCTGCCCGTGAAAATATTGTGTATAAATAGTTTCGGGTTATTGA
Organism: Oscillospiraceae bacterium; assembly: GCA_022769565.1. Taxonomy (GTDB): domain Bacteria; phylum Bacillota; class Clostridia; order Oscillospirales; family Ruminococcaceae; genus UMGS363. The sequence continues at coordinate 41,595 of JALEJQ010000108.1, forward strand.
CTTTACATTATTTTATGGTATAATATTATCAGTAAATGCAGAACATGGAGGTTTTATAATGAAAATAAAGAGAATTTTATGCGCAGCACTGTCTTCCGTAATGATATTTTCGTCTGTATGCGCAGTAAACGCTTCTGCAGACTGGGAAAAGACCGCAGCCGGCACTAAATATTGGAGCGCTGCCAAGAAGACCTATGCAACGGGCTGGTGGGTCATCGGCGGAGAGGATTATTATTTCAACTCCGATGGAATTATGCAGACAGGCTGGTTCACAGACTCTAACGGCAGGACATATTATTTCAACACCTCAAGCGGAAAAATGCGTACAGGCTGGCTCAGGACTTCCTCCGGCAACAGCTATTATTTTGATGCAACGGGAATTATGCACACCGGCTGGCTTGAGGACAGCGGCGATTACTATTATTTCAGAAAGAACGGCAAAATGATAAAGGATTCCACGGTCAAGATAAACAACGTTTCCTATACCTTTGACGAAAACGGCAAGTGGGACGGCAATGGAACCGCTCCTTCCGTTAAATCCTCTGCTTCAGAAAAAGATGACGAAAGCGGTTCTTCCAGCATTTCACAGCAGTATAAGGAAATGTGTACTCTCAGAGATGAGGCTTACGCAAACATTCAGGTTTATCAGGAGGTTTACGATGAAGCCGTTGCCGAAAAGCAGAAGCTTATCGACAAAATGGAGGAGAATATAGCCAAGGCTGACAAGATCAAGGCTAAGTATGAAAAAAGCGGCAAGGGTATGAGCGCTACCGATAACGAGCTTGTACGCAAATATATGAAGGAAGCAGACAAGTACAGAGCGGAAGCTGCTAAGTACAATAAGACCATCAGCGACGCTTCCAAGAAGAAGAACGAGTGGTCCAAGCTTTACAAGGAATACAAGAAGAAGGCTGAGGATCTGAAAAAGCAGCTTTCCAATAAGTGATTTTTCAACAGCGTATTTACGGGCGGATAGAATGTTTTATCCGCCCGCTCTTTTTTTAATTTGCAATGTGGAGAGTGGAAAGTGGAATTATGTGTGCTGCGCTAAATGAATAGTGAAGAATGAATAATGAATAGTGAATAATTAAGGTGTTCGCTTCGCTCACGAAATTTAAAATCAATTTGAAAATAACATCGCCGCAGGCGATACCATAATTCCACATTCCACTTTCCACATTCCAAATTTATTATAATTCCGCATTCCGAATTCCTAATTCCGAATTTAAAAAATTATGCTTGTAAATTTCAAAAGCCTATGTTATAATTAAAAGTGTATTTTTATACGGCTTTGAAGAAAGGATGGTTAAAATGTCGTTCAATAAGGATACTTTTGACCTTATGCTAAAGCTGGCATTGGCTATGATCGGCATTCTTCTGATAATCTGGCTTCTTGCCGTTGCTACTCCCAAGCTGGCAAAGCTGGTGGATAAGCTGCTGGGAAGGGTTAAGATAGATCAGGGTGCAAGCTCTGTGCCAAGTCCCGAAAGGGTACGGGATAATAATGCCTCTGAGGGCGAATACAAGGTCTATGATATTTACGAGGGTACTCCCCCGGACGAAAATACTCAAAAAAATGATGATAAAAAGGATTGATTATTGTGGCTAAAGATAAAAAACTGGTTGAAGCTATCACCTCTATGGACGAGGATTTTGCACAGTGGTACACCGATATTGTTAAAAAGGCGGAGCTTATCGAATATACCTCCGTTAAGGGCTGTATGGTAATTCGTCCTTACGGCTACGCTATCTGGGAAAATATGCAGAAAATACTTGATGGTATGTTCAAGGCTCTCGGACATGAAAATGTTTGTATGCCTATGTTTATCCCCGAAAGTCTGCTCCAGAAGGAAAAGGACCACGTTGAGGGCTTTGCTCCCGAGGTTGCCTGGGTAACTCACGGCGGCAACGAAAAGTTAGAGGACAGGCTTTGCGTTCGTCCTACCTCCGAGACACTTTTCTGCGAGCATTATTCCAACATTATACATTCCTACCGTGACCTGCCCAAGCTGTACAACCAGTGGGTAAGCGTTGTAAGATGGGAGAAGACTACCCGTCCCTTCCTTCGTTCAAGAGAGTTCCTGTGGCAGGAGGGTCACACCATTCACGCTACTGCTGAGGAGGCTGTTGAAGAGACCGAGCGTATGCTGAACGTTTACGCCGATTTCTGCGAAAAGTGCCTTGCTATGCCTGTTGTAAAGGGCAAAAAGACCGAGAGTGACAAGTTTGCGGGCGCAGTTTCCACCTATGCTATCGAGGCGCTTATGCACGACGGCAAGGCACTCCAGGCAGGTACTTCCCACTACTTCGGCGACGGCTTTGCAAAGGCGTTCGATATTATGTACACCGACAAGGAAAACAAAAAGGTTTATCCTCACCAGACCTCATGGGGCGTTACTACCCGTCTTATCGGTGCAGTTATTATGACACACGGCGACAACAGCGGACTTGTTCTCCCCCCTGCGGTTGCTCCCGTACAGGCTGTTATTATCCCCATTCAGCAGTTCAAGGAGGGCGTTCTTGACAAGGCAAACGAGCTTGCCGACAAGCTGAAAGCAGCAGGTGTAAGAGTTAAGGTTGACGACAGCGACAACTCTCCCGGCTGGAAGTTCTCCGAGTATGAGATGAAGGGTGTTCCCGTGCGCATTGAGATAGGTCCCAAGGACATTGAGAACGACCGGTGCATCGCCGCAATGAGATTCAACGGCGAAAAGCGTGAGGTTTCTCTTGAAAACGGTCTTGAAACATTTAAGGATACTATTATAAATATGCTTGAAAAGGAAATTCCCGAGGGAATGTTTGCCAAGGCTGCGGAAAACCGTGAAAAGCACACCTATTCCTGCACAACTCTTGACGAGATAAAGGACGCTCTGGAGAAGAACGGCGACGGCTTTGTCAAGGCTATGTGGTGCGGCGAGGAAGAGTGCGAGGACAAAGTAAAGGAAGCAACCGGCGTTGGTTCAAGATGTATCCCCTTTGAGCAGGAGCAGCTTTCCGACAAGTGCGTATGCTGCGGAAAGCCTGCAAAGGCTATGGTTTACTGGGGCAAGGCGTATTGATGAAGGTTGATAACAAAGACAAATTCAGAGACGGCTTTGATTTTGCGCTGAAAATAGAGCTTGCCGGAGTTATCTGCTCGGCGCTTTGTCTGCTGGCAAGGGTGTTCCTGTTCCCCGGAACGGTGAATCCCCTTGTTACCCTTGTTCCGCTGGGGCTTTCTGTCCTGCTGGGCGCAGGAAAATCGGTGCTTATTCAGCTTCCCGAGGACGGCGAGGACGAAGAGGAGCTGCTTGAAGAATATGAGAAAACTCTTGATGAATACAATAAAACGCATAGGGCTGTGAAGCGGATCGTGGGCTTCGGCATTTACATTGAGCTGGTGTCGGCGGTGCTTATGGCAGTATGCAGAGTATGACCGTGAGCGAAAATATTTACGGGAGGACTTTTATGGACTATAAGGCTTTTGTACGTTCAAATGCGGCATTATGTGCAGCCGGAGGCGTTATTTCGGCGGTAATGACGGCGGTTTCTCTTTTCAAGCCGTCCTTAAACGGGACTTCCTGCGCCCTGCCTCTGACGGCAGGAACTGTTCTCAGCGGCTTTCGCACCTGCTATCTTACCCTTACGGGGGATATTGACGAGGAGGAGCTTGAAAAAGCAAGGGCGGATGACAAGCTTACAGGTTTCCTTTACATCACGGCTTTTATTGCCGCCTGCGTTACCCTTGTTCTTTATATAGTAAAGCTGATAGGCGCTCACGGTGGAAAGCGGAAAGAGGAAGAATGAGAAGAAAACTTTTACTGTCCGTATTATTATGCGGAATTATCTCGGTTTGTTTAAGCGGCTGTGTGCAGAAAAAGGAGTATCCCGGCAGCGATAAGATAGAAGCGCTCCGCGACAACGCCGCAAGCTATGACAGCGCACGGTATTTCATAACTAATGTTGAAAGCGGTGTGCTGGAGCAGGTCTTTACCTTTATGTATGACGAGGACGGCAGTCAGATATATCTCTGCGAGGGTGTTGACAGCGACGGCGACTATTACGCCGAGTACAGCAACGGCAGAGAGGTGTTCCGCACGGAAAAGGGTATCGGTTCGGTTATACCGTCAAGCGACGAGACCTTTGCGGTCTACACACGGAAGGACCCTCACCCCTACTCCACGGGGCAGCTTTTCTTCTATGTGAACGCCTACATCTTTTCGGCGGAGGAAGGTACCGACAGCGAGGGCAACACCCTTTATTTCTACAATTACGACACGGAGAAGATAAACAAGGCTCTGGGCAACACTCTTACGGAGTTTGCCACCTCCTACGCCTTTGACGGGGACGGGAACTTCGTTTATTTCCGTCAGCACAATGCTTCCGATGTTACCGAGGCGGACGGAAGAATGTACAATGTTGGCTACACCTACGAAATAACGGTTGAGGAGATAAATAACATCACCGAGATCGAAAATCCCGTTGTTATAAGCGGAAACAGCGGCGAATAAACGGTTATTATACGGCATTTGCAGGAAAAAATACGCAGAATTTATTGTAATTGTGCAAGATTTATAAAAAACAGCGCAGTTTTGACGAAAAATTCTACGGAGAATCCCTTGCAATTGCCGTATCGTTATGTTAAAATATATCTTGCGTGACTGCAACAATGATATGCGTTGAAGTGAAAGGTGGCCTGCGGTTTGCAGGGGAATTTTCATGGAGTATGTCCGATTTTAAACCGGGCGGCTGTAATAACGACACTGTGAGTGCTTAAACCATCGGCTGGGCGACCTTGCCGACAGGTAAGTTTGTGTGTTTATTTGGCTATTACCCGGAAAATGAAAGTTTTTCGGGTTTTTTGTTGAGTATCTTGCGATACACACGGCAGCGTTGAGATGTTATTACTTGACAGAATGTTCTGTAACAGAGTTTCTGTTTTTCGTCCCTCTACATTATTTATATTGCTTAAGGAGGCGATTCTAAGTGGCAGTCAATGAAAAAATCAGAATCAGAATAAAAGGTTTCGACCATGCGGTAGTTGATTCAGCGGCAGCTAAGATCGTTGAAGCGGCTAAGCGCAGCGGTGCAAAGGTTTCGGGTCCTATCCCCCTTCCTACGGACAAGGAGATCGTTACTATTCTCCGTGCCGTTCACAAGTACAAGGATAGCCGTGAACAGTTTGAACTGAGAACTCATAAGAGACTTATCGACGTTATCAGACCTACTGCTAAGACAACCGAAGCACTGCAGGGTCTTGAACTTCCTGCCGGCGTTGATATCGTAATGGAAATCAAGTAAGCTCGCCGCTTGCCATTTCCCAAAGATAATCACCCGCAGGTCATGTTGTGGAAACACAACCAATAACCAAAGGAGGAAAAAACATGACAAAGGCAATCATCGGCAAGAAAATCGGTATGACACAGATTTTCGACGAAGCAACTAACAAGGTTATCCCCTTGACAGTTGTAGAAGCCGGCCCCTGCGTAGTCGTTCAGAAGAAAACTGTTGAGAACGACGGCTACAGCGCAGTTCAGCTCGGCTTCGGCGACCTGAGAGAAAAGCTTGCTAACAAGCCTATCAAGGGTCATTTTGCAAAGGCAGACGTTGCTGTCAAGAGAACTCTTAAAGAATTCAGACTTGACAACGCAGAGGCTGTTGAAGTAGGTACTATTCTGAAGGCTGACAGCTTTGAGGTAGGCGACATCGTTGATGTTTCCGGTACTTCAAAGGGTAAGGGCTTCCAGGGTACCATCAAGAAGAACAACCAGCATTCCCTTAAGGAAACTCACGGTACCGGCCCTGTTCACAGACAGGCAGGTTCTATGGGTGCCTGCTCCTCACCTTCCCGTATCTTCAAGGGCAAGAAGCTTGCAGGTCACATGGGTGCTGAAAAGGTTACTGTTCAGAATCTTGAAATTGTCAGAATTGACGCAGAAAACAATCTTATCGCAATCAAGGGTGCGATCCCCGGTCCTAAGAACGGAATCGTTACAATCTGCGACTGCGTGAAGAAAAAGGCTTAATGGAAGGAGGAAGCAATAATGCCTAGTTTGAAAGTTCTCGATATGACAGGTAAAGAGGTTTCCAACATTGAGCTGTCAGACGCTATTTTCGGTATTACCCCCAATGAGGCTGCTATGCACACAATGGTAGTTAACTACCTTGCTAACCAGCGTCAGGGCACACAGTCCACTCTTACCCGTACAGAGGTAAAGGGCGGCGGAAGAAAGCCCTGGAGACAGAAGGGTACAGGTCATGCAAGACAGGGTTCAACCCGTGCTCCCCAGTGGACACACGGCGGTATTGCTCTCGGCCCCAAGCCCAGATCTTACCGTTTTACCGTTAACAAGAAGGTAAAGAGACTTGCTATGAAGTCTGCACTGTCTGTTAAGGTACTCGACAACAATATGATCGTTCTCGATTCCATCAAGATGGACGAGTACAAGACCAAGACAATGCTCGCTATGCTCAAGGCTGTTGAAGCAGAGGGTAAGAAGGCTCTTATCGTTCTTCCCGAAAACGACAGCTTCGTTATCAAGAGCGCTTCTAATATCCCCGGCGTTAAGACTGCTCTTGTAAATACTATCAACGTTTACGACATCCTTAATTACGATAAGTTCATCGTTGCTAAGGACGCTGTTGCAAAGATCGAGGAGGTGTACGCATAATGACAGCTCAGGATATTATTCTCAAGCCCATTATCACAGAAAAAAGCATGTCCGGTCTCCAGAACGGAAAGTACACCTTTAAGGTTGCCAAGAACGCAGGCAAGATCGAAATAGCTAAGGCTGTTGAAGAGCTTTTCGGCGTTAAGGTAGCTAAGGTTAACACACTTAACGTAAGAGGTCGTTCCAAGAGAATGGGTCTCCATTCCGGCTACACAGCTTCCTGGAAGAAGGCTGTTGTTACTCTTACACCCGATTCCAAGACCATTGAATTCTTCGATGGCATGATGTAAGGCCCTTTGGCTTTTACTCCTTAGCCCACGGGCAATGAGTAAGTATGGGTGGTAAAGCATCCGCAAAACATCGCAAATATATAAAGGAGATTGACTGAAATGGCTATTAAAGCATACAAGCCTACGACCGCTTCCAGACGTCAGATGACAGTTACAGATTACAGCGGTCTTTCCAAGGTAGCTCCCGAGAAGAGCCTTCTTGCTCCCGTTAAGAAGAACTCCGGCAGAAACAGCTACGGCAGGATCACCGTTCGTCACAGAGGCGGCGGAAACAGAAGAAAATACAGAATCATCGACTTCAAGAGAGATAAGCAGGGCATGAACGCTACTGTTCTTACTCTTGAGTACGATCCTAACAGAAGCGCTTTCATCGCTCTCGTTCAGTACGAGGACGGCGAAAAGAGATACATCATCGCTCCTAACGGTCTTTCCGTTGGCGACGTTGTAAGAGCAGGCGCTGATTCCGATATTAAGCCCGGCAACGCACTTGCACTTGCCAACATCCCTGTTGGTACCTTCATCCACAACATCGAGCTTTATCCCGGCAAGGGCGCTCAGCTCGTTCGTGCAGCCGGAAATATGGCACAGCTCATGGGTAAGGAAGGCGATTACGCTCTCGTAAGACTTCCTTCCGGCGAAATGAGAAAGGTTGCCGTTAACTGCATGGCTTCCATCGGTCAGGTTTCCAACATTGACCATGAGAACGTTAATGTAGGTAAGGCAGGTAAGACCCGTCATAAGGGCATCAGACCTACAGTCCGCGGTTCTGTCATGAACCCCTGCGACCACCCCCACGGCGGTGGTGAAGGTAAGTCACCTGTTGGTCGTCCCGGCCCTGTTACACCTTGGGGCAAGCCTGCTATGGGTTACAAGACAAGAGCTACTCATAACAGAACTGACAAGTTCATCGTTAAGAGAAGAAACGGCAAGTAATCCTTGCTTTGCGGCATAAAAACCGCTTAAATCTTTAAACTATTAATAAAATACACTCATAGGAATCGTAAAGAGGAATGCAGGAACGGACTTCCCGTTCCGTGCATCTTGCCTCTGATCATGAGAGGGGAGGAAAACCAATGAGCAGAAGCGTTAAAAAGGGCCCTTACGTTCAGGAAGTCCTTTTAAAGAGAGTTATCGCTATGAACGAAGCAGGCGAAAAGAAGGTCCTCAAGACCTGGAGCAGAGCTTCCACAATTTTCCCTGATTTCGTAGGTCATACATTTGCTGTTCACGACGGCAGAAAGCACGTTCCCGTATATGTAACCGAAGATATGGTCGGACACAGACTCGGCGAGTTTGCACCTACAAGAACCTTTAAGGGTCATGCAGGTTCAAAGACATCCAACAACGGTAAATAATAAGGCAGAGAGGAGAATTCAGAATGGAAGCAAGAGCATACCTTAAAAATGCTCGCATAGCACCCCGAAAGGTTCAGATCGTTCTCGACCTCATCAGAGGCAAGGACGTTGAAACAGCTATGGCGATCTTAAAGCACACACCTAAATCTGCCTGTGAATATCTGGAGAAACTTCTGAAGTCCGCAGTTGCAAACGCTGAAAATAACTTCGGTATGGATAAGAACAATCTTTATGTATCAGAGTGCTTCGTTTGCCCCGGACCTATTATGAAGAGAATCATGCCCAGAGACCATGGCAGAGCTTTCCGTATCCTCAAGAGAACTTCTCATGTTACTCTTGTGGTAAAGGAAAAGGAATAAGTCGAAAGGAGAGTAAACTAAATGGGACAGAAAGTTAATCCGCACGGTCTTCGTGTAGGCGTGATCAAAGATTGGGATTCCCGCTGGTTTGCCAACAAAGCAACTTTCGGCGATACTCTGGTTGAAGATTACAACGTTCGTAACTTTATAAAGAAGGAACTTTACGCTGCAGGCGTTCCCAAGATCGAGATCGAAAGATTCGCTGACAAGGTAAGGATCCACGTTCACTGCGCTAAGCCCGGTATCGTTATCGGCAGAGGCGGCGAGAACATCGAAAAGGTTCGCCTTCAGGTTGAAAAGATGATCGGCAAGTCCGTTGCCATCAACATCGTTGAAGTTAAATCCCCCGATATGAACGCTCAGCTCGTTGCTGAAAGCATCGCTTCCCAGCTTGAGAACCGTGTTTCTTTCAGAAGAGCTATGAAGCAGGCTATCGGCAGATCTATGAAGCTTGGTGCTAAGGGTATCAAGGTCAAGTGCGGCGGCCGTCTTGGCGGTGCCGAGATCGCACGTTCCGAAAGCTATCACGAGGGTACTATCCCCCTCCAGACTATCCGTGCCGACATCGACTACGGTTTTGCAGAGGCTAACACAACCTACGGCAAGATCGGCGTTAAGGTTTGGATATACAAGGGCGAAGTTCTTAAGGGCGATATGACAGCTGCAAGAGCTGTTACCGAAAAGCCTGAAAGAAAGCCCCGCAGAGCAAATAACGACAGACCCCGCAGCAACGGCAACAGAAACCGTGCTGAAGCTAAAAGAGAAGGAGGTAACCAGTAATGCTTCTTCCAAAGAGAGTTAAGTACAGAAGAGTACAGAGAGGCAGACTTACAGGTAAGGCTTACAGAGGCAACACCGTTTCCAACGGCGATTTCGGTCTTCAGGCTCTTGAACCTGCTTGGATTACCTCAAACCAGATCGAAGCTGCCCGTATCGCTATGACACGTTACATCAAGCGTGGCGGTCAGGTTTGGATCAAGATTTTCCCCGACAAGCCGATCACAGAAAAGCCTGCTGAAACACGAATGGGTTCCGGTAAGGGTTCTCCCGAATACTGGGTCGCAGTAGTTAAGCCGGGCAGAGTTCTGTTCGAGATCGGCGGCGTTTCCGAGGAGCTGGCTCGTGAAGCTATGCGTCTTGCAGCTCACAAGCTCCCCATTAAGTGCAAATTCGTATCACGTCAGGCAGAACAGGAGGCGAGCGTATAATGAAAGCAGCAGAAGTTAGAGAAATGACTGATCTCGAGCTCGAAAACAAGCTTTCCGATTTAAAGAAGGAGCTTTTTGCTCTCCGTTTTCAGCTCGCTGTAAATCAGCTTGACAACCCAACACGTTTAAAGGCTGTTAAGAAGGATATTGCCCGCATTAAGACTATTATCCGCGAGCGTTCCGAAGCACAGCAGTAAGTGAAGGAGGGTTTTAAAGATGGCTGATGAGAGAAATCTTAGAAAAACAAGAGTCGGTAAGGTCGTTTCCAACAAAATGGACAAAACGATCGTAGTTGCAATCGTTGACAGCGTACAGCATCCTCTTTATAAGAAGATCATCAAGAGAACTATCAAGCTCAAGGCTCACGACGAGAACAACACCTGCAATATCGGCGACCGTGTTGAAATTATGGAAACCCGTCCTATCTCCAAGGATAAGAGATGGCGTCTGGTAAAGGTAATTGAGCAGGCTAAGTAAAAAGTTGCGTTTTTTTGTATCGTATATTGGCTAATATGCCGATTGACACCAAGGGATAAGTATGCTATAATTATACTTCGGTGAATGATACGCACGGTAACGTTGGTACGTTTACACGCTTGTTTTAATTAAATTTATATGAACCGCGGCAAAGGGTTTTGCCTTTGCCGCCGGTTTCTGTAAAATAGGAAGGAGTAATGCATTGTGGTACAGATGCAGACTTATTTGAAAGTCGCTGATAACACCGGTGCCAAGGAGCTCATGTGCATCAGAGTTCTCGGTGGTACACGTAGAAGATATGCAAACATCGGCGATGTAGTTGTTGCTTCTGTTAAGAAAGCAACACCAGGCGGCGTTGTTAAAAAAGGCGACGTTGTTAAGGCAGTAATCGTTCGTTCCGCTAAGGGTCTCCGCCGTGAGGATGGAACCTACATCAGATTCGACGAAAACGCTGCCGTTATTATCAGAGAAGATAAAAACCCCAGAGGTACCCGTATTTTCGGACCTGTTGCAAGAGAGCTCAGAGATAAGGACTATATGAAGATCCTTTCACTCGCTCCCGAAGTACTTTAAGGAGGTGTCCCCGAATGAATAATTTACACGTTAAAACCGGCGACACCGTTGTTATCCTTTCCGGTAAGGACAAGGGCAAGCAGGGTAAGGTTTTAGAGGTTTCCCCCAAGGAAAAGAAGGTCATCGTTGAAGGCCTTAACATCGCTACAAAGCACGTTAAGCCCAGACAGATGGGTCAGCAGGGCGGCATCGTTAAGTGCGAAGCTCCCCTCTATGCTTCCAAGGTAATGGTAGTTTGCCCCAAGTGCGGCAAGCCCACAAGAGTCGGCCACAAGATCGAGGCTGACGGAACTAAGTCCAGAGTTTGCAAGAACGCAGACTGCGGCAAGACATATTAAGGAAAGGAGTTAAATTGACATGGCATCTAATTTAAAGGAACTTTATGTCAGCACAGTTGCTCCTGCTTTAATGAAAAAGTTTGAGTACAAGAGCGTAATGCAGATCCCTAAGATTGACAAGGTCGTTATCAATGTCGGCGCAGGCGAGGCTAAGGACAATGCTAAGGTCATCGACGCTATTATGACCGATCTCGCAGCTATCACAGGTCAGAAGCCTGTTGTTTGCCGCGCTAAGAAGTCCGTCGCTAACTTCAAGATCCGTGAGGGTATGCCTATCGGCGTTAAGGTAACGCTCAGAAGCGAAAAGATGTACGAATTCCTCGACAGACTTTTCAACGTTGCTTTCCCCAGAGTTCGTGACTTCAGAGGAATCAGCGCTAACTCTTTCGACGGCAGAGGCAACTATTCTACCGGTATCAAGGAACAGCTCATTTTCCCTGAGATCGAGTACGATAAGATCGATAAGGTACGCGGTATGGACATCAACATCATCACTACCGCTAACACAGATGAAGAAGCGAAGGCTCTGCTTGAGCTTATGGGCGCTCCTTTCGCTAAGTAATTAGGAGGGATTATTACAGATGGCTAAAAAAGCAATGAAGCTGAAACAGCAGAAGACTCCTAAGTTTTCCACAAGAGCTTACAATAGATGCAAAATCTGCGGCAGACCTCACTCTTATATGAGAAAGTTCGGTATTTGCCGTATCTGCTTCAGAGAGCTGGCTCACAAGGGTCAGATCCCCGGTGTCAAGAAGGCAAGCTGGTAAGCTTCGCCAAGGCGCTGCAGCGGCAATACAAGTTGCCTATTAATATAAGGAGGTTACTAAGGTATGCAAATTACTGATACAATTGCAGATATACTTACCAGAATCCGTAATGCGAATTCTGCTAAGCACGCAACAGTTGATGTTCCCGCTTCCAATATGAAGAAAGCTATCACTCAGATCCTCGTTGACGAGGGCTACCTCAAGAGCTATCAGATCATTGACGACGGCAAACAGGGCATCATCAGAATCACACTTAAGTACGGTGAAAATAAATCACAGGTCATCACAGGACTCCGCAGAGTTTCCAAACCCGGTCTTCGTATCTACTCCAGCTGCGAGGATATGCCTAAGGTTATGAAGGGACTCGGTATCGCCATTGTTTCTACATCCAAGGGCGTTATGACTGACAAGAAGGCAAGAGAGCTCAATGTCGGCGGCGAAGTTCTTGCGTTCGTATGGTAAGGAGGAACACACAATGTCAAGAATTGGTAAAAAGCCTATTAGTGTTCCTGCAGGCGTTGATGTTAAGATCGACGGCACCACTGTTACCGCAAAGGGACCTAAGGGTACTCTTGTTGAAACATTCAACAAGGATATGATAATCAAGGTCGAGGGCAGCGAGATCATCGTTGAGCGTCCTTCCGAGGATAAGCTCCACAAGTCTCTCCACGGTCTTACAAGAACTCTTATCGCTAACATGATCACAGGCGTTACAGAGGGCTATACAAAAACTCTCGAGATCGAAGGTCTCGGTTACCGTGCTGCTAAGCAGGGTACAAACGTTGTTATGAACCTCGGTTTCTCTCATCAGGTAATTATCCCCGAAACTGAGGATATAAAGCTTGATGTTCCTAACCCCAACACAGTTATTGTTAAGGGTATCGACAAGCAGAAGGTTGGCCAGTATGCTGCCGAGATCCGTGAGAAGAAGCCGCCTGAGCCGTATAAGGGCAAGGGTATCCGTTACCAGGGCGAGCATATCATCCGCAAGGAAGGTAAGGCTGCCAAGGGTAAGAAGTAATTTCTTCTTCCGTTTATGCAAATTTATCCTGTTATGTGGAAGAATGGGACAGCTTGAAACAACAGCTACTATTCTTCGTTGAAAAAAGGAGTGAAATAAAATGGTTAAGCAGATCAACAGAAAGGCTGCCAGAGCTAAAAGACAGATCCGTGTACGTTCCAAGATCAGCGGAACTGCAGCTTGCCCCAGACTTAACGTTTTCCGCAGCGCTAAGCATATCTATGCTCAGATCATCGATGATGTTGCAGGCGTAACTCTCGCTTCCGCTTCATCTCTCGACAAGGGATTCGACGGCAACGGCGGCAACAAGGAAGGTGCTTTCAAGGTTGGCGAAATGCTGGCTGAAAAGGCTCTTGCAAAGGGTATCAAGGACGTTGTTTTCGACCGTGCAGGTTTCCTCTACCACGGTAGAGTTGCAGAACTTGCTGAAGGCGCAAGAAAGGGCGGTCTGAACTTCTAAGTTCAGCGCTCCAAGTAACAAATAAGGAGGTTATTCTTTTGGCTAATGCTAAGATAGACGCTTCTGCACTCGAGCTTTCCGAGAAGGTTGTTGCTATTAACAGAGTTTCCAAAACTGTTAAGGGCGGTCGTATTTACAAGTTTGCTGCTCTCGTAGTAGTTGGCGACGGCAACGGCACAGTCGGTTTCGGTATGGGTAAATCGGGAGAAGTTCCCGACGCTATCCGCAAGGGCATCGAGGACGCTAAGAAGAATTTGATTAAGGTTTCCCTCAGAGGTACTACCATTCCTCACGAAATTATCGGTGAATTCGGCGCAGGCAGAGTTCTTATGAAGCCCGCTGCTCCCGGTACCGGTGTTATCGCAGGCGGTCCTGTTCGTGCCGTTATCGAAATGGCAGGCATCAAGGACATCAGAACTAAGTCCCTGCGTTCAAACAATGCATGCAACGTTGTAAGAGCTACTATCAACGGTCTTGCAAGCTGCCGCAGCGCTAAGGAAGTTGCCGAAGTAAGAGGCAAAACCGTTAAAGAAGTTATTGGTTAAGGAGGTCGCTTGAAATGGCACTTAAAGTTAAGCTCGTAAAGAGCCTCAACGGCTGCACAAAGCCGCAGATCGCTGTAGCGCATTCTCTCGGTCTCCACAAGGTTGGTGCTGAAAAGGTTCAGCCCGATAACGACGCTACAAAGGGAAAGATCGCCAAGATCTCTCACCTCGTAAAAGTAACCGAAGCATAATTATTGCAGGGAGGTGCGAAAGCTATGTATATTCACGAATTATCCCCTGCCGCAGGTTCTACTAAGGACGTTAAGAGAATAGGCAGAGGTCACGGCTCAGGCCAGGGTAAGACTGCCGGCAAGGGCCACAAGGGTCAGAACGCTCGTTCCGGCGGCGGTGTAAGACCCGGTTTTGAAGGCGGTCAGATGCCTCTTCAGAGAAGAATCCCTAAGAGAGGCTTCAACAATATTTTCGCAGTTAAGCCTGTTGTTATCAACGTTTCCGATCTCGAAAAGTTCACAGACGGCACCGTTGTTGATACTGAGCTTCTCAAGGCTGCAGGTCTTATCAAGAAGACTGACGCAGGCGTTAAGATCCTCGGCAACGGAGAGCTTACAAAGAATCTGACTGTTAAGGCAGCTGCTTTTTCAGCTTCAGCTAAAGAAAAAATCGAAAAGGCAGGCGGGAAGGCTGAGGTGATGTAATGTGTTTACGACCTTCAGAAACGCTTGGAAGGTTCCTGAGTTAAGGAAAAAGATCCTTTACACATTATTGATCATTCTCATTTTCCGTATCGGCTGTCATATCCCTGTTCCGTTTTTGGACGCAAGTGTTCTGAGTTCTATGATCTCGGACGAAGGAAACTTCCTGAGTTATATGGATATTCTCTCAGGCGGCGCTCTCTCCAAAGGAACATTATTTGCACTGGCAATTCAGCCGTACATTAATGCTTCTATCATCGTTCAGCTTCTGACATATGCTCTTCCTCCGCTGGAAAATCTCCAGAAAGAGGGAGAAGAGGGACGAAAAAAGCTTAACACCATTACAATGTTCGTATCACTTGCTATTTCACTGGTAATGTCCTATGCTTATTACGTTACACAGCGTAATGGTAAAGATGGCGTATCTGCTGTAAAATATCCAGACGGCGCTGCCGGTGTGTTTGCAGCGTTTGTTATCATTGCATCCTTCACCGCAGGCTCCTGCGTTGTTGTTTGGCTCGGAAACAGGATCAACGAAAAGGGTATCGGCAACGGTATCTCCATGATACTCTTCGCAGGTATCGTTTCAAGAGGTCCTTCCAGTGTTCTGGCAATGTTCGAGCTTGTTAAGTCGGACAAGAAATATATCCTCATCGTTCCCGTTGTACTGATAGTATTCGTTCTCATGATCGGCTTCATCGTTTTCATGAACGAGTCGGAAAGACGTATCCCCATTCAGTACGCAAAAAGAGTCGTAGGCAGAAAGCAGTACGGCGGACAGAATACGCATATCCCCATGAAGGTTGCAATGAGCGGCGTTATGCCTATCATCTTTGCAATGGCTATTATGTCGCTTCCCGCTACTCTGGAGATGTTCATCCCCGTTAAGGCTGACCCTGTGGGCTTCTGGCAGAAATTCTATGCCGGCTTCGTTCACTTCTTCAGCTATCAGAGCGGCTGGTACGCTATCCTTTACTTCATTCTGATAATTGCATTCAACTACTTCTATGTTGCTATGCAGTACAACCCCATTGAGATCGCAAACAATCTTCGTCAGAACAACGGCGGCATCCCCGGTATCAGACCCGGTAAGCCTACAAGCGATTATATCCAGAGAGTTCTTTCCAAGATCACTCTCATCGGAGCCGTTTTCCTCGGCGTTATCGCTATCTTCCCGATTCTTACAAACCTTGCTATGCCTCAGCTCAACATTGCGATGGGCGGTACTTCTATCCTGATCATCGTAAGCGTTGTTCTTGAAACAGTAAGAACCCTGGAATCACAGATGATGATGCGTCACCATAAGGGTTTCCTTGAATAAAATTTATACCGTTTAAGACTTTGTTAGGAGGATTTAAAATGAACTTGATTTTACTGGGCGCTCCCGGTGCAGGCAAAGGCACACAGGCAGAAGTTATAAGCGAAAAGCTCGGCATTCCTCAGATCTCTACCGGCAATATACTGCGTGAAGCAGTTAAAAACGGCACAGAATGCGGTCTGAAGGCAAAAAGCTTCATGGAGAGCGGCGCTCTCGTCCCCGACGAAGTCGTTATCGGTATCCTGAAGGACAGAATTGCCGAGGATGACTGCAAAAACGGCTTTATCCTCGACGGTTTCCCGAGAACTGTGCCCCAGGCAGAGGCTCTTGAGAAAATGGGCGTGAATATCGACCTGGTTCTTTCCATTGACGTTGACGACGAGGTTATAAAGGCTCGTATTTCGGGCAGAAGAGTCTGCGAAAAGTGCGGCGCTTCCTACCACATCGAATACCACCCCACTAAGGTGGAGGGCGTATGCGACAAGTGCGGCGGAAAGGCTGCTCAGCGTAAGGACGACGCTCCCGAAACAGTTGTTGAAAGACTGGCAACCTACCACAAGCAGACCGCTCCCCTTGCTGATTTCTATGCTGCAAGAGGAAAGCTCAAGAGAGTTAAGGGTCTTGACGGTGTGGAGGAAACTTCCAAGGTCGTTTTAGAAGCTATTAATGCTTAAGGCGAAATAAATGATTAATGTTAAATCCAAGTCTGAGCTGGAGAAGATGCGGAAAGCCGGTATCATTACAGGCAACGCTCTTCATTACGCCGGACAGCAGATAAAAGTCGGTATGTCCACCTATGAGCTTGACAAGATCATTCACGATTATATCGTCAAGAACGGAGCAAAGCCCTCCTTCTTAGGCTACGGCGGATTCCCCGGATCGGCCTGCATCTCCATAAACGATGAGGTCATTCACGGTATCCCCTCCAAGAAGAGGATAATCCATGACGGCGATGTTGTCAGCATAGACGTAGGCGCTTATATCGACGGTTTTCATGGGGATTCGGCATTCACCTTCCCCGTTGGCAATGTTCCCGAAGAAACGCTGCAGCTCCTTAAGGTCACAAACGAAAGCTTGTATCTGGGTATTGAACAGGCTGTCGCAGGCAACCGTATCGGCGATATAAGCCATGCGGTGGAGGAGCACTGCACTTCTTATGGATACGGCATAGTCAAGCAGTATGTGGGTCACGGTGTCGGAAAAGATCTTCACGAATCGCCGGAGGTACCAAACTTCGGTCGTGCAGGTCACGGTCCAAGACTTGTTGCCGGAATGACTATCGCCATAGAACCTATGATCAATGCAGTCGGAGAGGACGTTAAAGTTCTTTCGGACGGCTGGACTGTTTTGACCAGATCCGGTTCACCCTCAGCTCATTTTGAGCATACTATCGCAGTTACACCCGACGGACCGGTTATTTTAACTAAACCGACTATCGTCTGAAAGGCGCAAGCCGAAAGGAGTATAGCTGTGGAAGCCAAACTCGGAATGATCGTCAGGTCTGTTGCAGGACACGACAAGGGCAGGTTCCTTGTTATCACCGCTGCCGATGATGATTTCGCTTTCATTGCGGACGGCAAAGAGCGAAGGCTTGAAGCTCCCAAAAAAAAGCGTTTAAAGCATCTTCGGTTTACCAATACTGTTATAGATACGGACGGTCTGACAAATAAGGGTCTAAGGAGAATCCTCTCGGAATACACAGCAAAAGCTGCTCCGGAAGCCCTGCACCTGAATCAGTAAATCTAAAAGGAGGCATATGCTTGTCTAAGGAAGATGTTATTGAGATTGAAGGTACAGTAATCGAAGCTCTCCCGAATGCAATGTTCCAGGTGGAGCTTGCAAACGGTCATCAGATTCTTGCTCACGTTTCCGGTAAGCTCAGAATGAACTATATCCGTATAGTTCCGGGCGATAAGGTAACAGTTGAGATGTCGCCATATGACCTCTCAAAAGGCAGAATTACTTGGAGAGCAAAGTAAAAAGTCTTGCAGAAGGAGGTATTTATCATGAAAGTAAGACCTTCAGTTAAGCCTATTTGTGAAAAATGCAAAGTAATCAAAAGAAAAGGCAAGATCATGGTTATCTGCGAAAACCCCAAGCACAAGCAGCGTCAGGGCTAAGCAGTCACCTAATTTCTGAAACGTATAATTAAATCCATTTTGGAGGTGTTTTGTAAATGGCACGTATTGCAGGCGTTGACCTTCCGAAAGATAAGAGAATCGAAATCGGTCTCACATACATCTACGGTATCGGTCGTAAATCTGCTGATGTTATCCTCGCAAACACAGGTGTAAACCCTGACATCAGAGTTAAGGATCTGTCCGAGGACGACCTCGCAAAGCTCCGTGAATATATCGATCATCACTTCATCGTTGAAGGCGACCTTAGAAGAAATGTTGCACTTAACATCAAGAGACTTGTTGAGATCGGCTGTTACAGAGGCGTTCGTCACAGAAAGGGTCTCCCCGTTAGAGGTCAGAGATCCAAGACTAACGCAAGAACTCGTAAGGGTCCTGTAAAGACAATCGCTAACAAGAAGAAGTAAGGAGGGAAATGAACAATGGCTGCTCAGGTTAAAGGTAAGAAGGCTGTCGTAAGACGCCGTCGTGAGCGTAAAAACATTGAAAATGGTGCTGTTCATATCCAGTCCACTTTCAACAATACTATCGTTACTATCACTGATACTCAGGGTAACGCTATCTCATGGGCTTCCGCAGGCGGATTAGGCTTCAGAGGCTCCAAGAAATCCACTCCCTTCGCTGCACAGACTGCTGCGGAGACAGCTGCTAAGGCTGCTATGGATCACGGCCTCAAGACTGTTGAGGTTTATGTTAAGGGACCCGGCGCCGGACGTGAAGCTGCTATCAGAGCTCTTCAGACCGTTGGTCTCGAAGTTAGACTCATCAAGGACGTAACACCGATTCCTCACAACGGCTGCCGTCCTCCCAAGAGACGTCGTGTATAACAGGTCTCTTCTACGGATAAACCTATTTTTTCGGATAAACCGTTTTTAAAATACCAATGGAGGTGTAATTCTAAATGGCAGTTAACAAGGATCCTATCCTTAAAAAATGCAGATACTTAGGAATCAGCCCTATGGTTATGGGTATTTCTAAGTCTTCAAATAGAAATCCCGGTGCCAACAACAGAAAGAAGGTTTCTGAATACGGCTCCCAGCTCAAGGAAAAGCAGAAGCTCAAGTTCATCTACGGCGTTCTCGAAAAGCAGTTCTATCACTACTTTGAAATTGCCGACAAGATGGAAGGCAAGACAGGTGACAATCTTATCACCGTTCTCGAATCCAGACTTGACAATATCGTTTACAGAATGGGTCTCGCTCTCACAAGACGTGAAGCAAGACAGCTCGTTACTCACAGACACTTTACTGTTAACGGCAAGAGAGTAAACATCCCCTCTTACAGAGTTAAGGAAGGCGACGTTGTTGCTCTTTATGAGGGCAGCAGATCCAGCGCTAAGTTCAAGGACGTTGTTGAGCAGACTAACGGCCGTGTTGTTCCTACATGGCTTGAATCCAACAAGGAGAACTTCTCTGCTAAGGTCGTTCGTATGCCTAAGACTGAGGATCTTGACTACGAGGTTGAGACTCACCTTATCGTCGAGCTCTATTCTAAGTAATAGCTGCGGCGTGTGTACGTTCATTATCCGCAATGCGAATATAGGAGGGTTTTATAATGCTTGAAAAAATCGAAAAGCCGGAAATCGAAACCGTTGAGCTCAAAACTAACGGAACTTACGGCAAGTTTGCTATCGCTCCGCTGGAGCGCGGCTACGGACATACGCTGGGCAACAGCCTCAGACGCGTCCTGCTCTCCTCGCTTCCGGGTGTTGCTGTTACTTCGGTGAAGATCGACGGCGTACACCACGAATTATCCACCGTTCCGGGCGTTAAGGAAGATGTAACGGAGATCGTTCTCAACCTTAAGGGTCTTACCGCCAAGCTCTACGGCGAGGGTCCCAAGACTATCTATATCGAAGCCGAAGACGAATGCGAAGTTACCGCAGGCGACATAAAGGCCGATTCAGAGGTCGATATACTCGTTCCGGATATGCACATTGCCACCCTCGGCAAAGACGCAAAGCTGTATATGGAGATCACCATCGACAGAGGACGCGGATACGTTCCCGCCGATAAAAATAAGCAGCTGTTCAACTTCGGTGTTGACGTTATAGCTGTGGATTCCATCTACACACCCGTACTGAAAGTAAATTACACGGTCGAGGATACAAGACTCGGTCAGGTAACAGATTATGATAAGCTTAACCTTGAAGTCTGGACTAACGGCGTTATTTCAGCCAAGGAAGCTGTATCTCAGGCAGCCAATCTCCTCATTGAGCATCTGAAGCTCTTTGGTGAGCTTTCGGATGAGTCCGCTATCACTGAAATCATGGTAGAAAAGGACGATAAGGGTAAAGAAAAGATCCTTGAGATGACCATTGAGGAACTTGACTTGTCAGTACGTTCGTTCAACTGCTTGAAGCGTGCAGGCATAAACACTGTGGATGATCTGATCAATAAGTCAGAAGAAGAAATGATGAAGGTCAGAAACCTCGGAAAGAAGTCCTTTGACGAAGTTAAGGAGAAGCTTCAGTCCCTCGGTTTCGATCTCAGCTCTGAAGAAGATAACTAAATGCGCCTATGCGGCATAGCGCCGCAGAACGCTGTACTTTTGATAGGTAAGGAGTGATTATAATGCCGGGAACAAGAAAATTGGGCCGAACAAGCGACCATAGAAAGGCTATGCTCAGAGCTATGGTAACATATCTGCTCGAAAACGGCAAAATCGAAACAACAGTTACAAGAGCCAAAGAGGTTCGTTCAATGGCTGAAAAGATGATCACCATCGCTAAGACCAACGACCTCCACTCCAAGCGTCAGGTTCTTGCTTATGTTACTAAGGAAGATGTTGTTAAGAAGCTTTTTGATGACATCGCACCTAAGTATGCTGATGTAAACGGCGGTTATACAAGGATCGTAAAGGTTGGCCCCAGACGCGGCGATGCTGCTGAAATGGCTATCATCGAACTTGTTTGATCTGCAATAATATTTGATTTAAAAGGGGGTTGCTGCCGCATTGTTTGCAGCAGCCCCTTTTTGCTATATTAAATACTAATAACCATTTAACCTATGGATAAAATACGGTGCCTATAATACGCCCACTCGTCGTCAAGCTCCCTTGCCGGGCGACAGCCCGCCTGCGGTCGCTTTCCTAGATTGGTCGCATTATATCCACCGTCTTTATCCATA